>NZ_JBHVWW010000010.1:0-61885 GCF_042882025.1 Kitasatospora sp. NPDC058243
AGGGCGTGTCTTCAAACTCCCGTCGTCCGCCCGGAGGGCGGGCGTGGCGGCGTTGGGGTGCGTGCATCGCAAGGCGGAGGAGGGAGTCCATGCGGAGCATCGGCGACTGACGACAACGCGGCGAGGTGCGTGCCCCAACGCCGGCGCGCAGGCGGGAGTTTGAAGACGCGCCCTAGCGGCGGGCGAGGCCGTCGATCATCAGGGAGACGGTGAAGTCGAAGCGGTCGTGGCCCGTGCCGGCGGTGATTTCGGCGGCGTGGCGGGTGGTGTGGGGGAAGGCCGCGGCGGGCAGGGCGGTGAGGCGGCGCTGCAGTTCGTCGCGGTCGAGGACCCACGCGTCGTCGTCGTGTGCCGCTCGCTGGCGCACGATCGAGACTTCGAGGCAGTAGGCGGCCACGTACAGCAGGAGCGCGTCGACGGCCCAGGCGGCGGCCTGTGGGGCGACGCCGCCGGCGAGCAGGATCGCCAGCATCCCTTCGCTGACGCGCATGGTTTCGAGGTCGGTGGGGGCCATGGCGAGCGCGGCGCGGGAGATCCCGGGGTAGTCCAGGTACTGGTCGCGGATCTGGGTGCAGACGCCGCGGATCTGGTCCCGCCAGGCCGCGGGGTCGGGCTCGGGCAGGGCGAGCGCGGCGCACAGCCGTCCGATGAGCAGTTCGTCGAGGTCGGCCTTGTTGACGACGTGGGCGTAGAGCGAGGCGGGTCCGGTGTCGAGGGCGCCGGCGAGGCGGCGCATGGTCAGTGCCTCGTAGCCCTCGGTGGCGATGACGTCCAGCGCGGTGTCGATGACCTGGTCCACGGTGATGGGGGCCTTGCGGCGCCGCGGCCTGGGGTCGGTCTCGGTCTCGGCGTCGGGGTTCGGCGGCTGGTGGCGTGCCGCGCGTCGCTCTCTCGGGTTCACCGGACCATCATAGCTTGACACGAACGCCGTTCGTTTATAGAACACTGTTCGTGACTATGAATGTGAACCAGGATTCGAACCAGGCCGTGAGCCGGGACGTGCAGCGGGACGTGGACGTGACCGTCGTCGGCGCCGGGCCGGTGGGCCTCGTGCTCGCCGCCGAGCTGGCGCTCTCCGGGGCGACGGTGCAGGTGCTCGAACGGCTCGCCGAGCCGGACCGGTCGATGAAGGCGGGGGCGGTCAACGTCCCGACGGCCGAGGCGCTCGACCGCCGCGGCCTGCTGCCGGCCGCCGAACAGGTGCAGCGGGAGCAGCTCGAACGGGTCGGGTCGTTCGCCCGCGCGGTCGACCAGTCGCCCGGCGGCGGCCGGCCGGCGCGCGCACCCCGCTTCACCGGGCACTTCGCCGGGATGGTCCTCGACGCCGACCTCGTGGACTGGTCCGACGCCGACCTCGCCGCGCACACCGCCGTCGACGGAGCGCGGATGGTGCCGCAGCGCGAGCTGGAGGCACTGCTGGCCGGCCAGGCCGCGCGCCTGGGCGTGGCGGTGCGTCGCGGGGTGGAGGTCACCGCGCTCGAAGACACCGGCGACGGCGTGCTCGTCACCACCACCGCCGGCACGGTGCGCACCGGATGGCTGGTCGGGTGCGACGGCGGGCGCAGCACCGTGCGCCGCCTCGCGGGCATCGGCTTCCCCGGCACCGACCCCGAACTCACCGGACACCTGGCGGTCGTCGACATCGCCGACCCCACGGTGCTCGCGGACGGATGGGCGTGGTCGACCCGGGGCGCCTACCGCTACGGGCCGCAGCCCGGGCGGGTGGTCACCGTGGAGTTCGACGGCGGCCCCGCCGACCGCTCCGCGCCGGTCACCCTTGAGGAGGTGCAGAGCAGCCTGCGCCGGGTCTCGGGCACCGACGTCACCCTCACCGTGCTGCGCGGCCCCGCGACCCGCTGGAGCGACAACGCCCGCCAGGCCGCGGCCTACCGCTCGGGGCGGGTGCTCCTGGCCGGCGACGCCGCGCACGTGCACTCGCCGTTCGGCGGCCAGGGGCTCAACCTCGGGGTCGGCGACGCGATGAACCTCGGCTGGAAGCTCGGCGCCGTGGTCGCCGGGTGGGCGCCCGAAGGACTGCTCGACACCTACGACGCCGAGCGCCGCCCCCTCGGCGCCTGGGTGCTGGACTGGACGCGGGCCCAGATCGGGGTGATGCGCGGTGACGCCAAGTCGGCCGCGCTCCGGGAGGTCGTCGCCGACCTGCTGGGCACCGGGGCGGGCGCGACCCACGCGGTCAAGAAGATCTCCGGGGTGACGCAGCGCATCGACCTGCCCGGCGACCACCCGCTGGTCGGGCGGTACGTCCCCGACCTGTGGCTGGGGGACGGCTCCCGGCTGGTCGACCACGGCCACGGCGGCGGGTTCCTGCTGCTCGACCGCACGGCGGACGGCGCGTTCACCCGCCTCGCCTCGGACTGGACCGGGCGGGTGACCGTTGTGACCGCTGTGGCCGACGACAGCGCGACACCGACCGGAGTCCTCGTCCGCCCGGACGGAGTGGTCGCCTGGGCCTGCGACACCACCAGCACCGCCACCGGGGCCGCCGCCGACGCCGCCGCCCTCGAAGCCGCCCTGCACCGCTGGGCGGGCACCCCGTCCCCCTCGCCGGGGCCCGAGCCGGTGCGCTGAACTTCGAGCCCTCCGACCGCCCCCGGAATCGGGACGGCTGCACGGACGCCCGATGCCCCGGTTGGCGCGTCGGCGGCGATCGGGCCGAACTCGGCCGCGAAAGGAGCCCGATGAAGCAACGCCCGAGAGCGCCGACGAGGACACCGTGAACCGCCGGACCCCCCGCCCTGAAGACGGTCCGGGAGATCTGGAAACGCTCGATGCCTGAGTCCGTAAGGTCCTTGACGCGCGAGACCTCTTGCGAACCGCCACTGCGAACTCCCTAGAGCACTCAACCTGTGTCCTAGGTCAGAAGGTAGAGCGAGGAGAAGTGCTGTCGGCTTCAACGTCGGTTCACTAGTGTGCTCCTGAGTGACTGTCACCTCGACCGAGGAGTAGCGCATGGCCGGCTCCAAGACGTTCACCGCGATCGCCGATCACTACCGGCAGGCGATACTCACCGGCGAACTCGTTCCAGGCGAGAAACTCCCGACCAACAGGGAGATGTGCCAGCGGTGGAACGTCGCAGCGGCAACCGTCAGCAGGGCCTTGAACCAGCTGATGGTGGAAGGGCTCATCAGGACGAGTCCGCGTGGCACGTTCGTCGCGGACGAGGTGACGTCGACCGCGACGGGACGGGACCGGCTGACCACGGTCCAGCGGCTCAGGTCCAGCCTGATGGAGGGCGAAACCAGCCGGGTCACGGCCGCCGAGCTGGTGGTGCCCCCGTTGTACGTGCAGGACATCTTCAACCTTGATCCCGGCGATCAGCTGGTCAGGCGCGAGTACATCGCGGGCCGGGGCCGGAGCCGGACCATGCTGGCGGTCGTCTGGTACCCGGCGCACTTCGCAGCGCTGGTGCCGGATCTGCTCTCGACGGCGCCCGGCAAGAACGCGGGTCTCACTGCGAAAGTGCTCGACGCTTCCGGCCGGACGATCACGCATGCCCGGGATGACATGCATGCCCGGGAGTGCGATGCCCGAGAGGCATCGGCCCTGGGTCTTCGCGTGGGGTCCCCGGTCCTGGGCGGGGTGCATCGCTGGTCGGACGACGAGGGCGTGATCGAGTTCGGCCTCTGGGTCGTCCCGACCCGGGTCACGGTCGGCTACGAGTACGGCGCCTGAGCCCCCGACACCTGCGCCACCGACAAACGCACAAGCCGCCCCGGCCCCTTAGGCCCTGTCCGGCCGATCTTGCCGGGCCCGCGACGCCGGGCATCCCGGCTGGACGCACGCCCGAATCGCCCAAGTACGTCCAGTACGAGGACGATTCGGGCGCACGCCCAGCCGGGCGCCCAACGCCGCGGGCTGATCCGCCAAGATCGACCGGATAGGACCTAGGCCGGGGCGGCTTCCTCGAATGATCGGTCCCGTCTCGGTCAGGGGGAGTCCGGCCTGGGGATGCGGACGCTGGCGGAGCGGAGCCTGGTCTCGACCAGTGCGACCAGCCGGGCCTCGGCCGATCCCTGTTCTTCGCCGTGGTGGGCGATCAGCTGGTACCGGGTCGCGGCTTCGGTGCGGGCTTGGAGGCCGGTCACGATCTTCAGCTGGGCGGGGTTGGCGAGGAAGTGGTCGGCCGCGGCGGTCGCGAGTTCGGCGATGCGCGGGTCGTCCGGCTCCCAGGTCGCGGCTTCGGCGCCGCGCTTGAGCAGGGCGACGAACCGGCTGTCCAGCAGGGCGTGTTCGACATGGGTGAGGTAGTCGTCGAAGCCTTCCGGGACCAGGGCCCTGGCCAGCACCCAGCCCTCCCTGGTGGCCGCCGCCTCGTCCGGGGTGAAGCCGAGGCCGGCCATCCGCTCCAGCAGCGCCACGGCGCGGTCGGGCAGCAGCGCCCGGTCGCCGTCGGCGAGCCGGTGCAGCGTGTCGCGCCGCGCGGTCAACTCCTCGATCCGCTCGGTGAGTTGACGTTCGACGTCGGCGAGCTTGGCGGTGAACAGCGCGGCGTCGGCGTCGAGCAGGGGCCCGGTCTCGGCCAGCGGCACCCCGGCGGCGGCCAGCGTCCGGATCTGCACCAGCCGCAACAGGTCGGCCGATCCGTACCGCCGGTATCCGGAGCTGTCGCGTTCCGGCTCCTCGGCCAGGCCGAGCTTGTGGTAGTGCCGCACCGTCTTCACCGTGATGCCGACGAATGCCGCCGCCTGCCCGATCGTGACTCCGTTCATCCGCCAATCCTGCCCCGTATTCGAACTCGGTGGCTACGCACGCCACATCAGTCCGTCGGCCGGGACGGATCGGCCGGCCCGCCGCAGAACACCTCGTCGACGAGCCTGTGCATCGCCTGCTGGAACGCCCCGCCGATGGACAGGTCGGCGTCGTCCACGCAGTTCAGCGCGGCGGTCAGGGTCCTGCTGCCGTCGGGCGTGCTGTACATCAGCGCCGCGTGGCCCACGGCGGCGCCGTTGTGGGAGACGACGGTGGCGCCGCCGTCCGTCGTCACCACGAACACGCCCAGGCCGTAGTCCATGTTCGGGATGCCCGTCGGGTGCGGGGTGCACATCTGCGCCAGCAGCGGGGCCGGCAGGAGCCTGCCGCCCAGCAGTGCGGAGATGAACGTGTGGAGGTCCCGGGTGGTGGAGATCATGTCGCCGCCGCTGGAGATCCAGGAGGGGTTCTGGCGGGTGATGTCGATCGTCCTCTGCTCGCCGGCGTCCTCGTACCGGTAGTAGGCGTGGGCGTGCGGCTCGGGGATCTCGGGCGAGGCGCCCGGCAGCACGGTGCCCGACAGCCCGAGCGGCCCCAGGATCAGCCGCTGCATCTCCTCGGCGAGCGGGCGGCCGGTGACCTTCTCGATCAGCAGCCGGGCCAGCACGTAGTTGGTGTTGGAGTAGCTCCAGCCCGCCCCCGGCTCGAACCGGGCCGGCCTGGACAGCGCCGGCCGTACCAGCTCCTGCGGCCGGTAGGTCTTGAACCGGTTGTCCATCCACTCCCTGCCCGCGGTGCCGTAGGGGATGGGGATGCCCGGCGCGACCGTCCCGTCGGCGTAGACCTCGCCGGTGTGGTTGAACACCCCGCTGGTGTGCTGCAGCAGCATCCGCACCGTGATCCGCCCGTCCAGCCCGAACTCGGGCAGGTAGTGCGCCGCCGGGGTGTCCAGCCCGACCTCGCCCTCGGCCACCAGTTGCAGCACCAGGGTCGCGGTGAAGGTCTTGGTATTGCTGCCGATCCGGACGTGCCCGTCCGTCGGCGGCTTCGCGGCCCCGCCCAGTTCGGCCGCCCCGGCGCTGCCGACCCACGCGCCCCGCTCGTCGTGCACGCGCAGCGACACCCCGGTGAAACCGGAGTCGACGATCTCCTCGATCGCCTTCTGCAGCTCCGGGCGGTCCTGCCCGGGGGCGCCGAGGGCGACGGTCCGCAGGGTGCTCTCGTCCTGGCCGGAAGGGCCGGAAAGGGGGAGTGACATGGTGGTGTGCTCCTTCGCATCGGTGACGTCCGGGTCGGCGTCGTGCCGTTGCGAGGAGCTTGAGCCCTGACCCAGGGTCAACCTCAACGGTGATCTGGCTCACAGTCGGGCGGGGGCTCGGTCGTCCGTGTCGCCGCCCGTGTCGCCGTCCGGCGCGCCTTGCGCCGCACACCGGGCACAGGTGCGGGTCACTGTCACACGAGCAGCGCCTCGAACTCCGGAAGTCGGCCGAACAGGTCGGGGAGGCCGCGCAAGCCGTTGCGCACGGACTCGTGCGACAGCGCGAGGTCAGGGCCGGTGCTCGCCTCGACACCGGCGAGGCACCGGAGGATGTTCCACCTCGTGTGCCCCAGCCAGCCGCCGATCATGAACACGAACCAGTTCGGACCTGACGGCGGCAGCGCTCCGCCCCCCGCGACATAGCCGTCGAGGACCGAGCGGAAGACGGCGGGCTCGATGTGGTCGAAGCCAGGCCCCTTCGCGAGGCTCAGCGCGGTCGAGCCGAGCTCACCGGACAGGTCGAGCATTCCCGAGAGCTCCCAGTCGAGCACCACCGGCCGACCCTCCCGAGCGAGCAGGTTCCACGGGTGGATGTCCTTGTGGGTCAGCACGACGGGGCCCGGCCGTTCGCAGGTGTCGACGAAGTGGGCGATCGCGAGGAACGCCTCGACGCGAGAGGCGAGTTCGTCGGCCCACGGTTGTCCGGTCGCCGCCGCCCGCGCGGCGAGCTCGGGCCAGTCCCGTGACGTCGGTTCCTCGATCGGCACATGGGTCCACGCGACGTCGAGCGCGTGGATGCGCGCGAGGATCTCACCGATCTCGAACGCGTACGCCGCCGACACCGGTGCTTCCGGCACCTTCTCTCCCTCGGCCCATCGGTGCACGAGCGTGTGCTGGCCGGCCGAGATCGGCTCCGGCATCGGGATGCCGGCGGCGAAGGCCGCCCGCTCAAACCTGAACACGTCCTCGACGCGATAGGTCCAGCGGCGGTCGACGAGGTTCAACTCCTTCACCGCGAACGACCCTTGGTCGGTGTCGAGCCGGTACATCCGGTTGGCGAACCCGCCGTGGACACGGATCATCGGCCCGATCGGCACGCCGAGATGCGAAAGGTTCACCCACGCATGCTAGGGGCCGGCAGTCATCGATGCACCGGACTTTCCCGCGCCGTGGTGCGGAGGTGCTGCGGAGGGTGCTCAACCCGCACGTCGAGCGGGAGTGCCGAAGGCCGGACCGTCCCGGTGTCGCCGCAGGTCACAGACCCGTGCCGACTGCTGCGCCGGCCCCGCCGGGCGCGTTGCCGGGCGGGGCGGGTGTCGGTTGCCGACTGTGCGCAGCGCGGTCTGCCCGGGTGGGGGTCAGACGGCGTCGTTGCCCGTCAGACAGAAGTTCTTGTCGGCGACGTGTTCGGTCAGGTACCCGGCGGTGATGAGGGCGGCGACGTCGTACGTGCCCGGGATGTCGCCCGGCTTCAGGGCCGGGTCGAGCCACTGCTGGAGTCCGTTGCCCGGCTGGGAGAACGCGCCCGCGATGTGCCCCTGCTGGACCTGGAACGGCTTCTGCACCTCGAAGCAGTGGTAGTTGTCCTCGCCTCCGTTGAGGGAGTCCGGCGGAAGGGCGCGCTGGGGGAACGGCGTGCCGCCGGGGGCGAGGAACGAGCCGTAGGCGCTGTTCCCGAAGCGGTCCAGCTTCTGGTGCTCCGTCATGCTCTGTACGGCCATGTCGAGAGTGCCGTTGTTATCGGTGAAGCCGTTGTTGTCCGGGTACTTCCACCCCCTCCAGTCCCGGTACCAGTCCAGGAAGCGCACCGGCGTCACTCCGCCCAGCCGGTCGTAGCCCGCCAGCAGCTTGGTCACCACGGAGTCCGTCGGCAGGGTGACCGGGCCGAGTTCCTTCCGGGTGCAGAGGTAGTCCTCGGCGCCGGCGTCGCGGACCTTGGGGACGCCCGCGCACTCCGTGATCGGCACCCCTCGGGAGGCGGAGGACTGGGCGGCGGCGGTGCCGGTGGCGGCCAACCCCGTCAGAGGTAGGGCGAGCGCCAGGGAGAGGGCGGCGAGAGCGGGGGTGCGCATGGGTGGGCGACTCCGTTCGGGGGCGGGACGGGGCGGGACGGGGCGGGACGGGGAGGGCTGCGGCCATCGGCTCGTACGGCGGACCGTGTGCCCGCTGGACCCGCGCACAGTTACGCACGGCGATTTGCCTTCGTGCACGCACAAGGCTTCCGGCGCCGCTGGTGCCCACCCGTTCGGCCGATCTCGGTGTCGGCTGTCGCGCTTCGGCGCGGAGGGCCCGGTCGGGGAAGTGCGGCCGTGCCGTCAGGGTGTCGGCCGTCCTGCGGGGCCGTGGTGCGGTGGGGTGTGCGGACGACCCCTCAATACCTGGAGGAATCATGCGCTTTCGAAACGTGGCGGCTGCCGCGCTCGCGGGGCTGGTCTTGGCCCTCGCCGTACCTGCGGCCGGCCACGCGGCCGGCGGTGTCCGGCAGGTTGCGGGGCCCGGCGCTCGACCGGCAGGTGGGCGGAGTGTTCAGCGCGGACAGCCGAGAATTCCTGCTCGGTGGAGCGCGTCACGGCGTCGGACGGGCCCGGAAACCGAGGCGGTGCGGGGCCACGCCAAGGGCAAGGGCAAGGGCGAGTGCCTGCCCTTGGCGTGGAGAGGAAGTGAGGAGGTGTGTCAGCTGGTCGACTCGGTGGCCGGCCAGTTCTCGGTGATGTCGAAGGCGTACTCAAGCTCCCCGAGCGTCGTGCCGTTGTCGTCCACGAAGGTTGACTTGGCGGTGTAGCTGCCGCGGGACAGCCGCCCGCTCGGAGCCTCCTCCCAGCCGTGCCGGGGAAGGCGCACCGTGTGCTCCTTGTCCTGCGGGCCGAATGAGCCGAGCATCTGCTGGTCCTTGGAGACCTTGAGACCCTTGCGGAAGACTGCGGAGACGTACTTGAGGCCGGACACGATGTCACCGCTCACCGTGAAGCTGTAACTGAGCCTGTAGTGGGCACCTTCGGCGAGGACGAACGGAGTCTTCTTCAGATCGGCGAGCACCTGCGGGTCGTCAAGGCGCCACGTGGTTGAGGGTCGGCCCTCTATGTCCAGGGTCAGCGTGCGCAGGGTGGCGCGAGTTACGGTCTCGTTCTCAGGCATTCCGTCTCCATCGTGTGTGTCGCGGGGCAGAACCGGGCCGCCGAACTCGGCGGTCCGGAACGAAGGGAAGCACAACCGGTGGTGGATCCGGAGTCGAAGTCGCGGAACCTGACAGAACCTCAACTTGATGATCTAGGATGTCGCCACCTCGCCCCGGGAAGCCCCGGCTGAGCCGCTCTTCGCCGGTCGCGACGCCCGGCATGGCAGCCTTCTGTCAACCGGTTCGCCTTCGCAGTGACCAGGCGCTCGGGACAGGACAAGACCATGCGGGTGTGGTGACCTTGCGATGCGGATCCCCGGGCGCCGGAGTGGCGGCCGGGGCGGCGGTCGTTGTGCGCATCACCAGGGCACTACGCCGGCGTCCTCGAAGAACTGGCCGGTGGGGCCGTCGTCGGGCAGGGTCGCGAGTTTGATCGCGATCGCCGCGCCCTGTTCGGGGGTGCGCACGCCGCGGAAGCCGTTGAGGTCGGTCGCGACGTAGCCGGGGCAGCCGGCGTTGATCAGGATGTTCGTGCCGCTCAGCTCCCGGGCGTACTGGAGGGTGACGGCGTTCAGGAACGTCTTCGACGGCGCGTACGCCACGGCCACCGGACCCGCCGTCTGCTCGGCAGCGGCTCCTGACTGCCGGGTGAGGGAGCCGACGCTGCTGGACATGTTCACGATCCGCGGCGAGGCGGAGCGGCGCAGCAGCGGCATCATCGCGTTGGTGACGCGGATGACGCCGATCACGTTGGTCTCCACGACCGTCCGGATGGTGGCGGGATCGACCCGGGTGGGCTCCTGCGGCATGCCGCCGGCGATGCCGGCGTTGTTGACGAGCACGTCGAGGCGCCCGGCCCGTTCCTCGATCAGCCGGGCGGCGGCGGTCGCGCTCGCGTCGTCGGTCACGTCCAGCGGGACGCCGAACGCGTCGACGCCGGCCGCGCGCAGCCTCTCCACCGCGGCCTCACGGCGCTGGTCGTCGCGGGCGCCGACGCCGACGCTCCAGCCGAGGGCGCCCAGGCCCGCGGCGATCTCGTAGCCGATTCCCTTGTTCGCGCCGGTGACCAGCGCAGTCGTTCGTTCGCTCATGGGGCCATGCTGCCCGCGGCCCCCGGTTGGGGTCCAAGACCGATCGGGTGGGCACCGATACCGTCCGGGTATTGATCCGGAGTACCGTGGCCGGATGGAGACCCGGGAACTGCGCTACTTCGTCGCCGTCGCCGAAGAGCTGCACTTCGGGCGCGCCGCGCAGCGCCTCGGGATCGCGCAACCGCCGCTGTCACGGGCGATCCAGCAGCTCGAACGCCGGCTCGGGGCAGCGCTGCTGGATCGGACCAGCCGCACCGTCACGCTGACCGAGGCCGGCTCGGTGCTGCTGGTCGAGGGCCGGGCGGCCCTCGACGCGGTCGACGCCGCCGAGCGTCGGACCCGCCGCGCCGCCGCTTCCCCCACCGGCGGCCCCGGCCTGGTCCTGGTCACGAAGGCCAGCGCGTCCAGCGAACTGCTGGCGGAACTGCTCGACGCGTACGCCGCCGAACCCGGCTCGGTCCCCGTCGACGTCATCCTGTGCGGCCCGGCCGAGCAGGCACGATTTCTGCTTGAGGGCCGGGCCGACGTGGCGCTGCTGCACCGGCCGTTCGACTCGACGGTCGGGCTGCACACCGAGGCGCTCAGCACGGAGGGCCAGGTGGCGGTCCTGCCGGCCGGGCATCCGCTCACCGTCCGGGACCACGTACACATGGCCGACATCGCCGGGCTGCCGGGCCTGCCGCTGCCGCGCTGGCCCAACCCCGACGGCACCTACGCGCCCGGACCCGGCCCCCAAGTCCGCGACCACGCACAGTTGTTGCAGCTCGTCGCGCTCGGCCGGGCTTGCGCGGTCTCGCCGGAGTCGTGCCGAGTCCAACTGCACGGTGGCCTCGCCGCCGTGCCCGTGCTGGACGCGCCGAAAGTCACCACGGTGATCGCCTGGCCACCGCACAGCCGGTCCAGGGCCGTCGCCGACCTCGTCCGGACGGCGACACGTCTCCCGTAGTTCCCACATGCCCGGCCGGGTTCCACCTGTGGTGGCCCGGTTCATCGTGCTCGTCAGGTGGCTCCCCGGGTCCCTCGGGTCCATCGGTACGCGCGCGCTTTGGTGTCAGCTGTCACGCTTCGGCGCCACCTGCGGAGCCTCCCCGGTGGTGCCGTAGCATCCGGATGGCACAACGCACACCTGTCAGCGGGGGAGAGTACTGCACTTGTTCAAGAGATCGACGGCCGTGCCGTCCGGGGCGGCCGGACGGGCGGCCTGCGCGGCCGTGTTGATGGTGTCGGGCGCCCTGGTGCTCGGCTCGTGCTCGTCCGTGGGGTCGCCGGGCGGAGGATCGGGAACACCGAGCGTGCCCACACGTGTCGAGTCCCGGGAGGAGGCGCTGGCCCGGACGGATCGGGTCCAGGACCACGTGCGCGAGCTGACGGGCCTTGAGCGCGATCCGTGGAGCAAGCTCGTCGGCTACTACAGGTGCCAGGGGCGGGGGTTGGGTGTGGCCGATGAGGGCGAGGCCTATCAGCTCAGCTCCGGGGTCCTGTTGAAGGCCGAGGACGACAAGCGCCCAGAGGTGCTGCGGGCGCTGCGGGAGAAGCTCGCCGGCGAGGGCTTCAAGATCACCTCGTTGGCGTCCGGTTCGGACGCTCAGTCCACCGCGCCCACCTGGGAGTTCGATGCCGTCCACGAGCCCGACGGCTACACCGTTTCGGCGGGTGCGTCGAAGCCCGGCCAGGGTGTGAGTGTGATGGTCGTCCTGCCCTGCCAGGCCCCGCCCACCGGCGCGGCTTCGCCCACTCCGACGGCCACCGGCTGAGGCCGGCGCGGCGGGTGCGTCAACTGCGTTACTGGATACGGTAGTTGGCGCCGGCCCCGGTGTGCATTCGGCGCCCGACGGGGCGAAAGGGGCGCTGGGATGCCCCGGCGTGGGTGCGCCGGGGCGTCCGGTCAGGCGTCGGTGCGGCTCGCCGCGGTCAGCGGGGCGTACAGCTCGGGGCGGCGGGTGCGCAGGAGGCCGAACTCCCGCCAGTCCCGGCACTGGTCGAGGTCGAGGTCGGCGACCAGGACGGCGGGCCGGTCGCGCGGGGCGCGGAGCAGGATCCGGCCGTACGGGTCGGAGATGAACGACGAGCCGTAGAAGGTGGACCGGCCCTCCGTCCCGATCCGGTTGGGCACGATCATGAACAGCGCGTTGGCGAGGCCGTTGGCGCTGATGGCGTGCTCCCACATGGGCCGGGTGTCGAAGTCCGGGAGGTCCACCTCGGAGCCGATGGCGGTGGGGTGGACGAGGACCTCGGCGCCGCCGAGCGCGTAGGCGCGGGCGAGTTCGGGGAACCACTCGTCCCAGCAGGTGGGGAAGCCGAAGGCGGCGCCCTGGTGGGTCAGGACGGGGAACCCGCTGTCGCCGGGGCGGAAGCACAGGTCCTCGCGGTAGCCGGGGAAGGCCGGGATGTGGTTCTTCCGCGTCCGGGCGACGAGGGTGCCGTCGCGGTCCACGCAGATGGCCGTGTTGTAGCCGAGGCCGCCGTCCTCGGCGCGCTCGTACAGGGAGGCGTGGACGCTGATGCCCAGTTCCGCGGCGAGTTCGGTGGCGAGGCGGGTGGTGGGCCCGGTTTCGACGTCCTCCAGGTAGCGGGCGGCGCCCTCCCCCATCGGGTCGTCGGTGTTGCAGAAGTAGGGGCTGCGGGTCAGCTCGGGCAGGCACACCATCGTCGCGCCCTGCTCGGCGGCGAGTGCCACGCCCTCGCGCAGCCGGGCGTCGTGCTCGGCCGGGTCGGCGTACCAGCGCATCTGCACGAGTCCGACGCGCAGCGGTGCGCGTTCGGCCGGCCTGGTGCGGCCGGGGGAGCCGAGCGGGGAGCCGAAGGAGGTGAGGGCGGCGTACGAGGTCACGGGCGGACCGCCCTCGGCTGCCGGCGGGGCGTCCGGCAGGTGCGGGAGGCGGGGCCTCCGGCGGCCGGTGGTGGTGGACGTGGTCATGGGTGTTCCTTCTGTTCTCTGGTGCTGGCGCGACCCTGCGGCATAACTGAAAGTTCAGTCAGCTTTGCTGGCGTGATGAAGAATGTAGCCATGCCGGAACGTTCCGGCAAGGGGTGAGGGCCAGCGAAGGAACAGCACGTGCCGCCGGAGGGCGGGGTGGGTCCTGCCCCGGCACCTCCGGCGGGCGGGCGGTCAGGCTCCGGCGGAGACGGCTTCGGGCGCCACAGCGGCCTTCGCGGTGAGGGTGCGGCTGTAGCGGCGCAGGAGGAGGGCGGCGGTGGTGGCGAGGCCGATGAGCAGCCCGAACCAGAGGCCGCGGATGTCGCCGCCGAGGGGGTAGGCGAGGAGCCAGGCGGAGGGCAGGCCGACGGCCCAGTAGCCGATGAGGGTGATGCGGAAGCCGCTCCTGGTGTCGTCGAGGCCGCGTAGCAGTCCGACGCCGATGTTCTGGGCGCAGTCGAAGAGCTGCAGGACGGCGACCATGACGAGGAGGCCGGTCGCGATGGTCAGGCCCTGCTGGTCGGCGGGCGAGTCCGGGTCGAAGTAGGGGCGCAGGACGAGGTCCGGGACGGTGAGGTAGACGATGCCGACGAGGGTGGTGACGACGGCGCCGCAGGCGAGTGCGGTGTTCTTGATCCGGCGGGCGGCCGCGTGCTCGCCGAGGGCGAGTTCGCGGCTGACGTTGATGGAGGCCGCGTGGGAGAGGCCGACGGCGACCTGGAAGACGATGTAGACGAGCTGGTTGACCGCGGTGTGGGCGGCGAGCGCCGCCGGGCCGAAGCTGCCGGCGAGCAGGGCGGTGACGGAGAAGAACCCGGCCTCGGAGCCGTAGGTGGCCGCGATGGGGGTGCCCAGGCCGAGCAGGCGGCGGACGGTTGCCGGATCGGCGCGCCAGAAGTCGAGGCTGAGCAGGGGGGCGAGGTGCGGGTCGCGGCGGGCGGAGGCGTAGAGGGCGAGGAAGGACAGCAGGTGGACGCTGCTGGTGGCGACGCCGATGCCGGTGAGGCCGAGCCGGGGCAGGCCCCAGGTGCCGTGGATGAAGGCCCAGTTGAGGGTGGCGTTGACGGCGACGGAGGCGAGGGTGATCTGCAGCAGGGCCTGGGGGCGGCGCATGCCGACGGTGAACTGGCGGACGGCCTGGAACCAGAGGCAGGGCACGAGGCCGGGGGCGAGGGCGGCGAGCATGCCCTGGGCGCGGTGGGCGACGGTGGCGTCCTGGCCGAGCCAGGTGGCGGCCTGGCCGATGAGGACCATCAGGACGGCGCCGGCCAGGCCGGCGAGGGTGGCGACGGCCATCGCGGCCCGCACCAGGCCCCGGACCTCGTGGTCGGCGCCGGTGGCCGGTTCGGCGCCGGTGGCCGGTTCGGTGGCGGCTCCGGTCTCCTCGGCGCCGCGCTCGGCGCGGGCCGCTGCCGCCGCCACCTGGTTGCCGACGGAGGTGACCAGCCCGACGCCCATGGTGCGGAGCTGGTTGAAGATCACCAGGGCGAGGCCGCCGGCGGCCAGCGCCTCGGTGCCCAGGACGCCCATCATGATCGTGTCGGTGGTGGTGAGGGCGACCTGGGCGAGCTGGGTGAGGGCGAGCGGGACGGCGAGGGCGGTGAGGGCGCGGCTGTCGCGCGCCAGGGTGGTCAGCTGCTGCATGGTGGGTGTCAGTCTCTCAATGTCACGTCTCTGGATGTCAGGGCCTGCGGAGTTTGGCGAGGGACTCGTCGATCTCGGCCTCGACGGCCTCGTCGATGAGGTTGCGGGCGGTCATCCAGTCGTCGTTGAAGACGGTATCCATGTACTTCTCGCCGCCGTCGTTGATGAACGCGACCATGACGGCGTCCGGCGGAAGAGCCGTCAGGCGGGCCAGGGCGTCGTGGACGACGCCGCCGGCGGAGCCGCCGATGAGCAGGCCGGTGCGGCGGGCGACGACGCGGGCGGTGGCGAAGGCCTCGACGTCGCCGACCTTGACGCCCTCGTCGATGAGGTCGTAGTCGACGAGCAGGCCGATGGTGGCGCCTTCGGGGGTGCCGGTGCCGGACTGGTGGTAGTCGTGGGCGGGCGGGCCGAAGGCGATGGAGCCCTTCGGCTCGACACCGACGACCGAGACACCGGGCACGTACTTCCTGAGCTCGCGGGCGGTGCCGCACAGGCCGCCGCCGGTGCCGACCGCGCCGATCAGCACGTCGACCCGGTTGTCGAGGGCCTGGGCGATCTCCCGGCCGACCGCGAAGTAACCCACCGCGTTGCTGGGGTTGTTGTGCTGCTCGGTGAAGAACGTGTTGTCCTTGCCGCGGGCCATCTCCTCGGCCAGTTCCTCGCGGGCGGCGGTGTGGAGTTCCTCGCCGTCGGTGTCGGCGTCGACGTACACGAGCTCGGTGCCCATCGCCTTCATGCCGCGCAGCTTGTCGGCGGCGGCGTGGTTGTCGACGACGGCGGTGAAGCGGTGGCCGCGCTCGGCGGCGACGACGGCCAGCCCGAGGCCGGTGTTGCCGGAGGTGGACTCGATGATGTGGCCGCCCTCGCGCAGCAGGCCGCGCTCCTCGGCGTCGAGGACCATCTGCCGGGCCATGCGGATCTTGGCGCTGCCGGTGGGGTTGAACATCTCCAGCTTCAGCAGGAGGCGGGCGCCGTTGTCGGCGCGGGCGAGCTCGAACAGCGGGGTGCAGCCGATGAGGTCGGTCATCCGGGTGACCACCGGGGGGCGGTGGAGGGCGTCGGTCATGGCGAGGAGCGCTTTCTCGGGAGCGGTGCGGTGTCGGGTCACAGGGCCGGGCGGCGGTCGAGACGCCAGCGCAGCCGGCCGTTCTCGTGGTGGATGACGACCTTGGCCGGCAGGGGGAGGTCGTGGAAGGGGGACTCGTTCGAGTCCATCTGGTAGCCGGCGGTGTTGGGATAGACGAGCAGGTCGCCGACCCGGGGGCGGCGGGGGAAGGCGATCTTGCGCCAGGTGAGCAGGTCGGAGTCGAGGCAGCTGGCCCCGCCCACGCACGCCCGGTACTCCGCGGCGTCCTGGTCGGGGTGCGGGGTGAGGAGCAGGGGGTCGGGCAGGTACTCGCTGTTGAACCACTGCTCGGACAGGCTCAGACTGCTGCCGTCGACGGTGACGATCCCGTACCCGGGGCGGTCCTTGACGCCCTGGACGGCGAACACCGAGGATCCGGCCCCGGCCAGCAGGGTGCGTCCGGGTTCCAGCAGCAGCATCACGCCCGCCTCCCGCAGCCGCCCGGCCAGCGGGTCACCCGTGCCGTGGGGGCGGGCGGAGAGGACGGCCCGCAGGGCATCGGCCCCGGCGACGGGCGAGTGGTAGGGGTAGAAGTCGCTCGTGCTGAAGGACTTGCGGGCGTGGTAGTCGTCGGGGCCCTGTTCGGCGAGGAAGGCGTGCCAGGCCTCGGCGGGCACGTAGTCGACGGCGAAGCCGCCGCCGATGCTGATCCGGTCGGCCTGCAGCCCCAGGAGCCTTGCCTTGAGGCAGAGTTCGACGAGCTCTCCGGCGAGGTCGGCGCGGGGCTGCACGTCGTAGCCGGACAGGTGGAAGCTGAAGCCTTCCATCCGGACCCGCTCCTTCGCCGCGGCGCAGCGCAGCAGCGCGGTGTCGAGCTGGTCGTCGGTGAGGCCGAAGCGGCTCCCGGTTCGGGTGGGTGGGAAGCGGCGCAGCAGGATGCGGACGGGCCGGGGGACGTCCAGGTGCAGGACGCGGCTCAGTTCGTCGAGGGAGTCGACGGCTATCAGTGCGCCTTGGAGGGCCGCGACGCGCAGCAGCGGCTCGGCTTTGGCGGGGCCGGTGACGACGAGGTCCTCGCCGCGCACACCGTGGCCGAGGGCTTCGCGCAGCTCGCCGTGGCTGGCGACGTCCACGCCGACTCCCGCACGGGCGCAGCGTTCGACGAACGCGGCGGCCTTGTTGGCCTTCTTCGCGAAGTACACCGTGCCCTCCACGTCCGCCTCGTCGAGCGCGGCCCGGAAGGCTGCGAGGTTGGCGTCGAAGCGTTCGGGCAGCACGAAGTGGAACGGTCCGCCGAAGGCGTGGGAGAGGTCGTGCAGGAGGTCTCCGGCCGCGATCCTGTCGTGGAGGGGATCGGGGTGGGCGGGAAGGGTCAGCGCCACAGCGCGACCTCGGTGCCGAGGTTCTGGTCGGCGGCGAGCTGGGCGAAGCGGTGGCCCAGCGCGATGTCGGTGACGACCAGGCCGCTGTTGTAGGCGAAGATCCGCTGGCCGGGTGCGGTACGGGCCTGGGAGGAGCCGGAGATGGCGGCGGGCAGCTCCAGGTCGACGGCGGGCAGGTTGCCGTCGGCGTCGGCCATGTCGGTGCCGGTGACGCGCATCTGGGCCTCGCTGGTGGCGATCACGCGGTCGGCTCGGTGCAGCGTGGACGGGGCGAGGCCGTGGCCGACGAGGATCGCGGTCGCGCCGGGCTTCAGCCAGTCGGCCTCGACGGCGGCGGAGGTGTGAGCGCCGGCGGTGGCGACGATGACGTCCGCGTCGTGCGCGGCGCGCTCGAGGTCGGTGACCAACTCCAGCTCGCGGCCGGGGAAGTGGCGCTCCAGCTCCTGGCGGACGGCGGCTATGCCGTCGGGGTGGGTGCCGGCCAGCAGCAGCCGCTCCAGCTTCGGCAGTGTGGTGAGCAGGAACGGCAGCGCGAGGCGGCCCTGCGTGCCCGTGCCGATCACCAGCGCCGTGGAGGCGTCGGGGGAGGCGCACTCGCGGGCCAGCAGGGCGGAGACGGCCGGTGTGCGGAGCGAGCCGATGCGCGAGCAGTCCATCATGGCGACCGGTAGGCCGGTGACGTCGTCGTAGACGGTCAGCGTCGTGTAGTAGTGCTGCTCCTCGCGGCCCTTGTCGAGGCCGTGCTTGTACGAGGTCTTGATGGCGACGACGTTGCGCGCCCCGTCGCGGCCGAGCATGGCGTAGGAGACGGAGTGTCCGTCGGTGGGCTTGACGGTGAGTTTGCGCGGGTTGTCGGACTGGCCCGCGGCCAGGGTGCGGTAGGCCTGTTCGACGGTGTCGACGACGTCGGTCAGGGTGATGTCCAGGCCGGCGAGGTCGCTGGTGGAGAGTACGCGCAGGGTGGTGTCGTCCCGGTCCACGGGGGTGCCCTTTCGGATGGGTGAGGCGGCATCTGGAAGGCGGTAAGTCGGTATGGCAGGAGAGCAGGAGAGCAGGAGAGCAGGAGAGCAGGAGAGCAGGAGAGCAGGAAGGCAGGTCAGGCGGTGAGCGCGGCCTGGCCGTAGCCGTGTTCGTCGTGTTCGGCGACCGGGCGGGTGGGGCGGCCCTCGACGCGCACGGAGGCGCGCTTGAGCCAGCGGTCGGTGCCGTCGTAGCGCGCCCGGAAGGGGACGCGGCCGTGGACGACGATGTCGTTGTCGACGACCAGCACGTCGCCCGGCTCCAGGCTCACCGCCACCGAGACGCGGGCGAGTTCGTCCTCCAGGCGCCGGTAGGCCGCGCGCCAGGTCTCGTCGGCGTCCTCGACCGGCGTGTAGGCGGGGTCGAAGCGCATGGTCAGGCCCTCGGGTGCCGCGAAGAGGGTGGGCACCGGTGCGGGTCGGCCGGCGAACTGCCGGGCCTGTTCGTAGGCGTCGTCGGGCAGGATCGGCACGATCGGACGCTTGAGCTGGGCGACGTCCTCGTCGGCGAGGTCGGTGAGGCGGATGCTGGCCGCGGTGGTGGCGATGTTGTCGTGGTTGCGCATGCAGCACAGCAGGAGCAGGTGGGCGCGGCCGGGGTGGAAGGCGTCCTCGGTGTGGGGGGTGAGCAGGACGGAGCTGGAGGCGCCGGTCTGCTCGCTCTCGTGGCCGGGCGAGGGGACGATGTTGTGTACGAACCGGCCTTCCTGCTGGCCGTCCCAGGCGATCGGGGTCCCCATCAGCGTGGAGACGAGCAGCAGCACG
Organism: Kitasatospora sp. NPDC058243; assembly: GCF_042882025.1. Lineage (NCBI taxonomy): Bacteria > Bacillati > Actinomycetota > Actinomycetes > Kitasatosporales > Streptomycetaceae > Kitasatospora > Kitasatospora sp. NPDC058243. The sequence continues at coordinate 18,971 of NZ_JBHVWW010000010.1, forward strand.
ACGTCCCACAGCGCGCCCGCGTCCCCGACGGTCGACCAGTGGCCGGGTGTCGGGCCCAGCTCCGTGTCGTCCGGGTGCAGTCCGCGCAGCACGAACAGGCCGTCGGGGGTGTCCACGGGCCGCAGCGCGTGCCGGAGTTCGCGGCTGAGCTGGGCGCACATCACGGGCAGGTCGGCCAGCAGGCGGGGGCTGGTGGCGGAGCCGTGGAAGTCCAGCAGCTTGGCGGCGGTGGCGGTCAGTTCCGCGGTGGCGGCGGTGTCGAGACGGCGTACCGGGGCAGGGCAGGTGGGCACGGCGGGGCCTTCCGTGGGCAGGGGTGGGGAGAGGTGTTGCGGGCACGCGGCATCACCGCGCCGGTGCGGGACGGCGGGCGGGAGCAGCGCGTGAGGCGTGGGGTCCGGGTCGGCTCGGACGGCCGGACGACAGGAAACGTAACAACGACTTCGAGGTAAGGCAAGCCTTACCCGATCGGATGTCTACATTTACGTAGTCTCAGTTCGGGGTGGCGGCGCATGCGCCGCGCGGGGGCAACTCCGCTGCTCGGATTGCTGTTTGCGGCAGGGGGGCGCACGCCCGGTGGGCCGGTGCGCTCCGTCGGGCGGCTTGCGACCCGTCTCAAACTTAGGGTAGGTAAGCCTAAGCAAATCGAGCTCAACCCGAATCGAGGAACGAACGTGGGCGTCACCAGACGAGAGCTGCTGTGGGCCGGTGCCGGTATCGGGGCGGCCGGTGCGCTCGCCGCCTGCGGTAGTGGCGCGGGCGGATCCAAGGACGCCGCGTCCGCGGGCGCGGTGTCCTCGCAGCCCCGCGCCGGGGGGACGCTGAAGGTCGGCGCTCTCGGCAAGGCCTCCGCGATCACCCGTGACCCGCACGGCACGCAGGCCAACGAGAGCGACTACCTGATCATCAGTCTGCTCTACGACACGCTGGCCGTTCCCGGATCCACCGCCAACACCGTCCCGCGCCTGGCCTCCTGGAAGCCGTCGGAGGACCTGAAGACCTGGCGCTTCACGATCGCCGACGGCGCGACGTTCCACGACGGCACCCCGGTCACCGCCGCCGACGTGGTCTGGTCGCTGCAGCGCCTGCGCAACACCCCGGCGGGCAAGAGCCGGCTGCCCGGCATCCAGCCCGAGGGCATCAGGGCCGAGGACGCGAAGACCGTCGTCCTGGTCTCCGACTACCCCAACGCGGATCTGCCGCTGCTGACCCGTCTGACCACCTTCGTCCTGAAGAAGGACACCAAGGACGACGCGATCGCCGGGGCTCCCGGCACCGGCCCGTTCAAGCTCGACTGGTACCGCGACGGCAACGCCCGGCTGGTGCGCAACGACAACTGGTACGGCGGCAAGGTGCTGCTCGACGCCGTCGAGGTGCGCCTGTTCGAGAGCCCGCAGGCCATGGCCAACGCCCTGCTCGCCGGGCAGATCGACCTCGCCTCCAACGTCGGCGCCGTCGCCGCCCGCACCGCCGAGGCCCGCAAGGACGTCCAGATCCTGCGCCGCCCCAACGACATGGCGATGCCCGTCGTCATGCGCACCGCCGACGGCCCGTTCGCCGACGCACGGGTGCGCGAGGCCCTGAAGCTGGCGGTCGACCGCGACGCCATGGTCAAGCAGGTCCTCTCCGGCTACGGCAGCGTCGCCAACGACATCCTCGGCACCGGCGACCCCGCCTTCGCCAAGGACATACCGCAGCGGGGGCGCGACCTCGCCAAGGCCAAGCAGCTGCTCTCCGACGCCGGGTTCGACACCTCCCGGACCTACGACCTGGTCACCACCGAGGACGTCTCCGGCCTCGCCGAGTCCGCGACCCTGTTCGCCACCCAGGTCCGCGAGGCCGGCGTGAAGATCAACGTCGTGAAGCAGGACTCCAAGGTCTTCTGGGACGCCACCTGGCTCAAGGCGCCGCTCTACACGACGTACTGGGGCACCAACGACTCGGTCGTCTTCTTCGCCTCCAAGACGATGCTCTCCGACGCCGGCCAGAACGAGTCCGCCTTCAAGGACCCCGCGTTCGACGAGGCCTACCGCACGGCCATGGGCACCGCCGACGCCGCCGCGCGCGACAAACTGCTGCACCGGCTCCAGGAGATCGAGTTCGCCGAGTCCGGCTACCTGCTGTGGGGCATGGCCGACGGCATCGACCTCGCCGGAGCCGCCGTGCGTGACCTGCCCAGGCTTCCCGGCTACGGCCGCGTCCAGCTCGACAAGACCTGGCTGGCGCGTTGACCACGCTCCAGCCGGCCGGCGCCCGCGCGCCGCAGGGCACCCCGGCCCGCATCCTCCCCGGTGCGGGCCGGGTCGCCCGGCAGGCGGCCCGGCGCCTGGCCCTGCTCGTCGTCCTGCTCGCCGGCGTCTTCGCCGCCGTCGAGCTGCTCCCGGGCGACGCCGCCGGCGCGACCGCCGAGCGCGGGGTCACCGCCGCCGACCTCGCCGCCCGCCGCAGCGCCCTCGGGCTCGACCGCCCGGTGGCCGAACGCTTCTGGGACTGGATGACCGGCCTGCCCACCGGCGACCTCGGCGTCACCGCGCGCGGCCAGCACGTCACCGACATCCTCGCCGGCCCCTTCCCCAACACCCTGCTCCTGGGCGCCCTCGCCCTCGCCCTGAGCACCATCGGCGCCCTCGCGCTCGGGAGTTGGGCCGCCCTGCGCCCCGGCGGACGCGCCGACCGCGCCATCGACGCCGCCTCCACCGCCGCGTTCGCCCTCCCGGAGTTCGTCGTCTCCGTCGCCCTCCTGCTCCTGCTGTCCCAATGGACCGGCTGGCTGCCCGCCGTCACCCTCACCGGCCCCGACGGAGCCCCCGAGTCCTGGACCATGCTCGTCCTGCCGGTGCTCTCACTGGCCGTCCCCCAGATCGGCTGGAACACCCGCATCGTGCGCGGCGCGCTCGCCGACCAGGCCGCGCTGCCGCACGTCCAGGCCGCCGTCCTCGACGGCCTCGCGCGCCGACGCATCCTCAGCCACCACATGCTCCCCGGCGCCCTGTCCGCCATCGCCGTCGGCATCGCCACCTCCGCCGGCATGCTGCTGGGCGGCACCGTCGTCGTCGAGACCCTCTTCAACTACCCCGGCATCGGCGCCGTCCTGGCCGGGGCCATCGCCGACCGTGACACCCCGCTCGTCGCCGGAGTCGTGGCCGCGGCCGGCGCCGCCATCAGCCTGCTCCTGCTGCTGGCCGACCTCATCCGCACCACCGCCCTCGGAGAGGAGCGCCGATGACCGCCGATGCCCCGACCGCAGCGGCCCCCGCGCCCGCCACCCGGCGAAGGAGGCACGTGCTCGTCCGCGCCGTCCCCGCGCTCCTGCTCGTCCTCCTCGCCCTCGCCGGACCGCTCCTCGCCCCTCACCCCATCGACACCCCCGTCACCTTCCCCTACGCCGAAGCCGGCGGCGACGCGCCGCTCGGCGGTGACCAGCTCGGCCGCGACGTCCTCAGCCGCCTGCTGACCGGCGGCGCACCCCTGATCGCCACGGCCGTGGCCATCGCCCTGGTCGTCACGGCGGCGGCCACCGTCCTCGGCATCCTCGCCGTCCTGCGGCCCCGGCTCGGCCGGTGGATCGAACGCGCCGCCGACCTGACGATCCTCCTGCCCTCCGTCCTCGCCATCATGCTCATCGCCCTGGCCTGGCCCGCCGGCGGACGCCTGGCCGTCGCAGCCGCCGCCACCCTCCTGGGCATTCCCTACGCCGTGCGCATCGTCGCCGCGGCAGCCGCCCCCATCGCCGCCACCGGCTACGTCGAGGCCGCGGCCGTCGGCGGCGAACGCCTGTGGCACCTGATGGTCCGCGAGGTCCTGCCCAACCTGCGCTCCACCCTCCTCGCCCTGTTCGGCCTGCGCTTCGTCGAAGGCGTCTACATCGTCTCGGTCGCCGCCTTCCTCCAGCTCGGCCCCCAACCCCCGGAAGCCGACTGGGCGTTGATGATCCGCGAGAACGCCGCCGGGATCACCCTCAACCCCTGGGCGGTCGGCGCGCCGTGCCTGGCCATCGGGCTGCTCGCCATCAGCGTCAACCTCGCCGCCGAAGCCCTCGCCCCCGCCCGGCCGACCCCGGAGACCCCGCTGTGAGCACCGCCGCCCCCGCCGCCCGCGCCACGGGCCTGTCCATCACCCTCGCGGACACGCCCCTGCTCACCGACGCCACCCTCACCCTCACCCCGGGCCGGGTCACCGCCGTCACCGGCCCCTCCGGCGCCGGCAAGACCACCCTCCTGCGCGCCCTCGCCGGAGCCCTCCCACCAGGCGCCCGCGTCACCACCGGCACCCTCGACGTCCTCGGCCACGACATCCTCGCCCTCCCGCCCGAGGACCTGCGCCGCCTTCGCCGCCACAAGCTCGCCTTCGTCGGCCAGGACCCGGGCTCAGACCTCAACCCGCGCATGCGCGTCGACCGCCTCCTGACCGAGACGGCCGCCGACCGCCGCCGAACCTCCGTACCCGACCTGCTGCGCGCCGTCCGCCTGCCGGTCGGTGAGCGCCTCGAACACCGCCGCCCCGCAGGCCTGTCCGGCGGCCAGCAGCGGCGTGTCGCCCTTGCCCGCGCCCTCGCCCGACGGCCCGAGATCCTCCTCCTCGACGAACCCACCGCCGGCCTCGACCCGGCCCTGCGCGACGACATCGCCGACCTGCTGCGCGAGATCGCCGACTCCGACGGCCTCGCCATCGCCCTCACCAGCCACGACCCCGACTTCGTCGCCCGCTGCGCCGACGACGTTCTGGCCCTGTGGCCCGACCGCCTTGCCGCGGCCCCGGCTGGGGCCCCGGCTGCGGTTGGGGCTGCGGCGGTGGCTGGGGCTGTGGCCGGGGTTGTGCCGGCAACGGCCGTGCAGGCCGGACGCGTTCGTACCAGGGCCGCCTCCGGAATGCCGCCCGTCGTGGAGGCGAAGGCGCTCAGCGCCGGCATCGGTACGGTCCGCACCCGCCACCGCGTCTTCGCCTCCGTCGACCTCGCCCTGATGCCCGGCACGCTGACCGGGATCACCGGCCCGTCCGGATGCGGCAAGAGCACGCTGCTGCGCACCCTGGCCGGCCTTCACCGGCCCGAGTCCGGCAGCGTCATCCTCCACGGCGAACACCTGGCCCCGTCCTACCGGCGCCGCAGCCGCGACCAGCGCCGCCGCATCCAGCTCGTCCCCCAGAACCCCCTCGGCGCCCTCAACCCGGCCCACACCGTCGGTGCCACCCTCACCCGGCCGCTGAAGCTGCACTTCGGTCTTCCCGCCGCCCGGTGCGAGGAGCGCGTCGCCGAACTGCTCACCGCCGTCGGCCTGCCCCCGCACTACGCGACCCGCCACCCCCACGAACTCTCCGGCGGCCAACGCCAGCGCGTCTCCCTCGCCCGCGCCCTGGCCGCCGAACCCGACGTCCTGCTCTGCGACGAGGTCACCTCCGCCCTCGACACCGACACCGCTGCCGCGCTCATGGACCTTCTCGACGACCTGCGCACCAGCCGGGGCCTGGCGGTGGTCCTCGTGAGCCATGACCTCCCCCTCGTCACCGGCCACGCCGACCACGTCCTGCCTCTCGCGGGCCCCCGCCCCGCACCGCTCACCGCGCAGCAGCCCGCCGGCGTCCGCTGACTCCTACTCGGAGATCCACCGTCGGCGCTGTCCGCCGGTGAGCACCCAGCCGGGGCCCGAGGGCGAGGGCGAGGGCGAGGGCGAGGGCGTGCGGCGTCCCGCGCCGCGGGCGGCCGCCGTGCACACCCGCCGCAGCAGGGAGTTGAGTTCGGCGCGCTGGCCCTTCGTCAACGAGCCGAGCAGGTCGCCTTGGACGGCGGATGCGTCGTCGTGCAGCACGTCCAGCGCTGCCTGCCCGGCCGGGGTGATCGTCAGCACCTCCTGCCGCCCGCCGATCTGGACGACCATGGAGTGCACCAGGCCTGCCGACAGGAGGTCGTCCAGTGCCTGGGCGGAGTCGGCCCCGGTTGCGGCGGTTGCGGTTGCGGCGGCGTGCTCGGTGAGGTCGCGGCGCCCGTGCGGCCCCAGCTGGGCGAGTGCGGACAGCAGCGCCTGATGGGCCGGGCCCATTCCCCTCGCGTCGAGCCGGTCGGCCAGCAGCCGGTCGACCGCCCTGCCGGCCGTCGACAGGAGGTAGACGGTCTGTTCGAAGGGGCTCGTCGAGCCCGTCCTCCCGTCGTACACGCCAGGTCCCATCGTCCGGTGGCCGCCGTGTTCTCGGACCGGGGCCATGGTGGCGGCACCCGCGCGGGGATGCCGAGCCCGGAGGCCGGAGTGAACGCGGCCTCTGATCGCCGGCGGGCGGGCGGCTGCGCCAAGACCCGCACGGGTAAGCCGAGCCTCACCATAGCCGGACCCGCACGGTTGGTCTACATCGATGTCGTCAGACCGGGCCGTGAGCCCTCAGGGTCCGGGCCGCGTACTCGACGTACTCGTGCAGCCCGTAGGCCAAGGCCACGCCGAGCAGGGCCGCGACCGTGACGGCGGCGACCAGGGCGACGGCGGCGTGCGCCCTGCGGCCGGTCGGGCGGGCGGGTGCGGGGCCCAGGAGGGCCTGGACGCGCTGGGGCACGGGGCCGGTGTTCACGGACAGCAGGGGCCCGGCGGTTCGGCGGGCGGACGGCGATCCGGCCAGGGCCGCCCGGGCGATGGCGGTCGCGGCGGTGCGCCGGTCGGCGACCGCGGCGGCGGCCTGCTCGTCGGCCCAGCGTTCCAGGTGGTAGTCGAGGTCGGCCCGCAGCCGGGCCAGCGCCGGGTGTACGGCGGCGGCGAGGTCGACGGCGGCGGACAGCAGGTGGTGGCGCCCGCGCAGGTGGGCGCGCTCGTGGGCGAGGAGCACCGCGCGCTCCGCCGGGCCCAGCGCGCTCAGCATGCCGGCCGAGACGACGACGCGGCCGGGGCGCCCCCGGTGGCCGGGCAGGGCGAAGGCCTCGGCGTCCTTGCCCGCGACCACGAGCAGGTCGCCGTCGCTCGTCGCATCAGCGGTCAGGCCCCAGGCGCGGGCGAGGAGCACGCGGTGCCCGCGCCACCGCAGCGTCAGCCGTACGGCCTGGACGGCCAGCGCGGCCCCGGCAGCGCAGGACACCGGCACCACGGCCGGCCACCGGGCGACGACGCCGGACAGCGGCAGGTGCTCCAGGCCTGCCAGGAACGGGACGTGGAACAGCCCGGCGAGTGCCGCGACGGTGCCGCCCGCCAGCAGGACGGCCGCGCCCGTGAGTACGAGCGAGGCCTCGCGCGGAGGGAGCAGCAGGGCCAAGCGGCGTGCGGCGGGCGCCGCGGCCCAGGGGAGCAGCAGGGCCAGGGCGACGACCGTCAGGATCAGGCCCATGCGTCGTCCTCGGGCCCGGGCCTGCCGGAGTCCGCCGCGGTCGCGGCCCTGGCCCCGGTCTGGGCCCCGGTCTGGGCCTCGGCCTCGGTCTGGGCATCGAGGAGCAGGCGGCGCAGCACGTCCTCGTCGTCCTCGGACAGGGAGGAGACGAACCGCTTCAGCACGAGGTCCCGCTGGGGTTCCTTCTCCAACTCCCGGCGCATGCGCCCGGCCGCCAGTCCGGCGGCGTCCTCCACCGGGGCGTAGGCGAAGGACCGCGCGGGGCGGCTGCGGACCAGGGTCCCCTTCTCGTGCAGGCGCGTGAGGATCGTCGTCACGGTGGTGCGGGCCAGCCCGTGGTCCAGCGCCTCCTTGACCTGCTGGGCGGTCAGCGGCTCGCCGGCCGCCCACAACACCGCCAGCACGTCCGCGACCAGTTCCCCGTGCGGACGCCTGGCGTCCCGACCGACCCTCACATCGTTCTCCCTGTCCCGACACTCCCGGAAGGCACACTCCCGGCAGGCGCACCTCCGGCGCCGACAGCGGTCGGCGGCCGAGGCCTGCCCGCGCCGGTATGGCGAAGATGGGCCCGGCCTGTGTTGCTTAGGTGTGCCTCAGCTAACTTTACGGGCTCGTGGCCCCGCGCTGCCGGGCGCCTGATTTGCGGACACCGTCCGGTCACGTGCCGCTCGGCGCGGTGGAAAGCCGATGGCGCAACGCGCGTGCGGGCCTCTGGACTTACTAGGACGTCCAACTATATGGTCGACGGCAGGTCCGCGGTGTCAGGGAAGCCGGTGTGAGTCCGGCACGGTCCCGCCACTGTGACCGGGGAGTTCGTCCTCGCAGATGAAGGCCACTGGCAGCCAGCCGGGAAGGCCTGGGGGCGTGCGGTGATCCGGGAGTCAGGATACCGGCCGCGGGTGTTCCGTGTTTTCCACGAGGATGGAGACGACACGCATGACTCCGGGCTGCTCCCGCTCCACTGCCGCTCCTGGTCGTCCCGTGCCCACGGCCGCCGGGGCCCCGACGCCCTGACGTTCCGTTCCGCCGCCGCACGCCCGTGTCGCGGGGCGCACCACCGTGCGCCCGCCGACCGGCGGCGGCCTCCGATCCTCCTCCTCTCCCCACCCCTGTCGAGAGAAGGAACCCGATGGTCCGAGAACTGACCCACTTCGTCGCCGGCAAGCCCACCGCCGGCACCTCCGGTCGCTTCGGCGACGTGTACGACCCCAACACCGGCCGGGTGCAGGCCCGGGTGCCGCTGGCGAGCCGGGCCGAGGTCGAGGCGGTGATCGCCGACGCCGCGCAGGCCCAGCCCGCATGGGCCGCGTGGAACCCGCAGCGGCGCGCCCGCGTCCTGCTGCGCTTCCTCCAACTCGTCGAGCAGGAGAAGGAGGAACTGGCCCGGCTGCTGTCCGCCGAGCACGGCAAGACCGTGGCCGACGCCCACGGGGACATCCAACGCGGCCTGGAGGTCGTGGAGTTCGCCGCCGGCATCCCGCACCTGCTGAAGGGCGAGTTCAGCGACAACGCGGGCACCGGCATCGACGTGTACTCGATGCGCCAGCCGCTCGGCGTGGTCGCGGGCATCACGCCGTTCAACTTCCCCGCGATGATCCCGCTCTGGAAGGCCGCACCCGCCATCGCCTGCGGCAACGCCTTCGTCCTCAAGCCCTCGGAGCGCGACCCCTCGGTGCCGCTGCGCCTCGCCGAGCTGTTCCTGGAGGCCGGGCTGCCGCCGGGCGTGCTGAACGTGGTCAACGGCGGCAAGGAGGCCGTCGACACCCTGCTGGAGGACCCGCGGGTGCAGGCGGTCGGGTTCGTCGGCTCCACACCGATCGCCCAGTACGTGTACGCCACCGCCGCCGCGCACGGGAAGCGGGCGCAGTGCTTCGGCGGCGCCAAGAACCACCTGGTCGTGATGCCGGACGCCGACCTCGACCAGGCCGCGGACGCGCTGATCGGCGCCGGCTACGGCTCGGCCGGCGAGCGCTGCATGGCGATCTCGGTGGCCGTCCCGGTGGGGGAGGAGACCGCCGACGCCCTGGTGGCCAAACTGGTCGAGCGGATCGCCGCGTTGAAGGTCGGGCGCTCGGACGACCCGGCGGCGGACTTCGGCCCGCTGGTCGGCGCCGACGCGCTGGAGCGGGTCCGCGGCTACCTGGACCTCGGGGTCGAGGAGGGCGCCGAACTCGTCGTCGACGGGCGGGACTTCCGGCTGGAGGGGCACGAGGACGGCTACTTCCTCGGCGCCTCGCTGTTCGACCGCGTCACGCCCGACATGCGGATCTACCGGGAGGAGATCTTCGGCCCCGTCCTGACCGTGCTCCGCGCCGCCGACTACGAGGAGGCGCTGCGCCTGCCCGGCGAGCACGAGTTCGGCAACGGCGTGGCCGTCTACACCCGGGACGGCGACACGGCGCGGGACTTCGCCCGCCGGGTGAACACCGGCATGGTCGGCGTCAACGTGCCGATCCCCGTGCCGGTCGCGTACCACACCTTCGGCGGCTGGAAGCGCTCCGGGTTCGGCGACCTCAACCAGCACGGGCCGGACTCGATCCGCTTCTACACCCGCACCCGCACCGTCACCTCGCGCTGGCCCTCCGGGGTCAAGGAGGGCGCGAGCTTCACCATCCCGACGATGGGCTGAGGGCGCCGTGCACGACCTCACAGAGGACCAGCTCGCCATCGCGGCGACCACCCGGGCCTTCGCCCGCGAACACCTGGCGCCGAACGCGGTCGCGTGGGACCAGGCCAAGCACTTCCCGGTGGACGTGCTGCGCAAGGCGGCGGACGTCGGCCTGGCCGGTGTCTACGTCCGCGAGGAGTCCGGCGGCTCCGGGCTCACCCGCGCCGACGGCGTGCTGGTGTTCGAGGCGCTGGCCACCGGCTGCCCGTCCATCGCCGCCTACCTGTCCATCCACAACATGGTCGCCTGGATGATCGACCGCTACGGCGACGACGCCCAGCGCGCCCGCTGGCTGCCGGGCCTCAGCGCCATGGCGACCCCCGCCAGCTACTGCCTCACCGAGCCCGGCGCGGGCTCGGACGCGGCGGCACTGACCACCCGAGCCCGCCGGGACGGGGCGCACTGGGTCCTCGACGGCGTCAAGCAGTTCATCTCGGGCGCGGGCGTCTCCCAGGTCTACCTGGTGATGGCCCGCACCGGCGGGCCGGGGGCCGGCGGGGTGTCCGCGTTCGTCGTCGAACGCGACGACGCCGGCGTCTCGTTCGGGCCCGACGAGAAGAAGATGGGTTGGAACGCCCAGCCCACCCGCCAGGTGCGGCTGGACGGCGTCCGGCTCCCGGCCGACCGCCTCCTGGGAGCCGAGGGCGAGGGCTTCCGGATCGCCATGAACGGGCTGAACGGCGGCCGGCTCGGCATCGCCGCCTGCTCCCTCGGCGGAGCGCAGGACGCCCTGGAGCGGGCCACCCGCTATCTGGCGGACCGCGAGGCGTTCGGCGCCCGGCTCCTGCACGCCCAGGCGCTGCAGTTCCGGCTCGCCGACATGGCCACGGAGCTGGAGGCGGCCAGGTCGCTGCTCTGGCGGGCCGCCTCGGCCCTGGACCGGGGGGACCCCAGAGCGCCGGAGCTGTGCGCGATGGCCAAGCGGCACGCCACCGACACCGGCTTCGAGGTCGCCAACCAGGCGCTCCAACTGCACGGCGGCTACGGCTACCTGGCCGAGTACGGCATCGAGAAGATCGTCCGCGACCTGCGGGTGCACCAGATCCTGGAAGGAACCAACGAGATCATGCGCGTCATCGTCGCCCGCGGCCTGACCGGGGCCGCGTGATGGCCGGGAACGACCTCGACGAGGTCCTGGTCCACCGCGAGGGCCGGGCGGGCCTGATCGTCCTCAACCGCCCCGCGGCCCTGAACGCCCTCACCCACGGCATGGTGCGAAGGATCTCCGAAGCCCTGGACGCGTGGGAGGAGGACCAGCGGGTCGACACCGTGGTCATCACCGGCGCCGGTGAGCGGGCCTTCTGCGCCGGCGGCGACATCGTCGCCATCCACCGCGCCGCCACCGGCGCGGACCCGGGCGCCGTCGAGGAGTTCTGGCGCGACGAGTACCGCCTCAACGCCCGCATCGCCCGCTACCCCAAGCCCTACGTCGCGCTCATGAGCGGCATCGTGATGGGCGGCGGGGTCGGGGTCTCCGCCCACGGCAGCGTCCGGATCGTCACCGAGACCACACGCGTCGCCATGCCCGAGGCCGGCATCGGCTTCGTCCCCGACGTCGGCGGCACTTACCTGCTCGCCCTCGCACCCGGCGAGCTGGGTACCCACCTCGCCCTGACCGCGGGCTCCGTCGGCGCCGCGGACGCGCTGCTCTGCGGCCTCGCCGACCACTTCGCCCCGGCCGAGCGGCTGCCCGCGCTGCTGGACGACCTGGCCGAACTCCCCGTGCACGACGCCCTCGAACGGAACGTCGGGCCCGCACCGGCCGGCCTGCTGGACGGTCGGCGGGCCTGGATCGACCACTGCTACGGGGCCGACACCGTGGAGGAGATCCTCGACCGCCTGCGGGACAGCGGCGAACCGGAGGCCAAGGAGGCCGCGGACCGGATCGCCGCCAACTCGCCCGCCGCCGTGAAGGCCACCCTCGCCGCCCTGCGCCGGGCCCGCACCCTCGGCCCGCTGGAGGCCGTCCTCGACCAGGAGTACCGGACCTCCTGTGTGGCGCTCTCCACGCCGGACCTGGCCGAGGGGATCCGCGCCCAGGTGATCGACAAGGACCGCTCCCCGCGGTGGAACCCGTCGACGCTGAGCGCCGTCGAGCCCGCCACGGTGGCCCGCTACTTCGCCCCGCTCGGCGACCGGGAACTCGGCCTGGCCCCCACCACACCCCTGGAGCGCTGGTGACCCACCGCAACGGATTCAACGGATTCAACGGATCCAACGGAGTCATCGGATTCATCGGACTCGGCAACATGGGCGGCCCGATGGCCGCCAACCTCGCCACGGCCGGACACACCGTGACCGGCTACGACCTGGCGCCCGAGGCACTGCGGCGGGCGTCCCGGACGGAGAACGGCGTCCGTCCGGCGCGGTCCGCGACCGAGGTGGCGCGGGAGGCCGACGTCGTCATCAGCATGCTGCCGGCCGGCCGACACGTGCTGGCCGCCTACGCGGACCTGCTGCCCGCCGCCCGCCCGGGAACGCTCTTCGTCGACTGCTCCACGATCGACGTCGCGGACGCCCGGGCGGCGCACGACCTCGCCGTGCACGCCGGGCACCGGGCCGTGGACGCGCCGGTCTCCGGCGGGGTGGTCGGTGCCACGGCCGCGAGCCTCACCTTCATGGTCGGAGCCGCCGAGCCGGACTTCGAGGCGGCTCGACCGGTGCTGGAGGCGATGGGCCGCAAGGTCGTGCACTGCGGACCCCCCGGTGCGGGGCAGGCCGCGAAGATCTGCAACAACATGATCCTGGGCATCTCGATGATCGCGGTCAGCGAGGCCTTCGTGCTCGGGGAGAGCCTCGGGCTCAGCCACCAGGCCCTCTACGACGTCGCCTCGACCGCCTCCGGCCAGTGCTGGGCGCTCACCACCAACTGCCCCGTCCCCGGACCGGTGCCGACCAGCCCGGCCAACCGCGACTACGCGGCCGGGTTCGCCGCCGCCCTGATGGCCAAGGACCTCGGCCTCGCCGCCGGGGCCGCCGACGCCGCCGGCCTGCCCACCGAACTCGGACGCAGGGCGGCACAGCTGTACGCGGACTTCGCGCAGGCCGACGACGGCGCCGGCCTGGACTTCTCGGCGATCATCACCACCCTGAGGGAGGACGGCAAGTGACCGGCTACGAGACGATCCTGGTCGAGCGCAAGGGCCGGGTGGGGCTGATCACGCTCGACCGGCCCAAGGCGCTCAACGCGCTCAACACCCTCCTGATGAACGAAGTCGTGCAGGCGGCAACGGAGTTCGACCGTGACCCGGAGATCGGCTGCCTGGTCATCACCGGCTCGGAGAAGGCCTTCGCGGCCGGCGCCGACATCAAGGAGATGCAGTCCCTCGACTTCGTCGACGCCTACCTCGGCGACTGGTTCGCCGCCTGGGACCGCTTCGCCGCGCTGCGCAAGCCCGTGGTGGCGGCGGTGGCGGGCTACGCGCTGGGCGGCGGCTGCGAGCTGGCGATGCTGTGCGACATCCTGCTGGCGGCGGACACCGCGAAGTTCGGGCAGCCGGAGATCAAGCTCGGCGTGATCCCGGGCATCGGCGGTTCGCAGCGGCTGACCCGGGCGGTCGGCAAGGCGAAGGCGATGGAACTGTGCCTGACCGGCCGGATGATGGGCGCCGAGGAGGCCGAGCGGGCCGGCCTGGTCTCCCGGATCGTCCCGGCGGACCAGCTGCTGGCCGAGGCCCTGACGGTGGCCGAGACGATCGCGGCGATGTCCACCCCGGCGGCGGTCATGCTCAAGGAGAGCGTCAACCGCTCGTACGAGACCACGCTCGCCGAGGGCGTGCGCTTCGAACGGCGCCTGTTCCACGCCACGTTCGCCACGGCGGACCAGAAGGAGGGCATGGCGGCCTTCGCCGAGAAGCGCCCGCCGGAGTTCCTCAACCGCTGACGGTCCGAGCAGTTCGCGGCGCGATGTGGCGCGATGTGACGCACGAACCCTTGACCGGATCTTTTCCGTATCGCCATGATGGGCCGTCAAGTTGTGACTCCGCCGCTGGGGGAAGTCCGGTTCGAATCCGGCGCTGACCCGCAACGGTAGGCCGCCGACTCCACGTCGGCGGCGAGCCCGAGTACCCGGCGGCGGAGGTGTGTCGTCCCCTCCTCCCGTCGTGGTCTGCGGGCCGGAGCTCCGAGGGCTGCCCGGCTTGTTGCCGCCGCCCTCCGGGCCCCTGCGTGCGGGCCCGGAAAGGCCCACCGTGTCCCCGTTCCGACGCCCCCTGCGCCTCTTCGCGATACCCGCGCTCGCCCTCGCCACCGTCCTCCCGGCGGCCGCTGCCGCCCAGGCCGCGCCTGCCGCCGCGACCTCGTCCTCGACGATCCGCCCCGACGCCGCCGCGGGCGGCTGGCTCGCCCGCCAGCTCGTCGACGGCGACCACTTCGAGTCCGTCTTCAACGGGACCGCCTACCCCGACCAGGGCCTGACCATCGACGCCGTACTGGCCTTCGCCGCCTCGCGCAGCTCCGACCAGGCCGCCGCGAAGGCCACCGCCTGGCTGGCCAAGCCCGAGATCATCAGCGGCTACCTCGGCGACGGCACCACCGAGGCCTACGCCGGGGCGACCGCCAAGCTGCTGCTCGCCGTCGAGGTGCGCGGCGGGAACCCGACGGCCTTCGGCGGCGTCGACCTGCCGGCCCGCCTGCGCTCGCTCCAGACCGCCGAGGGCCGGTTCTCCGACCGCTCGCAGTGGGGCGACTACAGCAACGCCTTCGGCCAGTCCCTGGCCCTGATCGCCCTGCACCGCACGACCGGTGGCGCCCCGGCCGCGGCCGTCGACTTCCTCGCCAACAGCCAGTGCGCGGACGGCGGCTACCCGGTCGCCTTCGGCCAGGCCACCTGCACCAGCGACCCGGACGCCACCGCGCTCGCCGCCCAGGCCCTCGCCGCCACCGGCCGCACCGCCAAGGCCAACGCCGGGCTCGGCTGGCTGACCGCCCACCAGAACGCCGACGGCGGCTTCCCGGCCGCCGGGGCCGCCGCGTCCAACGCCAACACCACCGGCCTCGCCACGCAGGCACTGCTGGCCGGCGGGCGCTTCGGGGCCGGACTCAAGGGCTGGAGCAGCCTGGTCAAGCTCCAGCAGGGTTGCGCCACCGACCCGGCGGTGCGGGGGGCGGTCGCCTACGACGCGACCGGCTTCAACCCGGCCACCGGCGCCCGGGCCACCGCGCAGGCCGTCCTCGGCCTGGCCGGCACCCCGCTGGCCACCCTCTCCGCCGCCGGTGCCCGCCCGGACGCGCCCGTGCCGGCCTGCCCGGCGACCACCCGCTGACCACCCGCTGACCCCGAGAGGAGAGCTCCGATGACCGACACCCCGGCGCCCGCGCGCCCGGCCCGCCGCACCCTCGGCTCGATCGCCGCCGCCGTTGCCCTGACCGCCGGCCTGCTCGGCGTCTCCGCCGTCCAGGCCCCGAAGGCGCAGGCCGCCGCCTGCGACGGCACCACCGGCGTCACCGTCGTGGTCGACTTCACCGCCGTCGGCGGCGGTATCCAGACCGGCTGCGCACCCGGCGACCCCGCCAGCGGCCTGGCCGCGCTGACCGGCGCCGGGTTCGCGTACACCTTCCACCCGCGCTACCCGGGCTTCGTCTGCACCATCAACGCCCTGCCGACGACCTGCACCAACCCCACCGGCAGCGCCTACTGGTCGTACTGGCACGCCCAGCACGGCGGCCCCTGGTCGTACAGCAACCTGGGCGCGGGCAGCTACAACCCGGCACCCGGCGACGTCGAGGGCTGGTCCTTCGGCGCCGGCGCCCAGCCGGGCGTCACCGCGCCCTGACCTCCGGAGACACCCCGGTGCCCCGGCCCCCCCGGAAGGGGGGCCGGGGCACCGGCGGTGCGGGGTTCAGACGGCGCGGGACGTTCGGCGCCGCCGGGCGAGCGAAGGGGCGAATGCCAGGTCGGCGGATCACCGCTACCTGGTCCAGGGCATTTCCGTCGACCCGGTGGGCCGGTACCAGGTGATGCCCCACTCCGCGCCCCAGTCCTTGCCGGTCCAGTCGTAGGCGGGTGTCCAGAGTGGCCGGGCCGGTTGAGGTCCCCACTCCTCCGGGTCCGGGCGCACCAGCAACTCGTCCTCATGGGCGTAGCCGCCGGTGAGTACGGTCGCCACGAACTCCGCGAAGCCGCCGTCGAAACGGTCGAGCGCACCGTCGTCGACGCCACCGAAGTCGCAGAAGACGGCCACCGGCCACTGCTCCGGGTCCGGGCCGTCGGTCAGCCAGCAGCAGTAGTTGTGGTTGCTGTTCATGCCCCAGGGCAGCAGCCCGCCCGGGTCCGGGAACACAGGGGTGCGCTCCTGGTCCCAGAACTCGTCCTCGCCCTCGACCTGCCCCCGGAACTCGGTGTCGCTCTCGAAACGCCACCCCGCCAGGCCGCCCGGCGAACCGGCTCCGTGGGAGCGCTCCGTCGGCGACCGCACACCCCACTCGCCGTTCAGGTTCACCGCACCGTACAGATCGACGAACGCCCGTTATTCCGACGGCAGTTGGACCCCGAGCTCGGCCGGTGCCAGCTCCCACGGCACCCGCGCCGGGGTGTACACCGGCTCGCCCATGATCGCCCGCAGTCGGTCCCATGCCTCGGTCATTACCCGACCCCTCTCCGGCCGCCCGTCGTCAGAAGCTGCACTTTAGGCGACGGCTCCGACAAGCCACTGACCCGACCGGAAGACCGCCGGCTGACGGGCCCCGCTCGATCTCAACGGTCCGAACGGGCGGGCTGGATGATCACTCGTCCGGACGTTTCCAGGACGGCGGTTTGGCTGTTGCGTGATCGTGAACTCGGCTAAGAGGTGGGGGACTTGAGGCGAATTGCCCTGACCGGCAGGGGCGCCGGGACGTGCGAGCGGCCCCGCGCACCGGAGTCGGTGCGCGGGGCCGCTGTGGGGCACCGGGTGGTTCAGCAGTGGGGCAGGCCGGGCACGTCGTGGAACATCGTCGCGCCGTCCCCGCTGCTACCCGGCGTCCAGGGTCTTCGGATCAGTTGCCGTAGCGGAGCGAGACGGTGTCGCCGAGGTGGACGGTGGTGGCCCGGGTGGCGGTGGTGGCGGTGGTGCCGTCCAGGGTGATCTTCCAGGTGGAGGAGCCGCTGTTGGCGGTGCCGTTGATCGCGGTGACGGCGCCGGTGCCGGAGGACGGGGTGACGGCGGTGACGCAGCCGGCGGGGGTCGCGGATGCGGCGGCGTCGAGGACGTCGCCGAGGGTTGCGGTGGTGCCGGTCGGGGTGAGGGTGACGGCGCAGACCTTGAGGGGGTTGGTGCCGTCGTCGATGACCAGCGCGAGCTTGGCGGCGGTGCCGGGGACGAAGGTGGTGGCGGCGGCCCAGGCCGGCTCGCCGGCGGTGGTCGGGGCCGGCGGGGTGGCGGTGAAGCCGGCGCCGGCGACGGCGCGCAGGCCGTCGACGGAGGCGTAGGGGGAGGGGGTGGTGTCGGTGGGCAGGTACTTGAAGCCGCCGCCGGGCTTGAACTGCTGGGCGATCAGGAAGTCGACGGGGCTCTTGCCGGTGCCGCTGGTGAAGTCGGCGCCCTGGGGGTTGATGCCGCAGGCGTTGAGGCCGGAGACGGCCCAGCCGTTGGAGTCGGTGTTGACGCCGAACATGGCGTTGAAGGCGCCGGAGGCGGTGAGCTTGCCCTTGAGGAAGTTCTTGGCGGCGACGATCGCCGGGTCGGTGGCGGGGACGCCCCCGGTGCAGAGCGAGGCCATGGCGGCGCCGGTCATGTCGATGTCGCTGCCTTGGGCGAGGGCGTTCGGGTCGCCTGCGGCCTTGCTGAAGTTCCAGCCGCCGTCGTTGTGCTGGTTGGCGCGCACCGCCGTGACGGAGGCGTCGAGCAGCGGCTGCGGGACGCGGGGGTTGCCGGCCTGGGTCTTGGCGCCCGCGAGGGCGAGGAGGCCGAAGACGGTGCCGTTGAAGTTGGCGGACGGGCCGTAGTAGCCGAGTTCGGCGGTCTGCCAGTAGGTGGCGAGGTCGGCGACGAGGTTGCGGCCCGGGCCGACCCGGGCGGGGTCGATGCCGGCGGCGTAGGCGTTGAGGATGCCGCGCTCGTAGTCCGTGACGACCGGTGAGGCGCTCGGCCAGCCGGGGGCGGCGAGTTGGCCGCGGTACACCAGGCGGGCGTTCTTGGTGGGGTCGCCGCCGGGGGTGACGTCGGCGGCGGCCGTGCCGGCGGCCGCGAGTGCGCTGAACGCCCACTCGTTGGAGAGCCCGCCGCCGGTGACGTAGCTGCCGTCGGCGGCCTGGAGCGACTTCAGGTAGGTGACGCCGGTGCTCTTCGAGGTGGCTATCTGGGTGGGGCTGGCCGTCGCGTGGGCGGGGACGGCGGAGAGCAGGAGTGCGCCGGCCGTCAGGGCGACGGAGGCGGCGCGGGAGGGGGCGGTCCGCGAGGAGGTGGTCTGCGAGGGGGTGGTTCGCGAGGGGGCGAGGAGGGACACGGGACAGGCTCCTTGGGGTGGCGGGCGCCGACCCTGCCCCGGAGTTCCGGCGTCCGTTCAAGGGCGCGCGACTGCCGGAGCGGTCGCCGCCCGGATCGCGTGGGCCGGCTTTCGCCATGGTGCGCGGCCGGGCGGGCATTCGGGCTCAGGGCGGCACGATGGCCACCCCACACCGCTGCGCGTCAGCCCCGGATTCGCACCGGGTTCCCCCGCTCGGCCACCGCGGACGCTACCGCACGGCGCACCGGCGCACGAGGTGGTGTGATCGACATGACGACCCGTTGACTCCTGTTCTACCGGCGTGGTCTGATGAACCGATTTTTTGCCCTCGGCATTCAGGGGAAGCCGGTCCAACTCCGGCGCTGACCCGCAACCGTGGACCCACCTGTGGTGGGTGAGCCGGAATGCCTGGACCGGGGGCCTGTTCACAGAGCACTTGCGTCGTCGCGGACTACGACGCGGTCCGGACGGTCCCTGCCCAGGAGACCGTCGGCTGCGCCGTTGCGTCCCGCGTCGACCGACCAGGGAGTCGTCGTGAGGGTCAGCAGCAGTCGCACACGTCACAGGAACCGGGACCTCGCCTCCGTGGTGGTCGCCGGTGCTGTCGCGGTCGCCGCCTGCGGAAGCGTCCTGTTCGGGCGCCCCGGCACCGCGGCCGCCGACCCGATCGAGCAGTGCACGGCGACGACGGGCGCGATCGTCGCCGTCGACTTCACCCACTGGGGCGGCGGCGTCGTCCGGGGCTGCGACGCCCACCCCACGACCGGGATGAACCTGCTGCACGCCGCCGGCTTCACCACCGCCGGAACCGAGCACGACGGACCCGCCTTCATCTGCCGCCTCGGAACCGGGACCTTCAACAGCGGCACCCAGTACCCGACGCCGGCCGAGGAACCCTGCGTCAACACCCCGCAGGCCACCGCGTACTGGTCGTACTGGATCGCCGAACCCGGCCAACAGGCCTGGTCCTACAGCCGGTTCGGCGCCGGGACGCAGAAGCCCAAGCCCGGCGAGGTCGAGGCCTGGGTGTACGGCGGCACCGACATCGGCGGCACCAGCGGGGCACCGGGCTTCACCCCGGACTCCGTGAGAGCGAAGAGCGGTGGTTCGTCGGCTTCGCCGTCCGCCTCGCCATCCGCCTCGCTGTCACCCTCGGCGACCCCGACCCCGACCCCGACCCCGACCCCGACTCCGACACCGACCCCGACTCCGACCGGGCCGACCTCGACCGGGCCGTCCGCCACCGGTGACCCGGCGGCCGCCGTGGCCTGGCTGGCCCGCCAACTCGTCGGCGGCGACCACATGGAGAACTGGGCCGTCGAGGGGCCGGACTACCCCCGGACCGCCCTCACCGCCATCGCCCTCGCCGCCGCCGGCACGCAGGACCCGGCGCTGCGCAGGACGACCGCCTTCCTCGCCGCCCACACCGACGCCTTCCTGTACCCCGACGGACCGGCCGGCCAGCCCGATGCGAGGGCCGCCGCACTGCTGGCCCTCGTCGCCGAGAGCGCCGGCAGCGATCCCCGGGCCTTCGGCGGCCGGGACCTGATCGCCGCGCTCACCGGCCACGTCTGCACGGCGGCGGGGGAGAACGGCAGGTGCACCGCCGCCGGGGACTTCCTCGGCGCGGCCTCGCCCTGGGTCCAGTCCCTCGGCGTCATCGCCCTCCAACGCGCCGGTGTCACGCCACCCGCCCCGGCGCTCGCCCGCTTCACGGCGCTCCAGTGCGCCGACGGCGGGGTGGCCGGATCGATGATCGTCGCCGGCGAGCACTGCGAGTCCGACCCGCTCACCACCGGCCTCGCGGTGCTCGCCCTTCGCACGGCCGCCGGGTACGAGACGGCGGCGAAGAAGGCTTCGGACCAGCTCGCGGCCGGACAGCAGGCCGACGGATCCCTGCTCCCGTACCTCGGCGCCCCCGGCGACACCATCAGCACCGCGAGCGCGGCCCAGGCGTTCAAGGCCACCGGACAGGACACCCGCCGGGCCGCCGCCACGGCCTGGCTCGCCGCCCGGCAGGGCGCGGACGGCGGCTTCGGCCCCGACGCGTCGACCACCGACCCGGACCCGGCCGCCACCGAGCAGGCGATCCTGGCCCTGACCGGCACCGACCTCACCAGCGTCCGGCACAACCCGGACGCCACCACCCCGCCGACGACGCCCGCCACCACGAAGCCCGCCGGAAGAACCCCCGACGCCGCCAAGGGCAGCGCCTACCTCACCGACCCGTCCCGCCTGATCAACGGCCGCTACTACGAGGGCTTCCCGGCCTTCGCCGACTTCGGTCTCACCATCGACGGCGCCTACGCCCTCGCGGCCACCGGCACCGACGACGCCGCGCTGCGCAGGATCGTCGACTTCCTGGACCAGCCGGGCAAGGACGCCGGTGAGCGCACCGTCAACGACTGGACCGGCATCGGCACCGAGTACGCAGGCGGCGGCTCGATCGGAAAGGAGGCGCTGCTCGCCGAGGCGGTCGGCCGCAACCCGCGCGCCTTCGGCGGCCACGACCTGATCGCCGCCCTGGCCGCCCTCGTGTGCACCAAGGCCGACCAGAGCACCGGCTGCGCGGCGCCCGGCAACTACACCTACGCCACCTCGGTGTTCTCCCAGGCGCTCGGCATCATGGCCCAGCTCCGGGCCGGGGACTCGACGAACGCCGCTCCCGCGATCGCCTACCTGAAGGGCCTCCAGCACCAGGACGGCTCCTGGCCGAGCCTGATCCCCGCCACCGGTGACTCCGACGTGGACAGCACGGCGATGGCCGTCATGGCCCTCGCCCTCGTGCCGGGGGACGAGGCCGCGCGGGCCGTCGACCAGGGCCTCGGCTGGCTCGCCGCGCGGCAGCTGCCCGACGGCGGCTTCCCGGGAGCGGCCGGCGACTCGACCAACTCGGCCGCGCTCGCCATCCAGGGCATGACGCTGCGCCAGGCCTCGTACGGCGCCCGGATCGCCAAGGCGCGCGACTTCCTGGCGGGTCAGCAGAACGGCGACGGCGGGTTCAACGTCGCCTCTGCCGGGCAACCGGGATCGGACGTCCGCGCGTCCACGCAGGTGCTCGGCGGTGCCACCGGGATCTCGTTCGGCACGCTGTTCCGGGACCTCGGGGGAACGTCGACGCCGACGCCGACTCCGACTTCCACCGGGACGGCGACCCCGACGGGTACGCCGACGGGCACGCCGACGGGCACGCCCACTGGTACTCCCACGGGCACGCCGACCGATACCCCGACCGGCACGCCCACGAACACATCCACGAACACGCCCACGAACACGCCGAGCCCGACGGGCTCTCCCGCCACGACTGGGCCCTCGGACACCGCCGCTCCCTCGACCGGCGACGGTTCGGCCACCTGGTCGGCCGGTGGCATCGACGCTCCGGCCGGTGGCGGTGGCGCACCCGTCGCCCCCGCCGGTGGCGTGGCGGCGCAGACCGGTTCCGGCAGCCTGGCCGGCACCGGTACCCAGGCCCTGGCGCTGACGGCGGGCGCGGGTGTGCTGACCGCGCTCGGCGCGGCGGCCGTCCTCGTCGCCCGACGTCGTAGCGCGGCCGCCCCGGGGCGGCACCGGTGAGCCGGGGACTCGGCGGTCGGCTCGGCGGGCTGTCCGGGGCGGCGGCCCTGACCTTCGCCCTCGCGTTCGGCGGCGTCGCCGTGGGCACCGCCCCGGCGTCCGCGGCGCCGCTGCCGATCGACCAGTGCACCACCACCTCCGGCGTGGTGCTCGCCGTGGACTTCAGCAAGTGGGGCGGCCCGCTGCTGCGCTCCTGCGGGACCACCCCGACCACCGGCTTCACCCTGCTCAACCAGGGCGGCTGGAAGACCACCGGGACCGGCCACGACGGTCCGGCGTTCATCTGCCGGATCGGCTACAGCGGCTTCCAGGGCGGCAAGCAGTTCCCGGCCCCGGACCAGGAGAAGTGCGTCCTGACGCCCCCGGCCACGGCCTACTGGTCGTACTGGCACGCCGATCCGGGCCAGAACGAGTGGTCCTACAGCCAGCTCGGCGCGATGAGCTACCAGCCGAAGCCCGGCAGCGTCGACCTCTGGATCTTCGGTGGCACCAACATCGAGGGCACCGAGGGGCGGCCGGGCTTCTCGCCGGACAGCGTGCGCGCGAACAACTCCAGCCCCGGCGGGCAGCCCGCCGACCCCGGCCAGGGCACCACGGGCGGCTCGGGCGGCGGCTCCAGCGGTTCCGGCGGTTCCGGCGGCGGGTCGACGGGCGGCACGGGTACGACCGGCGGCAGCGGCAGCGGCACCGGTTCGAGCGGCGCCACCGGCACCACCGGAAACGCAGGCGGAACCGGCAGCACCGGCAGCAGCGGCGGAACTGCCGGCACCAGCGGCGCCGGCACGACCGGTGGCACCGGATCGGGCCGGCCCCCGGCCCCCGCCAAGCCCCCGACGGGCGGAGCCCGCCCGCCCGCGCCCGCCACCACCCCGGGGCCCGGCGCCGCCGCCACCCCCGAGGACGGCATCACTCCGCCCGGAGCGCCCGAGCCGACGCCCGTGCCCGCCACGCCGGTGCCGGTCGAGCCGCCCACCGCGCCGCCGACGGACATCCCGAGCGATCAGCCGACCCCGCAGACGGTCGAGGCCGCGGCCGCGCCGACGTCCACCCCCGCCGTGCCCGGCGGCGTGGTGGACGCCAATCCGGTGGCCGATGCCCCGCACGACTCCGGGTCGATGGCCCCTGCCGTCATCGCGACCGCCCTCGTGGGGGCGCTGGGCGCGGCCACCGTGGTCGTCGCGCGCCGCCGCCGCCGACGGGCCGAGTGATCCGGTGACCAAGCCCGACGAACCCGGCGCCGTCCCCCCGAAGCCCGACCCGAAGCCGAAGCCCAACCCGAAGCCCACCCCCCGACGGGACGCCGGGAGCCGGCGCAGCCCCCGGAACCTGCACCCGCTGGCCTGGTGGACCTGGGCGCTCGCCCTGGCGACGGCGGCCAGCCGCACCACCAACCCGCTGCTGCTCCTGCTGGTCCTCGCCGTGCTCGGCTACGTGGTCACCGCCCGCCGGACCGAGGCCCCGTGGGCCCGCGGGTTCACCTACTACCTGTGGCTGGCCCTGACCGTGGTGGCGATCCGGGTGGTGTTCCGGTGCGTCTTCGCCACCGGCATCACCCCGCACGACCACCTGCTCTTCTCGCTCCCGCACCTCCCCACCCCCGCCTGGTACGCGGGCATCCGGATCGGCGGGCCGGTCTCCCTGGAGGCGACCCTCTCCGCCGCCTTCGACGGGCTGCGTCTGGCCTGCCTGATCTGCTGCATCGGCGCCGCCAACACGCTCGCCAACCCCAAGCGCGCCCTGCGGGTCCTGCCCGGCGCCCTGTACGAGCTGGGCGTCGCCGTGACGGTGTCGCTGAGCGTCGCCCCGCAGCTGGTGCAGAGTGTCCAACGCGTCGCCCGGGCAAGGCGGTTGCGGGCCGGGCAGCGGAAGGGCGTCCGCGCGCTGCGCAGCATCGTCGTCCCGGTGCTGGAGGACGCGCTGGAGCGTTCGCTGCACCTGGCCGCCGCGATGGACTCGCGCGGTTACGGCCGCTCCGGCACCGCGACCCGCCGCTCCCGCCGCGTCACCGGCGCCCTGATGCTGCTCGGCATGTGCGGCCTGTGCGCCGGGGTGTACGGGCTCCTGGACGGAACCGCCCCCGCTGCCCTGGGGCTTCCGGCCTTCCTCGCGGGCGCCCTGCTCTGCGTGGCGGGGCTGATCCTCGGCGGCCGGCGCGTGCGGCGCACCACCTACCGGCCGGACCGCTGGCAGGCCGCCGAGTGGGGCGTCGCGGGCTGCGGGGTGATTGCCGCCGTCCTGCTGTTCGCCACCGTCGGCTACGCCGCCACCGACCTCAACCCCTCGCTCTACCCGCTCAGTTGGCCGAGCCTGCCGCTCGTCCCGGTGTTCGCCCTGCTGCTGGCCGGCGCCGCCGGGGTGATCGCGCCGCCGCCGGGCCGTACCCCGGAACCCGCCACCGGGGCCCGCCGCACCGGCACCGACCGCACGACCCCCGAGGTGAGCACGTGATCCGATTCGACCAGGTCGGCGTGGTGTACGACGGCGAGACCACCCCCGTCCTGCGCGACGTCGACCTGCACATCCCGGAGGGCGAGCTCTGCCTGGTGGTCGGCCGCACCGGCGTCGGCAAGTCGACCCTGCTCGGCGCCGTCAACGGCCTCGTGCCGCACTTCACCGGCGGCACCCTGCGAGGCAGGGTCACCGTGGACGGCCGGGACACCGCGCACCACCCGCCGCGCGAACTCGCCGACGTGGTGGGCGTGGTGGGGCAGGACCCGCTGGCCGGCTTCACCACCGACACGGTGGAGGAGGAACTCGCCTACGTCATGGAGCAGTTGGCCGTCCCGCCGGAGGTGATGCGCAAGCGCGTCGAGGAGACCCTCGACCTGCTCGGCCTCGCCGACCTGCGCCACCGCGCCCTGCACGAGCTCTCCGGCGGCCAGCAGCAGCGCGTCGCCATCGGCTCGGTGCTCACCGCGCACCCGCGCGTCCTGGTCCTGGACGAACCGACCTCGGCGCTCGACCCGACCGCCGCCGAGGAGGTGCTCGCGGCCATCACCCGCCTGGTCCACGACCTCGGCGTCACCGTCCTGCTCGCCGAACACCGCCTGGAGCGGGTCGTCCAGTACGCCGACCGCGTCGCCTACCTGCCCGGCGACGGGACGGTCGTGCACGGGCCGCCCGCCGAGGTCTTCCGGCACGCCGCGATCGCGCCGCCCGTCGTCGACCTCGGCCGGCTGGCCGGGTGGCGGCCGCTGCCGCTCTCCGTCCGGGACGCCCGCCGCGCCGCCGCCCCGCTGCGGGAGCGGCTCACCGACGTGCCCGTTCCTCCGCCGCGCCGGGCAGCGGTGGCGGGGGAGCGGGTGCTGGACGCCCGGGGGGTGGTCGTCCGGTACGGGCCGGTCACCGCCGTCCGGGAGGTCGGGCTGGAGCTGCGGGCCGGCGAGGTCACCGCGCTGATGGGGCGCAACGGCTCGGGCAAGTCCTCGCTCCTGTGGGCCCTCCAGGGCTCCGGCTCCCGGCAGGGCGGCAGCGTGCAGGTCCGCGGAGCCGACGGCGGGCCGGCCGCGGACCCCAAGCGGCTCTCCGCGACCAGGGCCCGGCAGCTCGTCGGGCTCGTCCCGCAGACCCCGACCGACCTGCTGTACCTGGAGACGGTCGCCCAGGAACTCGCCCAGAGCGACCTGGAGGCCCGCAGCGCAGCAGGCCCGACCACAGCCGGGCCGACCGCCGCAGGTCCGACCACAGTCGGCCCGGCCGCAGCAAGCCCGACCGCGCGGCAGATCCTCGACCGGCTCGCCCCCGGGATCCCCGATGGCACCCACCCCCGGGACCTCTCCGAGGGCCAGAAGCTGGCCTTGGTCCTGGCGATCCAACTGGCCGCCGCGCCAAGGGTGGTGCTGCTGGACGAACCCACCCGAGGGCTCGACTACCACGCGAAGGAAGCGCTCACCGGCATCGTCGACGCCCTCGCCGCCGAAGGCCGTACGGTCGTCGTCTCCACCCACGACGTCGAGTTCGTCGCCGCCGCCGCCGACCGGGTGGTGGTGATGGCCGAGGGCGAGATCGTCGCCGACGGTCCCACCGCCGAGGTCATCGTCGCCTCGCCCACCTTCGCCCCCCAGACCGCCAAGGTCCTCGCCCCGCTGCCCTACCTGACCACCCGGCAGGTCGCCGCCGCCCTCGCGCCCGCGCAGGCCGCCCGGTGAGCGCCGTCCGGATCCCCGGCCGGGCCCGCGTCGTCGCGGCCCTGGCCGCCTTCATCGGCCTGGTCGCCTTCACCTGGCCGTTCGTCGTCGCCCCCGGGAAGTTCGGTTCCTCCTACGCCCCGCCGCTGATCTTCGGCGCCCTGCTGGTCCTGGTGCTCGCCGTCGTCATCGCCGAGATCGCGGCCGGCGGCATCGACGCCAAGGCCCTCGCCATGCTCGGCGTCCTGTCCGCCGTCAACGCCGGACTGCGCCCGCTCGGCGCCGGCACCGCCGGGGTGGAGACGGTCTTCTTCCTCCTCGTCCTGGCCGGCCGGGTCTTCGGCCCGGGCTTCGGCTTCACCCTCGGCTGCACCTCGCTGTTCGCCTCCGCGCTGCTCACCGGCGGCGTCGGCCCCTGGATGCCGTACCAGATGTTCGGCTGCGCGTTCGTCGGCATGCTCGCCGGGCTGCTGCCGAGAACCCGACGGCGGCGCTGGGAGGTGGCGATGCTGGCCGCGTACGGGGCGTTCTCCGGGTACCTCTTCGGCTTCCTCCTCAACCTCTCCTTCTGGCCGTTCTCCACCGACCCGAACAGTTCCATCGCCTACCTGCCGGGGCTGCCCTTCACCGAGCAGTGGCACCGCTACCTGCTCTTCGACCTCGCCACCTCGCTCGGCTGGGACACCGGCCGGGCCGTCACCACCTTCACCGCCGTGCTCGTCGTCGGCCCGGCCGTCCTCACCGTCTTCCGCCGCGCGGCCCGCCGCGCCAACTTCGAGCCCATGGTGCGCTTCGAAGCCCCGGACGCCCCGGACGGTCGACGAGTCACCGCGAACGACACCGCGAACGCCGCCGCGAACGGCACCGCCACCGGCTCCGCGAGCGGCGAGGGAGTCTCACCATGCGGACGGCTTCCGTGAATTCCGCGTCGGCCCCGGCGGTTTGCCCCTAAGCTGGCGACGCAGCTGGTTCGTCCTGCCCGCCAGGCAGGACGTCGCAAGAGGGAACCCGGTGGGAATCCGGGACTGCCCCGCAGCGGTGAGTGGGAACGACCGCCGTCATACGCACTGGACCCGGGACGGGTCTGGGAAGCGATGGCCAGTAGGTACCGGACGCCAACAGGCCCGGTGCGCCCACGAGTCCGAAGACCTGCCCGTTGCCCGCCCGCGGACCGTTCCGCGTGCGGATATCCCGGTGACCTCGTGGGCGGGTCGGCGACCATACCAGGCGGGTCCGGCACGCGCATCGACGTGAGCCGCCGCCCGGTTCGTCATCCCTTCGCGCTCTCGTCCCGTCCCCGGGCACTTGAGGAGCCAGACTCGCGAAGGAGAGTCCCTTGACCACGAAGTCCGCAGCCGCGGCAACCAGGGCCACCGTGTACGGCTACCCCCGGCAGGGCCAGGGCCGGGAGCTGAAGAAGGCCGTCGAGGGCTACTGGAAGGGCACGGTCACCGCCGACGCCCTGCGGGAGACGGCGGTCGGCCTGCGCCGGAAGAACTGGGCGCAGCTCGCCGGGGCCGGTGTCCTGGAAGTGCCCACCGGCGACTTCTCGCTCTACGACCACGTGCTGGACACCACGGTCGCCGTCGGCGCGATCCCGCCCCGGCACCGGGATGCGGTCGAAATCGACGCGCTGGACGGCTACTTCGCCATGGCACGCGGCACCCAGGAGGTCGCGCCACTGGAGATGACCAAGTGGTTCGACACCAACTACCACTACCTGGTGCCCGAACTCGGCCCGGACACCGTCTTCACCGCGAACCCGGCCAAGGCCGTCGGGGAGTTCCGGGAGGCGCTGGCGCTCGGCCACACCGCACGCCCCGTGCTCGTCGGCCCCCTCACCTACCTGCTGCTCGCCAAGCCCGCCCCCGGCGTCGCCGAGGACTTCCAGCCGATCACCCTGCTGGACCGGCTGCTGCCCGTCTACGCGCAGCTGCTGGCGGACCTGAAGGCGGCCGGGGCGCAGTGGGTGCAGCTGGACGAGCCCGCCCTGGTGCAGGACCGCACCCCGGCCGAGCTGAACGCCGCCGCCCGCGCCTACCGTGAGCTGGGCGGCCTGGCGGACCGTCCGAAGCTGCTGGTCGCGAGCTACTTCGACCGCCTGGGCGAGGCCCTGCCGGTGCTGGCCAAGGCCCCGGTCGAGGGCCTGGCGCTGGACTTCACGGGGCCCGCCGCGGCGAACCTTGACGACCTGGCCGCCGTCGGCGGGCTGCCCGGCAAGCGGCTGGTCGCCGGGGTGGTCGACGGCCGCAACATCTGGATCAACGACCTGGAGAAGTCGCTGGCCACCCTGGCGACCCTGCTGGGCCTGGCCGAGCGGGTCGACGTCGCGCCGTCCTGCTCCCTGCTGCACGTGCCGCTGGACGCCGCCGCCGAACGCGACGTCGACCCGCAGATCCTGCGCTGGCTCGCCTTCGCCCAGCAGAAGGCCAGGGAGGTGGCGCTGCTGGCCCGGGGCCTGCGCGAGGGTACGGGGGCGATCGCCGCCGACCTGGCCGCCAACCGCGCCGACCTCGCCTCGCGCGCCAACTCGCCGATCACCCACGACCCGGCGGTGCGCGCCCGCACCGCCGCCGTCACCGACGCGGACGCGCGCCGCGCCCAGGCCTACCCGCAGCGGGCCGAGGCCCAGCGTGCCCGGCTCGGCCTGCCGCTGCTGCCGACCACCACCATCGGCTCGTTCCCGCAGACCTCCGAACTGCGGGTCGCGCGGGCCGACCTCACGGCGGGCCGGATCGACGCGGCGGCCTACCGGGAGCGGATGGAGACCGAGGTCCGGGAGGTCATCGCCTTCCAGGAGAAGGCCGGACTGGACGTCCTGGTGCACGGCGAGCCCGAGCGCAACGACATGGTCCAGTACTTCGCCGAACAGCTCACCGGCTACCTCGCCACCCGGCACGGCTGGGTCCAGTCCTACGGCACCCGGTACGTGCGCCCGCCGGTCCTGGCCGGGGACATCTCCCGCCCGCACCCGATGACCGTCGACTGGTTCCGCTACGCGCAGGGCCTCACCGACCGCCCGGTCAAGGGCATGCTCACCGGCCCCGTCACGATGCTCGCCTGGTCCTTCGTCCGAGACGACCAGCCGCTCGGCGACACCGCCCGCCAGGTCGCCCTCGCCCTGCGCGACGAGGTCACCGACCTGGAGGCCGCGGGCGCGGCCGTCGTCCAGGTCGACGAGCCGGCCCTGCGCGAGACCCTGCCGTTGCGCGCCGCCGACCGCCCGGCGTACCTGGCGTGGGCGACCGAGTCCTTCCGCCTGGCCACCTCGGGCGTCCGCGCCGACACCCAGGTCCACACCCACATGTGCTACGCCGAGTTCGGCGCGATCATGACGGCGATCGACGAGCTCGACGC
Source organism: Kitasatospora sp. NPDC058243 (assembly GCF_042882025.1). Lineage (NCBI taxonomy): Bacteria > Bacillati > Actinomycetota > Actinomycetes > Kitasatosporales > Streptomycetaceae > Kitasatospora > Kitasatospora sp. NPDC058243. The sequence continues at coordinate 48,416 of NZ_JBHVWW010000010.1, forward strand.
GGACGTCATCTCGCTGGAGGCCACCCGCTCGCACATGGAGGTCGCCGGAGAGCTCGCCGGGGCCGGCTACCCGCGCGAGGTCGGCCCGGGCGTCTGGGACATCCACTCCCCGCGCGTCCCGAGCACCGAGGAGGCCGTGGAACTGCTGCGCGCGGGCCTGGCCGCCATCCCCGCAGAGCGGCTCTGGGTCAACCCCGACTGCGGCCTGAAGACCCGCGGCTGGACGGAGACCCGCGCCTCGCTCGACAGCCTCGTCGGCGCCGCCCGCCACCTGCGCGCGGAGCTGGCCGGCTGACCCACCGGTGACGCGACCCGGCCGGGCCCCGCACGCCGTGCGGCGCCCGGCCGGGTCGGGCCGCTTCCCCGACGGCGGCCCGGCCGGTTTCACCCGGACCCGGGAAGCCCGAGGTTCTGGTAGATCTCCGTCGTCACCGTCGAGAAGTTCATGGTCATGAAATGCAGCCCGGGAACTTCCTCGGACAGCAGGCGCCGGCACATTCCGGTGGCGTGATCGATACCGATCGCCCGGACGGCCTTCGGGTTGTCCTGCTGCTTCAGCATGCTTTCGGAAAGCTCATCGGGAATGGCGGCGGTGGTCAGCGTCGGAATCCTCCGAAGTGACCGGATGCTGGTCACCGGCATGATCTCAGGAATGACCGGAACGGTGCAGCCGGCCGATTCCAGTCGATCCCGGAAACGGAGGTAGCTGTCCACGTCGAAGAACATCTGGGTGATGGCGTAGTCGGCTCCGGCCCGGCACTTCTCGATGAAGTGCCTGATCTCGGAATCCCAGTCGGGGGACCTCGGGTGCAGGTCGGGGAACGCGGCCACGCCGACGCAGAAGTCGCCGGACTCCTTGATCAGCCGTACCAGGTCGGCGGCGTACTCCACCCCGTCGGGGTGGCGGTGCCAGGTGCCCAGCGGATCGCCCGGCGGGTCGCCGCGCAGCGCCAGGATGTTGCGAACGCCCTGGTCAGCGTAGTGGCCGAGGATGTTCCGCAGTTCGGCGACGCTGTGGCCGACCGCGGTCAGGTGGGCGGTCGGCGTGAGGGTGGTCTCCTGCGCGATGCGGCCGGTGACGTTCACCGTCCGCTCCCGTGTCGACCCGCCGGCGCCGTAGGTCACCGAGACGAAGGTGGGGGACAGCGCTTCCAGGCGCCGGATCGCATTCCACAGGCCGACCTCCGCTTCGGCGCTCCGGGGCGGCATGAATTCGAATGAAGAGGAAAGCCTGCCGGTCGCGAGGAGTTCGCGGATGGAGGTCGCCCGATCCGTGCGCGTGGAGGGAATTCCGAGTGTCATGGCAGGAGGTTAACCAGCCGGGCTATCGGTCGTCCTCAGGTGTCCACTCTGTGATACGAATTTTCTCGGGGGTGCGAGTTGGGGGACAGGTGGGGCGGGCGGCACAATGGGGGCATGAAAAGACCTTCGCAGGTATTGTCGGGGCTGCCCGAATGGGACCGGTGCGCGGTGATGGGAGTCGTGAACGTGACCCCCGACTCGTTCTCGGACGGCGGCCGCTGGCTGGACCCGGGGCGCGCGGTGGACCGAGGACTGCTGCTGGCCGAACAGGGCGCCGACATCGTGGACGTCGGCGGCGAGTCGACCCGGCCGGGAGCGACCAGGGTGTCCGAGGAGGAGGAACTGCGCCGGGTCCTGCCGGTGGTGCGCTCGCTCACCGACAAGGGTGTCCTGGTCAGCATCGACACGATGCGGGCCCGGGTCGCCGAAGCGGCGGTGGAAGCCGGCGCCCGGATCATCAACGACGTCAGCGGGGGCCGGGCCGACGCGGGCATGATCGGCGCCGCGGCCAGGGCCGGAGTGCCCTTCGTCGTCATGCACTGGCGCGGGCAGTCCGCCCGCATGGACGAACTGGCCGCGTACGAGGACGTCGCGGCCGAGGTGATCCGTGAGGTCGCACGGCAGATGGACACGGTGGTGTCGGCCGGGGTCGACCCCTCCCAGGTCATCGTGGACCCGGGCCTCGGCTTCGCCAAACGCCGGCAGGACGACTGGGCGCTGCTGGCATCGCTGGACGCCTGGCGCGTGCTGGGGCGCCCGCTCCTGGTGGCGGCCTCGCGCAAGCGGTTCCTGGGCGAGCTGCTGGCCGACCCGCGGACGGGCGAGGCCCGTCCGGCCCGTGAACGCGACGCGGCCACCGCGGCGGCCAGCGTCCTGGCCGCCGCGCAGGGCGCGTGGGCGGTGCGGGTGCACGAGGTCCGGGACACGGCCGACGCCGTCCGGGTCGAGGCCGCGATCCGAACCAACCGGGTCTGAGAGAGGAAGTACGCGCCATGCCACGTCCGACCGGGCGGAAGGTCTACGCCCACGCCAAGCTGCGCCGGCTGCGCCGCGAGCACGGCATGAACCAGGTCGAGCTGGCGCGCGAGCTCGGCATCTCGACCAGCTACCGAGACTATTCGCAGTGCGTCGGGCTTCAGCCCGGTGGTGAGGCGAATCCTTGGCCCGTAGGCGCGGAGCGCCGGAGTGCGCTCCGTGCAGGTTCTAGGCCGGGCGGTTCTGCTGCTCGATGTACTGGCGGAGCACGCTGATCGGTGCTCCGCCGACCGACCCCGCGAAGTACGAGCCGGACCACAGCTTCTGTGCGCGCCAGTAGTGGCGGACCAGTTCGGGATACTCCTGGCGCATCCGGCGTGAGCTGACGCCCTTGAGGCTGTTGACCAGCTTGGACAGGGCGACCTTCGGGGGGAAGTTCACCAGCAGGTGGACGTGGTTGTTCTCACCGTTGAACTCCACGATCTCGCACTCGAAGTCTTCGGCGACCGCCCGCATGATCTCCTCCACCCGTCGAAGATGGGCGTCGTTGAACACCTTGTGCCGGAATTTCGTCACGAAAACCAAGTGCGCGTGAAGCGCGAATGTGCAGTGCCTGCCTGTACGGATCTCCTGATGATCAGCCATAAACCAACTGTAGTGCTGTGTCGATTGTGCAGCTTCGGTACAGCTTCCGCCTGTACCCGACGGTTGGTCAGCGTTCCTCTCTGGCCCAGGCGTTCGGGTGCGCCCGCGTCGTCTTCAACGATGCCCTTCGGGAACGTGAGGACGCGCGAGCTGCCGGGCTGCCGTTTCCGAAGGCCGCCGAGCTGTCCAAGCGGCTGACGGAGGCGAAGAAGACCCCGGAACGCGCCTGGTTGGGCGAGGTGTCCGCCGTGGTGCTGCAGCAGTCCCTGCGGGATCTGGAGACCGCGTACGGAAACTTCTTCGCCTCCCTCAAGGGCACCCGCAAGGGTCCGAAGATCAGACCGCCCCGGTTCAAGTCCCGCAAGGACAACCGGCAGGCGGTGCGGTTCACCGCGAACGCCCGATGGTCGATCACACCGGGCGGCAAGCTGAACCTGCCGAAGATCGGCCCCGTGCCGGTCCGCTGGTCCCGTGTGCTGCCGTCCACCCCGTCCACCGTGACCGTGATCAAGGATGCCGCCGGAAGGTACTTCGCGAGCTTCGTCGTGGAGACCGGCCCCGACCTGCTGCCGGAGACAGGCCAGGCGGTGGGTGTCGACCTCGGGCTGACGCACTTCGCGGTCCTGTCCGACGGCCGGAAGATCGAATCACCGAAGTTCCTGCGCCGTGCCGAGAAGAAACTCAAGCGCGCGCAGCAGGCCCTGTCCCGCAAGGCCGAGGGCAGCAACAACCGCGACAGGCAGCGGGTCAAGGTCGCACGGGCACATGCCCGCGTGGCCGACGCCCGGCGCGAGTTCCACCACCAGCTCTCGACTTCCCTCGTGCGCGAGAACCAAGCGCTCGCGGTCGAGACACTGTCGGTCAAGGGACTCGCGCGCACGCGCCTCGCCAAGTCGGTGCACGACGCCGGATGGTCCGCGTTCCTGAACATGCTGGGATACAAGGCCGGCCGGGCGGGGCGCGAGTTCATCCGCATCGGACGGTTCGAGCCGACCTCTCAGGTCTGCTCGCACTGCGGGATCAAGGACGGCCCCAAGCTCCTGCACGTCCGCGAGTGGACATGCGGGGACTGCGGGACCGTCCACGACAGGGACGTGAACGCCGCCCGGAACATAGCCAAGGCCGCAGGACTTGCGGTCTCAGCCTGTGGAGCGCAGATAAGACCAGGACTCGTCCCGGCACCGCGCGGTGAAGCAGGAACCCACCCGGACGCCGCGTGTTCCACGCGCAGCGTGGAGGGAATCACCGGCCTTCAGGCCGGTTGAGGATGTCAATTCTGGATCGCCCGCACCGTCTCCCACGGGGGTTTCGGCCACCGCGCGCCGCGCAGCGAGTTCGCCGTCGCGCTCGGCTGCGAGCTGCGCCACGCGCACCGCCTCGTCTACGCCGAGGGCGTCGCGCTCGACGCTGCGGGAGCGGCCGCCCCGATCGGGCTGGGCTGCCGGATCTGTGAGCGCCGCGACTGTGCCCAGCGCGCCCGCCCGCCGGCGGGCGGGCGCCTGGCGGTCGAGCCGGACCGCCGCAGCCGCGTTCCCTACGCCGTGCTCGGTGACAGCCCCGGCACCGGGCGCTGGCCGGGGCCGTCGTAGCGGGCGAGCGGGCGGATCAGCGAGTTGTGGGCGAGCTGTTCGGTGATGTGGGCGGTCCAGCCGGTGATGCGGCTCAGCACGAAGAGGGGTGTGAAGACGGGGGTGTCGAAGCCCATCAGGTGGTAGGCGAGGCCGGCGGGGTAGTCGAGGTTGGGGTGGATGCCCTTGCGTTCCAGCATCGCTTCGCGCAGTGCGGCGTGCAGGGCGGCCAGTCGGGCCGTCCCGGGGTCGGCGCTGCGGGCGACCAGGTCGTCCAGGGCGGCCTGCATGATCGGGACGCGGGAGTCGCCGTGCCGGTAGACGCGGTGGCCGAAGCCCATGATCTTCCGCTTGGCGGCGAGTGCCTCGTCGAGCCACTGCGCGGCCCGGTCGGGGTCGCCGATCTCCTCCAGCATGTGCATCACGGCTTCGTTGGCGCCGCCGTGCAGGGGGCCCTTGAGTGCGCCGATCGCGGCGGTGACGGCGCTGTAGAGGTCGGAGAGGGTGGAGGTGACGACGCGGGCGGTGAAGGTGGAGGCGTTGAAGCTGTGCTCGGCGTACAGCACGAGGGAGATCTCGAAGCAGCGGACCACCTCGGGGGCGGGCACCGCGCCGAAGCACATGTGGAAGAAGTTCTCCGCACAGCCGAGCCCGGGGTCCGGCGGGATGGGCGCCAGGCCCCGGCGTCGGCGCTGGTCGGCGGCGACGGCGGTGGGCAGTTTCGCCAGCAGGGTGAGGGACTTGGCGAGGTGGGGCGCGGGGCGGCCGTCGTCCTCGGTGGGGTCCTCGGCGCCGAAGAAGCTGACGGCGGTGCGCAGCACGTCCATCGGGTGGCAGGTCTCGGGTAGTTTGGCGAGCAGTTCGGCGGTGGTGCGGTCGAGCGGGCGCAGGCCGGCCTCGCGGGCCCGGAACTCCCGCAGCTGTCCGGGGTCGGGCAGTTCGCCGTGTCACAGCAGGTACGCGACCTCCTCGAAGGAGCGCTGGGCGGCGAGGTCCTGGACGGGGTAGCCGCGGTAGGTGAGGGAGTTGGTCTCCTGGATGACGGTGGAGATCCCGGTGGTGTCGACGACGACTCCGGCGAGTCCGCGGTGGATCCCGGGTGCGGTGGTGGGCATGGCTGGTCTCCGATGCGGGGTCAGGCGCCGGGTGGGAGGGTGAAGTCGTAGACGGCGGTGTCGAAGGCCGCGTACTGCTCGTAGCCGAGGAGTTCGTACAGCCGGGAGCGGGTCTGCATGCGCGGCAGCAGCGACTCCTGGGTGCCCTCGGCGGCGAGGGTGCGCAGGCCGTCCTCGACCGCGCCCATGGCCAGGCGCAGCAGGGTGACGGGGTAGAGCGCGATCTCGTACCCGAGGTCCTGGAGGGTGCGGGCGTCGAGCAGCGGGGACTTGCCGAACTCGGTCATGTTGGCGAGCAGCGGGACGTCGACGGCCTTGCGGAAGGCCTCGAACTCGGCCTCGTCGGCGAGGGCTTCGGGGAAGATCGCGTCGGCTCCGGCGTCGACGTAGGCCTTGGCCCGGTCGATCGCGGCGCGCAGGCCTTCGACGGAGCGGGCGTCGGTGCGGGCCATCAGCAGGAAGTCGGGGTCGCGCCGGGCGTCGACGGCGGCGCGCAGGCGGCGGGTCATGTCCTCGCGGGGGACGACCGCCTTGCCGTCGAGGTGGCCGCAGCGCTTGGGGTTGACCTGGTCCTCCAGGTGCAGGCCGGCGAGGCCGGCGTCCTCCATCAGCTGGACGGTGCGGGCGGCGTTCATGGGCTCGCCGAAGCCGGTGTCGGCGTCGATCAGGACGGGCAGGTCGGTGGCCCGGGTGGTCTGCTGGGCGCGGGCGGCGACCTCGGTGGCGGTGGTCAGGCCGATGTCGGGCAGGCCGAGGTCGGCGGCGAGGACGGCGCCGGAGAGGTAGGCGGCCTCGAAGCCGAGGTCCTGGATGAGCCGGGCGGAGAGCGGGTTGAGCGCGCCGGGCATCGTCAACAGCCGTCCGGTGGCGAGGCGTTCGCGTAGGGCGCGGCGGCGCTGGGCGGGGGTGGTGCGGGTGTGCAGCATCAGAACAGGCCCTTCGGGAGGAGCGCGTCGAACGCGCGCACGGCCTCGGTGTCGACGGCGGGGAACAGCTCGTCCAGGTCTGCGGCCTTCAGCTCGGCGAGATCGGCGGCGGCTGCCAGGAAGCGGTCCTGGTCGGCGGGGGAGACGACGCCCTCGGCCAGGGTGCGGAACTTCCGCTGGTACGCGGGGCGGTCGAAGGGGCGGGCGCCGGCGGGGTGGGCGTCGGCGACGCCGAGCTCGTCCTCGATCACCGTGCCGTCGTCCAGGGTGATCACCACGCGGCCGCCGAAGGCCCGGCGCTGAGGGTCGGGGTCGTGGTAGCGGGCGGTCCACTGCGGGTCCTCGACCGTGGTGATCTTCCGCCAGAGCGTCACGGTCTCGGGGCGTCGGGCCCGCTCGGGGGCGTAGGAGCGCTCGTGGTGCCAGGCGCCGTCCTCCAGGGCGACGGCGAGGATGTACGGGATCGAGTGGTCGAGGGTCTCCCGGCTCGCGGTCGGGTCGTACTTCTGCGGGTCGCCCGAGCCGGAGCCGATGACGTGGTGGGTGTGGTGGCTGGTGTGCAGGACGACCGAGCGGACGCCGCCCAGCGGTCCGGCCTTCTCGCGCAGCCGCCGTGCCAGGTCGATGATCGCCTGGGCCTGGTACTCGGCGGAGTGCTCCTTGGTGTAGGTGTCCAGGATCGCCCGCCTCGGCTCGCCGGGCGCGGGCAGCAGCACGGTGTAGTCGGACTGCGGGCCGTCGAGCAGCCAGGCGAGGAAGCCGTCCTCGCCCTCGTAGACGGGGGACGGGGAGGTCTCGCCGCGCATCGCCCGGTCCACCGCCTCGATCGCGGCCTTGCCGGCGAAGGCGGGGGCGAAGGCCTTCCAGCTGGAGATCTCGCCCTTGCGGGACTGCCGGGTGGCCGTGGTGGTGTGCACGGCCTGCTGCACCGCCTGGTACACCGTCTCGGTCGGCAGCCTCAGCAGCGCGCCGAGCCCGCAGGCGGTGGCCGCGCTCAGGTGCGCGACGTGGTCGATCCGGTGGGCGTGCAGGCAGATGCCCCGCACCAGCGCGACGTGGACCTCGTAGGCGGCGACGATGCCGCGCAGCAGGTCGGCCCCGCTGCGGCCGGTGTGCTGGGCGACGGCCAGCAGCGGCGGGATGTTGTCGCCGGGGTGGGAGTAGTCGGCGGCGAGGTAGGTGTCGTGGAAGTCCAGCTCGCGCACCGCCGTGCCGTTGGCCCAGGCGGCCCACTCCGGCGAGACCCGGGTCGGGCTGCCGAACACCTGGGCGCCCGGCGCGCCGCGGTGGGCGAGCGCCTGGGAGCGGGCCACCGCCACGGGACGGCGCAGCAGCGACGCGACGGCCACCGCCGCGTTGTCGATCACCCGGTTGACGGCCATGCTCACGCCGGCCGGGTCCAGCTCCTCGGTGCCGGTGCCGGTGCCGGTGGCGACGGCGGCGAGCTTCCAGGCGAACTGCTCCTCACGCGGCAGCCGGTCGGCGCTGGGGTGGACTCGGACGTGGTGCTCGATCACGGGACTCCTCGGGGGCGTTCGACGGCTCTCGGGCTTGCATGATCGAGCCTGCGCGTCGGACGGCCGATGATCCAGCATGCCAATCGGTGGAATCCGTACGGCGGATTCCTGTGAAGCTGCGAAACCTGCGAACCCGCCGGGGAACCGGCTCCCCGCAGCGGCCCGGGACAGCACAGCGCCCCGGAGAGTGCACGGTTGGCGCTTCCTCCGGGGCGCTGGGCGTAGCGGGCGCCGAGGGGCCGTCAGGTCGAGGGGTGTGCGTGGAACCCGCGTCCGCTCTTGCGGCCGAGCAGGCCCGCCTCGACCATGCGGGAGAGCAGGGGCGGCGGCGCGTAGAGCGGCTCCTTGTACTCGTCGTACATGGACTCGGCGATGGCCTGCACGGTGTCCAGGCCGATGAGGTCGGCGAGTTGGAGCGGGCCCATGGGGTGGGCGCAGCCGTGGACCATGCCGGCGTCGATGTCCTCGGGGCTGGCGTGGCCGGCCTCGGCCATCCGGACGGCGGAGAGCAGGTAGGGCACCAGCAGGGCGTTGACGACGAAGCCGGCCCGGTCGCGGGAGCGGATGACGTGCTTGCCGAGGGTGTCCCGGGTGAAGGCCTCCACCCGGTCGAGGACGGTCGGGGCGGTGTGCAGCGAGGCGACCAGTTCGACGAGCGGCATGACGGGGGCGGGGTTGAAGAAGTGCAGGCCGAGGACGTGGGAGGCGCGGTCGGTGGTGATGCCGAGGCGGGTGACCGGGATGGCGGAGGTGTTGGTGGCCAGGACGGCGTCGTCGGCGACGAGCACCTTGTCCAGGGTGCCGAGCACCTCGGTCTTGACCCGTTCGTCCTCGACGACTGCCTCGACGACGAGCTGGCGGTCGGCGAGCGCTTCCAGGTCGTCGGCGAACAGCAGGTGGGCCCAGGCGTCCGTGCGCTGCTGCTCGTTGATCCGGCCACGGTCGACGGCGCGGTGCAGCGAGCGGTCGATCCGGGCCCGGGCGGCGCGCAGGGCGCCTCGGCCGGCCTCGCAGACGACGGTGTCCAGGCCGGCGCGGGCGAAGACCTCGGCGATGCCGGAGCCCATCTGCCCGGCGCCGACGACCGCGACGCGGCGAATGTCGTTCATGGTGTTGCCTCCGTGGTCGGGCGGCTCAGGCCGCGGTGCGGATCCGCACGAGGTGGCGGGCGTAGGCCTCGGTGGTGAGGAAGGCGGGCAGGTCGGCGCCGAGGGCGGTCTCCTCCAGGATCCGTACGGCGTCGTCCACCAGCGCCGGGTCGGCGCCCTCGGCGAGCAGGGCGGCGCGCTCGCGGTCGATCAGCCTCCGCACGAGGTCGGGGGTGGCGAGCGATCCGCCGGTCAGCCGGGAGCAGTGGTGCTGCCACTGCCAGATCTGGCAGCGGGCGATCTCGGCGGTGGCGACGTCCTCCATCAGGCCGAAGACGGCGACGGCCCCGGAGCCGCCGAGCCAGGCCGTCAGGTAGCGCAGGGCGACGGCGACGTTGGAGCGCAGGCCCTGTTCGGTCGGCAGGCCGACGGACAGCCTGTGCACGCCGAGCAGGTCGGCGGCGGTGACCTCGACGTCCTCGCGGGTGCGGTCGAGCTGGTGCGGGCGGCCGTCGAGGACGGTGTCGAAGGCCGCCCGGCAGGTGGCGACGAGGCCGGGATGGGCGACCCAGTCCGCGACCGACTTCCACTTCTCCCGCACCGGCGGCACCTGCCCGCTGTGGAACGTCTACGAATCCTTCGCCGCCCCCGGCCGGGTCCACGTCCAGGTCGCCGCCATGCCCGACGGCCGGCGCTACCTCTGGACCGCCCGCGCCGTCACCCGCTCACCCGGCGGCTGGGGCCGCCCCGGCAAGACCTTCGCCTTCGGCCTCGGCTGCGAACTCCGCCACGCCGCACGGCTCGTGTACTCGGCGGGACTGGACCTCGGCGACGAGACGGCCGCCACCCCGATCGGGCTCGGCTGCAAGGTGTGCGAACGCCCGGCGTGCCCCCAGCGCGCCGCACCCGCCATCGGCCGGCCGCTCGCGCTCGACGAGCACACCAGCACCTTCATCCCGTACCCCGCGCTGCCCGACCCCCGGAACTGAAGGCCGCCACCCGGCGTACCGGCACCTCCGTCCGAGCCCGACGCCCGTCCGTCCGAGCCCGCCGCCCGGCGGTTCGCGCTCGGCGGGCTTCGCACGGGCACCGCCCGACCCGCTCCGGGAATCATGCAGGTGCTCGGAACTTCCCCGACGTCCGGTCCGACTTCTGTGCCGGGCGCCGTCGCCGACAGCGTCCGGCAGAGCACACCCCTTCACCCCAGGAGCGCGAGCATGTGCGGGATCATCGGCTGGGTGTCCTTCCACCAGGACATCGGCCAGTCCTTCCACCAGGACACCGGCCACGGCGCCGCCTCCGTCATCCAGGCCATGACCGACACCATGGCCCTGCGCGGACCCGACGCCGGCGGGGTCTGGCTCGGCCGCCACGCCGCGCTCGGCCACCGCCGCCTCGCCGTCATCGACATCGAGGGCGGCACCCAGCCCATGCCCGACCGCCCCGAACACCCGCAGGTGGTGCTCACCTACAGCGGCGAGGTCTACAACCACCACCGGCTGAGATCCGAACTCGCCGCCAAGGGCCACCGGTTCGAGACCCGGAGCGACACCGAGGTGGTCCTGCGCGCCTACCAGGAGTGGGGAGACGCCCTGGTCGACCACCTGGAGGGCATGTACGCCTTCGCCGTCTGGGACGACCGCGAGCAGCGCCTGCTGCTGGTCCGCGACCGGCTCGGGGTCAAGCCGCTGTTCTGGGCCGGGACCGACGGCGGCCTCGTCTTCGGCTCCGAACCCAAGGCCCTGTTCGCCCACCCCGAGGTGACCCCCACCGTGGACGCCGACGGCCTGCGCGAGGCCTACAGCCTGCTGTTCAACACCGGCCCCACCGTCTGGGCCGGCATCCGCGAGGTGCACCCCGGCAGCCTGCTCGTCCTCGACCGCGACGGCATCCGCGAACGGCGCTACTGGGAGCTGACCGCCCGCCCGCACACCGACGACCCGCAGACCACCACCGAGCTGATCGGCGGCCTGGTCGACCGCGCCGCCCGTACCCAGCTGGAGGCCGACGTCCCGCTGTGCAGCCTGCTCTCGGGCGGCCTCGACTCCACCGTCGTCACCGCCCTGATCGCCGACGAACTCCGGCTCCGCGAAGGGCCGCAGGCCACGCTGCGCTCCTACGCCGTCGACTACAGCGACCAGGCCGAACGGTTCACCGGCGACGTGCTGCGCACCGGCCACGACACCCCGTTCGCCGCCGAGGCCGGCGCGTTCATCGGCACCGAGCACTCCACCGTCGTCCTCGACCCCCGTGCCCTGCTCGACCCGGACAACCGGCGCGCCGTGGTCGTCGCCCGGGACTCGCCGATCGGCGTCGGCGACATGGACACCTCGCTCTACCTGCTGTTCGGGGAGATCCGCAAGCACTCCACCGTCGCCCTCTCCGGCGAGGCCGCCGACGAGGTCTTCGGAGGCTACCCGTGGTTCCACAACCCGAAGGCGCTCGCCGCTCGCGCCTTCCCCTGGCTCCTGGTCACCGGGGACCAGGCCGCCATGCCCCTGCACCCCGACCTCGCCGCCCAGCTGCGCATCCCCGAGTTCCGCGCCGACACCTACCGCACCGCCGTGGCCGCCGTCCCCCGCCTCGACTCCGAGAGCGCCGCCGAACACCGCCTGCGCGAGATGCAGCACCTCTCGCTCACCCGCTGGCTGCGCCAACTCCTGCACCGCAAGGACCGCCTCTCCATGGCCCAGGGCCTGGAGGTGCGGGTGCCCTACTGCGACCACCGCCTCGTCGAGTACGCCTTCAACACCCCTTGGGCGATGAAGAACCACGACGGCCGGGAGAAGAGCCTGCTGCGCGACCTCGGCCGGGGCATCGCCCCCGACTCGGTGCTCTGGCGGCCGAAGAACCACTACCCGGCCACCCACCACCCCGACTACAACGCAGGCCTGCAGCGGCTGGCCCGCGAGGCGCTGGACGTACCGTACGTACGGGACATCGCCGACGAGACGGTCGTCGGGGCCGCCCTCGACACGCCTGCCGGGCAGTTGCCGTGGGGCCACCGGCTCCGCCTGGAGCGGGTCGTCGACCTCGCGCTGTGGCTCGACCACCACCGCCCCGCCCTGGCCCTCTGACCTCGCCGCCCCGCCCTGGCCCTCTGACCTCGCCGCCTCACCACCTCACCGCCTCGCCCGGGTCCGGCCGTGGGCGGGTGCCGGTGGTGGCGCCGCCGCCGGGCCTCCCCGTCTCCCGGCCGGAACCGGGCCGGGGAGGCCGGGTGGCGTCAGCGCTCGGCGGTCAGGGGCGCGTAGGCGTCGGGGCGGCGGGTGGCGTTGAAGGGGAAGAGTTCGAGCCAGTCGTGGCGCTGGTCGAGGTCGAGGTCGGCGACCAGGACGGCGGCCTCGTCGCGCGGTGCCCGGGCGAGTACGCGGCCGTACGGGTCGACGATGAACGAGCTGCCGTAGAAGGTGAGTTCGCCTTCGGTGCCGATGCGGTTGGGGACGACCATGAAGGTGGCGTTGGCGATGGCGTTGCCGGTGATGACCTGCTGCCACAGCGGCTGGGTGTCGAAGCCGGGGTGGCCCGGCTCGGAGCCGATGGCGGTCGGGTAGACGAGGACGTCGGCGCCGGCGAGGGAGTAGGCGCGGGCGAGCTCGGGGAACCACTGGTCCCAGCAGGTCGGCAGGCCGATGGCGGCGTCGCCCACCTCGGCGAGGGGGAAGGCGTCCTCGCCGGCCGGGCCCTGGCGGAACCAGGTGTCCTCGTAGTAGCCCTCGGTCACGGGGATGTGCAGCTTGCGGGTGCGCTGCACCAGGGTGCCGTCGGGGGCGACGAGGATCGCGGTGTTGTAGCCGAGGCCGTCGGGGCCGTCCGGCCCGTCGGCCTTCTCGAAGAGCGAGGCGTGCACGTGGAGGCCGTGCTCGCGGGCGGCGGCCGCGGCGAACGTGAAGGTCGGGCCGGTGCGCAGGTCCTCGGGTTCGACGGCCTGCGGGTGGTCGGCCTGGCGCAGCACGGCGAAGTACGGGGAGAGCGTGAGCTCCTGGAGGGCGACGAGGGTGGCGCCCTGTTCGGCGGCGAGCCGGATCCCCTCCAGCAGGCCGGCCCGGTGCTGCTCGGGGTCCGCGTGCCAGCGCTGCTGGACGAGGGCGACCCGCAGGGCGGCGCGCCGGGGTGCGCGGGTGCGGGCCGGGGACGCGGGCGGGTTCAGGGCGGTGATCAGGCGCATGGCGGGTCCTCGGGTCGTCTCGGGTGATGGTGTCGGGAGCAGCGGCCGAAGCCGTGCCGGAACGTTCCGGCACGGGGGAACGTAAAGCGTGTCGGAAAAGTCCGGGAAAGGGGGGCGAAGCAACAACAAAGAGACCAGAAGACGGGGTGATCCTAGTCCTGCGTCT
>NZ_JBHVWW010000010.1:61895-74625 GCF_042882025.1 Kitasatospora sp. NPDC058243
CCTCGGTTCTTCGTGGGTGATTGTGGGGGAGGCGGCGGCCGGAGTCGTGTGGGGGCGTTTGGGCATGGGTAACTCGAAGTTGTGCCGGAACGTTCCGGCAAGGGGGTGCGAGCAGCACCGCAGGCGCCCGGACGACGGGTGGCTCCCGGTACTGCGTCTAGACTTCCGGGCTGTGACCAGCCGATCCGTGACCCTGTTCGACGTGGCCCGGGCGGCCGGGGTGTCCAAGAGCACCGCCTCCGACGCCCTCCTCGGATCCGGCCGGGTGGCCGAGGCGACGCGCGAACGCGTCCAGGCCGCGGCCCGAGAGCTCGGCTACCGGCCGAACTCGGCGGCGCGCAGCCTGCGCCGCTCCAGCACCGGGGCGGTGGGCCTGTACCTGCCGCGCACGGCGACCCGCCTCGACTACTACATGAAGCTGGCGTTCGGCGCCGTCGAGCGGGCCCGCGAGGACGGCCTCGACGTGGTGCTGCTGGCCCCCGGGAAGGCGGCGGAGGACGGGCTGGCCGCCCGGGTCGACGGACTGATGGTCATCGATCCCGAGGTCGACGACCCGGCCGTGCCCGGCCTGCTGGCCGCCGGCGTACCCGTGGTCACCGGGGAGCGCTACCTCGGCGGCGGGGCCGCTCCCAGCGGGTCGGTGGTGTGCGACAACGCCACCTCGCTCGTCGCCCTGCTGGACCACCTCGCGCAGCGCGGGGCACGCCGCCCGGCGCTGCTGGCCCCCGGCCCGGGATCCGACTGGGCGGCCGCCCTGCGGGCCGCCGCCGCCGACTGGACCAGGCGCCATGGCGTCGAGGTCGCCGTGCGGACGGTCCCGTTCGCGGCCACGCCGACCGAGGCCGAGGCCGCCACCACGGACCTGCTCGCCGGCACCCCGGGCCTGGACGCCGTGGTCTGCGCCCCCGACGGCGCGGTGCCCGGCGTGCTGGCCGCCGTGGCCCGGGCAGGCCTGCGGGCCGGATCCGAGGTGCTGGTGGCCGCCTGCGTCGACGGCGCCGCGGCCCGCGGGTCGAGCCCGCAGGTGACGGCGGTGGACCTGCGCGCGGCGGAGTACGGCCGCGAATGCGCGGCCCTGCTCAGCGACCTGCTGTCAGGAGCGGCGGACCCGGGCGTGGTGCGCACCCACGCCTGGGAGCTCCACGTCCGGTCATCCACCGCCGGGCACGGCTGACACCGACCCCGAACGGACACCGGCCGCGGCCCCGGACGACGACCGGCCGTCCTCGTCTCCGGGGGCGAGGGCGAATACGTTCGTTCGGGTGGATTGGCACCGATAACGACAGGTGGGGCACGGTCCGGCCGCCATGATGTCGTCACGGAACGACCACTCGTAGGGAGCGCCTCACCATGACGACGCAAGGCCAGGCCACCACCGAGACCGGCGACGAACCCCTGGACCTGGCCGACCAGGAGCTGGTCCGCGATCCGTTCACCTCCTACGCGCACATCCGCGAACGCGAGCACCTGGTGCGGGGCCGCGTACGAGGCGTCGACCCCATGTGGGTGGCCACCCGCCACGACGACATCCGCACGATCATGAGCGATCCCGACTTCACCATCGACGCCGCGACCGTCCCCGGCGCGAAGGTGGCCCACCGCACCGAACAGACCTGGCAGGCCCGCGGCATGTACGCGGGCCACGAGAAGTACCTGCGCGCCGGGATCTTCGACTCGGACGGCTCCGACCACCGCCGTCTGCGCGGCCTGGTCGCCGCCGCGTTCTCCCCGCGCCGCGTGGCCGCGCTGCGCCCCCGGATCGAAGCCATCGCCGCCGACCTGCTCGACCGCCTGCCGGACCACGCCGAGGGCGGCGTCGTCGACCTGATCGAACACTTCGCCCGACCGCTGCCCATCACCGTCATCTGCGAACTCATCGCCGTCCCCGAAGCCGACCGCGACCGCTGGCGGAGCCGCAGCGCCACCCTGGCCGCCGGCACCTGCGGCGAGGAACTGGGCGACGCGCTCGCCGGCATGGTCGCCGACGCCCACCTCCTCATCGGCCTCCACACCGCCGACCCCGGCGACGACCTCATCTCCGAACTGCTCGCGCCCCACCACGACGACCGCCTGAGCACCGACGAGCTCGTCTCGCTCATCACCAACCTGGTCGTCGCCGGGCACATCACCACCGTCAACCTCATCGCCAACAGCACCGAAGTGCTCCTCGCCCACCCCGACCAGCTCGCCCTGCTGCGCGCGGACCCCGCCCTCATGCCGCACGCCGTCGACGAACTCATGCGCTACTGCGGGCCCGTCGTGCGCGCGCTGCCCCGCTACGCCACCCGCGACACCACCGTCGGCGCCACCCCGGTGTGCGCCGGAGAAGCCGTCCTCCCGATCGTGTCCGCGGCCAACCGCGACCCTGCCGCCTTCGCCGACCCCGACCGCCTCGACCTCGGCCGCACCCGCCACAGCAAGGAGCCCCACCTCGGCTTCGGGCACGGCGCGCACCGCTGCCTGGGCGCGCACCTCGCCCAGGAGGAGACCGCCGTCGCCCTGGCCGCCCTGTTCAACCGGGTACCCGACCTGCAACTCGCCGTCGACCCGGAGCACCTGCAACGCGGCACCAACCCGCTCAACTGGCACCTGAAGACCCTCCCCGTACGCCTCCAACCCCCGAGCCACACGCCCTAGCCCGCGCGAGTCGCGTCTGCCGGCGGACCTGGCCGACGCGACCTCGCTGACCGGCGACTTCTCAGCTGTCCTCCCGAACGGTGCGGTAACCCAGCGCGCGGGCCAACGCGGCGACGGTGTCGAAGTTCGCGGTGGGCGAGAGCGCGGAGACTATTCGGCGATCGAGCGGGGCGTCCGCCAGCACGGCCGCCACCGCCTCCCGGTCGACGGACTGCTCGTGGTGGTCCTCGGCGTAGTCCACGAACGCCTCCGTACCGTCGGCGGCGGTGAGCAGGTCGAACAGCCAGTCGGCGCCGTCCGTCTCGCCGTCGGCGAACTCGACCGGCCCGCACCGCCAGTCGGCGCCGCCCGTCTCGCGCCAGGCGCACACGGTCGCGTCGAAGAAGCCTTCGAGCTGGAACTCCGGCGCCTGCGCGTAGTGCGCGAGCGAGCCGGGCAGGCCGTCGAGCAGGCCGGGCCAGTGCGCGCGGTCCTCCTCCCGCCACGGGGTGGCGTCGCTCTCGTGGTCGAACCCGTAGAGGAACACCCCGGCCGGGTCGAAGACGATCGCGTACTGGTCACCGGAACCGTTGTCCATGCACGCCAGATCGACGCCCGGACGCCACCCGGCCACGTACGAGTGGTCGGGTGCGTAGGGGGTGGAGACGATCGAGTCCAGCAGCGCCAGCGCCCGGCAGCGGGCGCGCAGCTCGTCGGGCCCGGGCAGGGCGGCCAGAAGGTGGTGAACAGTCATGGCGCACACTCAACAGCACGCCACTGACACTCCCGGTCCGCCCGCCTGCGCGGCGTACGAGCCGGTTACGGCTTGCGGGCCAGCGCGCAGGAGATCAGCTGTTCCCACACCGTCAGGGCGGGCCTGTCCACGCCGTTTCCGGTGCCGTCGTCGTCCGGCGTGGGGTCCGGCCGCCACAGTGAGCAGGGGACCAGGCCCGGTTCGAGGAGTTCAAGACCGTCGAACAGGCCGATGATCTCCTCGTCGGTGCGCCACTGGCCGCGGCCGAAGCTGCTCTGCAGCTTCTGCTCCAGGAGCCGGGTCTCCTCGTTCCCGCCGGAGCGGAAGTGGGAGATGTAGACCTGGCTGTCCGGCGGCACCCGGTCCACCCACCAGCGCGCGAGCTCGGCGGGGCGTTCGGCATCGGTGAGGTGGTGCAGCACGGCGCTGAAGACGACGCCCACCGGCTCGTCGAAGTCGACCAACTCCTGTAGGCCGGGGTCGTGGTAGAGCTCCTCCGGCTCGCGCAGGTCCGCCCGGATCACGGTGGTGCGGTCGTCGGCGGTCAGCAGGGCCCGGCTGTGGGCGACCACGACCGGGTCGTGGTCGACGTAGACGACGCGCGCGTCCGCACGGTGCCGCTGGGCGACCTGGTGCACGTTGTCGGAGGTGGGCAGGCCGCTGCCCATGTCGACGAACTGGGAGATGCCGTCGCGGGCCATGGCCGCCACGGCGCGAACGAGGGCCCGGCGATTGGCGAAGGCCACCGCCTGCGAACCGGGCAGGTCCTTGATGAAGAAGTCGCCGATCTCGCGGTCGACGGCGTAGTTGTCCTTGCCGCCGAGCAGATAGTCGTAGACCCGGGCGATGCTCGGGTTCGACTGATCATCCTCTGAGCTGCGATCGGTCACGGCAACAGACTCCCCGTCCCTCGGACCAGTGCGGCCTCAAGCCTAGGGTGTGTCTTCAAACCCCCGCCCGCGCGCCCGGGCGGGGGCGCCGGGTGTTCGTGCGTTTGGGGGGCACAGTGCGTGGCGTGTCCTGGAAGCGCTTTGACCGTGCGTCTTACTGGGGAGCGGCTGCTGGGACCGGCGGCCTCTGGACCGCCGCCCCCTGCAGAGGAGAGCACAGTGGCGCAGAGCAAGGCAGCCCTCGATCTCATTCCTTCGTGGAGCCGCTTTCCGAGGGTTGACGTCGTCCCGGCCCGGGATCCGGAGGCGGTGCGGGATCCGGAGGCGGTGGGGCTGCCGGTGGTCCAAGGGGCGGTGGCGGTGCCGGCGTGGATCGGGCTGGGCCCGGGGGCCGTGGAGGCCGCCGGCATGACGGGGGCGGCGGGCCGGGTGCTGCTGGTGCCCCGGGAGGACGGGCCGGACGTCGTGCTCTACGGGACGGGGCCGGAGGGTGCGGCAGGTCCCGATGTGCTGAGGGACGCCGGGGCGGCCGTGGCGCTCGCGGTGCCGGGCCGTTCGCGGCTGGCCGTCGTGGTGCCGTCCGGGGCGGGTGCGACGCCGGCGGAGGCGGCGCAGGCGTTGGTGGAGGGGGTGCTGCTGGCCCGTTACGGCTTCGATCCGCTCAAGCGCGAGCCGTCCGGCACGGCGCTGGAGGCCGTCACGGTCGTGGCGGGTTCGGGTTCGGGTTCGGACTCGGGTTCGGGCTCGGACTCGCGCGAGGCCGTCGAGCGGGGCGTCGAACGCGGGGTGTGGCTGGCCCGCGCGACGATGCTGGCCCGGGACCTGGCCAGCGCGCCGCCCAGCCTGCTGACCGCGCCGGACCTGGCCGAGGTCGCGGTGCGGCTCGGCGCGCAGTGCGGTCTGAAGGTGGAGGTGTTCGGGCAGCGGGAGCTGGAGGAGTTGGGCTGCGGCGGCCTGCTGGGCGTGAACCGGGGCGGCGTGGACGAAGCCCGCATGATCAAGATCACCTACCTGCCCTCCGACGCCGGTGACGGGACGCCCCGGCTGGCCCTGGTGGGCAAGGGCATCACGTACGACTCCGGCGGCATCAGCCTCAAGCCCGCCGACGCCGTGCACGCGACGATGAAGAACGACATGTCCGGTGCCGGCGCGATCCTGGCGGCCCTGTGCGTCCTGGCCGGGCTCGGCTGCCGGACGGCCGTGACGGGCTACCTGATGTGCACGGACAACATGCCCTCGGGTTCGGCGCTCAAGCTGGGCGACGTGCTGTGGATGCGCGGCGGCACGAGCGTGGAGGTGGTCAACGCCGACGCGGAGGGCCGCCTGGTCATGGCGGACGCCCTGGTCCTGGCCGGCGAGGAGCCGGGGGACGCGATCGTGGACATCGCCACCTTGACCGGCGCGTGTCTGCGGGCGCTCGGCGCCGAGACAGCGGGCGTGTTCGGCAACGCCCAGCCGCTGGTCGACCAGGTCCTGGACGCTGCCGCCCGCACCGGCGAGCCGGCCTGGCAGCTGCCGCTGTCGCGGCGCTACCGGCCGGAGCTGGACTCGGAGGTGGCGGACCTGAAGAACATGGGCGGCCCCAACGGCGGGGCGATCCATGCCGCGCTGTTCCTGGAGGAGTTCGTCGCCGGCCGCCCCTGGGCGCACATCGACATCGCCGGGCCGGCCCAGAACGACAAGCCGAGCGGCTGGCGCACCAAGGGCTGCACCGGCTTCGGCGCGCGCCTGCTCGCCGAGCTCGCGCTGGCCTTCACCCCTCCGTCGACGGCCGCGCGCACCGACTCCACCCGCTCGATCAGTGAGGAGGCCGGCCGGTGAACGTCCTCGCCCACGCCCAGGCCGACGGACCGCAGGACAAGAGCGCCACCGCCTCCGGGAACGGAAAGTCCGGCGGCGGGTCGGGGCGCGTCCTGGACGCCATCGAGAAGATCGGGAACAAGGTCCCGCACCCGGCCATCATCTTCCTGCTGCTGTGCGTCGTGGTGATCGTGCTGTCGGCGGTCCTGTCCGCGTTCGACGTCCACGTCACCAGCGAGACGGTCAAGTCCGTTCCCTACCCGGCCACGCAGGTCCACGAGGGCGGCACCGAGTACCCGGGCACCCACCTGCCGCCGGAGTCGACGTACACCCACCGCTACGAGACCGTCGTCGAGACGACGAAGGTCGAGAGCCTGCTGTCCGGCGACGGCGTCCGGTTCCTGTTCACCTCCGCGGCGCACAACTTCAACGACTTCGGCGTCGTCGCGGTCATCCTCGTCATCATGGTCGGCGTCGGGCTCGCGGAGGAGGCCGGACTGATCGCGGCCCTGATCCGACGCCTGGTCAGGATCTCACCACCGGAGACCCTCACCGCGATCATCGTCTTCGCCGGCATCCTGTCCAGCATCGCCTCCGACGCCGGCTACCTCGTCCTCATCCCGCTGGGAGCGGTCGCCTTCATCAGCGCCGGACGCCACCCGCTCGCCGGGATCGCCGCGGCCTTCGGCGGGGTCAGCGCGGCCTTCAGCGTCAACCTGCTCATCGCTCCGATCGACGGCATCATGACCGAGATCACCAACCAGGCGATCAGGCTCGTCAACCCCGGCCAGTCCCTCAACCTGACCGCGAACTACTACTTCGCGATCGGCTCCACCCTGTTCCTCACCATCGTCATCACCTTCGTCACCGAACGCATCATCGAACCCCGCCTGGGCCCCTGGCAGCCGGGGGACACCGTCGCCGTCGCGGACAGCGAGGAGCCCTCCGTCGACACGGCGGCCGAGGCCCGGGGGCTGCGCTACGCCGGCCTCTCGCTGATCGCGCTGGTGGTGGCCGTCACGCTGCTCGCGTTCATCCCCGGCGCGCCGCTGCGCAACCCGGAGACGGGGAGCCTGTTCGAGGACTCGCCGTTCATGGACGGCCTGATCGTCATCATCATGATCGCGTTCCTGGTGATGGGCCTGGCCTTCGGTGCGGGGGCGAAGACCCTGCGCGGCAGCGCCGCCGCGATGGACGCGATCACCAAGACCTTCGCCGGGCTCGGCGGCCTGATCTTCCTGCTGCTGATCATCGCCCAGTTCATCTCGTACTTCAATTACAGCAACATCGCCACGGTGGTCGCCGTGCAGCTCGCGGACCAGCTGGAGAGCGCGAACATCGGCGCGATCTGGCTCCTGATCGCCTTCATCCTGCTGACCTACGTCATCAACCTGATCATCCCCGGAATCATCCCCAAGTGGGCGATCTTCGCGCCGATCTTCGTGCCCCTGTTCATCCGCCTCGGCGTCGCGCCGCAGACCGTGCTGGCCGCCTACCGGGTCGGCGACTCCCCGACGAACGTCGTCACCCCGCTGATGGTCTACCTGCCGTTCATCGTCCTGCAGTGCCAGAAGTTCAGGAAGCAGGCCGGCGTCGGCACCGTCATCTCCCTGATGATCCCCTACACGGTCGTCGTGGCGGTGGCCTGGCTGCTGTTCTTCGTCGCCTGGTACGCCATCGGCATCCCGATGGGGCCGGGCGCACCCGTCAGCCAGTGAACCGGCGCCTGCCCCTCCCACCAGCAGGGTGAGACGGTGAGCGACGCCGTCCTGTGCCTGCTCGTGCTGGCCGTGCTCATCGCCCTGTTCGTGTGGAACCGGTTGCCCGTCGAGCTCGTCGCGCTCGGCTCCGCCCTTCTGCTGCCGGCCGTCGGGCTGCTGCCCGCCGACCGGGTCTTCGCCGGGTTCGGCGATCCGGTGGTCGCCCTCATCGCCGCCCTCTTCGTGGTCAGCACCGCCCTCCAGGCCACGGGCGTCACGACCTGGGCAGGCCGGGCACTGGCGGCGCTCGCCGGCACCGGTGAGCGCCGCCTGCTCGTCCTCACCATGCTCGCGGCCGCCCTGCTCACGGCCCTGATCACGGTCAACGGAGCCGTCGCGGCCCTGCTGCCGATGACCGTGCTGCTCGCCGTCCGCCACCGTCTGCCCGTCTCCAGGCTCGCGATGCCGCTGGCCTTCGCCGCACACGCCGGCTCGCTGCTGCTCCTCATCGGGTCACCCATCAACGTGATCGTCTCCGAGAGCGCGGCAGCGGCCGGTGCCCGGCCCTTCGGGTTCTTCGAGTTCGCGGTGGTGGGACTCCCGGTGCTGGCCGGCACCGTCGCCATCTGCGCCTTCCTCGGGCGGGCCCTGCTGCCCGCCCGCACACCCGACGCCCTCCCGGCCGACCTGAGCCGGCACGCCCGCACCCTGATCGACCACTACGCGCTGACCCGCGACTCGGCCGCCCGGCAGGTCCCGCAGGGCTCGGACGCGATCGGCGCGTCGGTCGAGCAGCTTGCCGCCACGGCCCAGGACGGGGTGCTGGTGCTCGGAGCCATGGCCGCCGACGGCCATGACCCACGGGGCACCGGGCCCCTCGCCGCCGGGGACATCGTCATCCTCCGGGGCACCCCGGCCGCCATCGACGGTTTCAGCGACCGCCACCGTCTGGAGCCCCTGCCCCCGCCGTTGGACGACCACCTCGCGAGCGTCCTCCTGGACCAGCACACGGGCCTGCTCGAACTCGTCGTCAGCCCGCGTTCCTCCTTCGCGGGCATGACCGCCTTCGCCGGTATGACCGACAGCACCGGCGACCTGGCCGTCCTCGCCGTGCACCGCCAGGACCGACCCGTAGGCCCCCAGCCCCTGACGCTCGCTCCGGGCGACCACCTGCTGCTCCGCGGCCGGTGGGACGAACTCGAGCGTGCCGGCGCCCGCCCCGGTGTGCTGGCCGTCGACCAGCCCTCCGGCATCCGCGGCCAGGCCGCCCCGCCAGGGGGCGCCGCCGTGCGCGCCCTCGCCGTGCTCGGCGGCATGATCGCTCTGCTCGCCTCCGGCGCCACACCGCCGGCCGTCGCCGCGACCCTCGCGGCGCTGCTCCTGGTCGCCCTGCGCGTGGTGCGCGTCGACCAGGCCTACGGCGGCATCTCCTGGACCACCCTGGTCATCGTCGGTGGCATGTTCCCGCTCTCCGAGGCCATGAAGTCCTCCGGAGCGGCGGAGAAGGTCGCCCACCTCGTCGTCACCGCGGCCTCCGGCAACGGCCGGCTGCTGCTGCTCGCGGTGTTCCTCCTCACCGCCGTCCTGGGCCAGTTCATCAGCAACATGGCGACCGCGCTGATCGTCGCCCCGATCGCCGTCAACGCCGCGAGCGATGCCGGGGTCTCCGTCCTGCCCGTCCTGATGTGCGTCGCGGTCCCCGCCGCGGCGGCCCTGCTCACCCCGGTGGCCACCGCCGCGAACCTCATGGTCATGAGCCCCGGCGGCTACCGGTTCGGTGACTACTGGCGGCTCGGCCTGCCGGTCCTGGTCTGGTACCTCGTCGTCGCCACGACCGTCGTTCCCCTGGTCTGGCCGCTGTGAACGGAGCCGGCCGCCGTGAACGGGCTTGTGGACGGTTACTCGGCCGGGGTGTCGCTCCGGTCTGCGGGCGGCCTCCGGACCAGGCCCGCGGGGTCGACGAAGCGCACCGTCGTCCGGGCCCGGAGGCCGGCGGCGCAGTCGGCCAGCAGCCTGCGGGCGATCGGGCGCACGGCGGTGACGTGGGAGAGGTCGACCGTGACCAGCGGGCGGGGCTGGTCGCGGGCGAGGCGGCGGACACAGTGGACGATCTCCTCGGCGGCCGCGAAACCGAGGTCGCCCAGCAGCTCCAGGCGGTGCGCACCGTGGTCGGTGCGCACCGCCTGGAGCGGTGAGCGGGCACGCTCGGTGTGCCGCAGGACGTGCAGGCCCAGCTCGGCGGACAGCTCGCGCAGGACGGTGCTCGCGCGGACGCTGTTGCCCTGAGGGTCCAGCGGGGGGCTGAACACGCCGACGCCGAACTGGCCGGGGCTCACGGCGCAGACCCCTCCGCCGACACCGCTCTTGGCCGGCAGGCCCACCCTCAGCATCCATTCGCCGCTGTGGTCGTACATGCCGCAGGTGGCCATGACCGACAGCGTCGCGCTCGCCGCGTCGGCGTCCACGACGCTGCGCCCGGTCACCGGGTTGCGCCCGCCGTTGGCCAGCGTGGCGCCCATGACGGCCAGGTCGACGGCGGTGACCTCGATCGCGCACTGGCGGAAGTACACGTCGCAGGCCTGCTGGGCCGGGCGCTCCAGCACGCCCTGGGAGAGCGTGAGGTAGGCCAGCGCCCGGTTGCGGTCCCCGGTGGCGGCCTCGGACCGGTAGACGTCCTCGTCGACCGTCAGCCGGCGGCCGGCGAAGCCCGACAGGGTGTCGCGGATCCGTTCGAACGCGGCCTCGGAGTCTCCGCCGATCAGCGCGGTCGTCACGATCGCCCCGGCGTTGATCAGCGGGTTCGCCGGGCGTCCGGTGCCCGCCTCCAGGCTGATCGCGTTGAACGGCTCCCCGCTCGGCTCGAACCCGACCCTCCTGGCCACCTCCGCCAGGCCCAGCTCCGACAGTGCCAGCGAGTACACGAAGGGCTTCGAGACCGACTGGATCGTGAAGGCGGCCGACGCGTCACCGGCCTGGTAGGTGTGGCCCTGGACGCTGACCATGGCGAGGCCGAAGGCGTGCGGGTCGGCGCGGGCGAGTTCGGGGATGTAGCGGGCGACGTCACCGGCGGTGTCGGTGTGGTGCCGTTCGACGAGTTCGGCGAGCACCGCCGTCACGGGCTCCATCACCGCACCACGGCGGCGCGGCGCGCGGGCCCGGTCGGGCCCTGCCCCCGTGCGGGGGCCGCCCGGCGGAGGGGATTCACGGGGTGAGGAGGCGTTGCTTGGCCGCCGTGAACTCGTCGTCGGTCAGCATCCCGCTCTGCCGCAGTTCGACGAGGCGTTCGAGCTGGGCGAGCGTCTGGTCGTTCGGCGCGGCGGCCGGTGCGGCCGGTGCGGCCTGAGGCGCGGGCGCTGGCGGAGGCTCCGGCGCGGTGGCCTGCTGGTGCCGGGCGGCGACCCTGCTCGACACGGACGTGGCGGTCCCGGCGATGACGGCGGTGCGGGCGGCGGTGCCGATGAGCCCCGGGCGTCCGCTGCGCGACAGACGGCGGCCGATCATGACAGCCTCCTTCTAGAGTCCGATCGCGGCGAGGTCGGCCGCCACCACGGTGTGCGGCACGTGCTCGCGCGTGACGAGGATCCCGTCCGCGTCGTCGAGTGCCCGTAGCAGCGGCGCGGCCCAGCGGTGCTCCCAGACGATGATCGCCGCCGAGCACCCCGCCGGGATCTCGTCACAGATGCTGGCCAGGTCCTCGTCGCTCAGCAGGCCCATGATCTCGCCGTCCAGCTCGGCGAACACGGCCGCTTCGTCGCTGTCCAGGGCATCGAGTTCGAGGACGCGGACCGCCCCCTGCTCGTCCCTCTTGATGAAGGTGAGGTCGAGGATGCGGATGATCCCCTCGGAGGTCAGGCGCTTGAGCTCCGGCAGGATCGCCCCCCGGAACCGGTTGCCCGGGAAGGCCATGACGGCGTACTCGACCGGCCCGACGTCCATGGCGTCACGCCCCTTCCGCATCGCGTCCCCGCCCCTGCCTTCATCCTCCGCCGAGCCCGGCGCCGCCGCGACCGCGCGGACGGCTCACCCGTACTGATGACGTACTGAGGGCGCGCTGTTGACGAGTGGAACCGGATCGCCGGGGGCTGCGCCACCGCCCCCGGCGATCCGCCGCACCGCCGGGACCTGCGGAAAGCCGCCGCAGAGGGGTGAGCGCAGGCGGCCCGCCGAGGCGTGTGCGAGGAGCGGAAACGGGCGCCCGGCCGCGACGGGGAGCGGTACCGTCGGGCGGGTGACCCGACCGGCCGAAGAACCCTGCGACCGGACCTGCCGCGCACCCGCCGCGGCCGTGTGAGGAGGAGTCCTGTGTCATCGCCTTGTGACCCCCGATACGCCGCCGTCGGCGATGTGAGCACCGCGCTCATGATGATCGACTCCCGGCTCAAGGCCGTCTACGACGGTAAGACCGGGACGGATCCCGAACAGCAGCGGCTGGTCGACGAGTTCGCCGCATCCGTGGGCCCCGACGAGTTCAACGCGCTGCTGGACGGCGCGTGCACGCTCATCTACCTGTTCATGAACTGGCTGCGGTCGGCCTGCGAGGAGCACGACAAGGACGTCATCGAGCACGTGGTGCCCACCCTCGTGGCCACGATGCGCATGATGCCCAGGACCTTCCGCCCCGAGGTCATCCCCACCATGGCCGGCCTGGTGATCGCCGCGGGCAGTGGTCTGAGTCCCAACCTGTGGCGCGCGCAGTACGGACCATGGACCGGTGCCGAGATGAACCCCCTGGAAGCCACGGCCACCCTGCTCGCGGAGCACGTCAACCGGGTCTCCGGCGACGACCACGACTTCGCCACCCGCCTGATCACCGACGCCCTGTCCAAGCTGGACCAGGGCTGAGGCGCGGCGCACTGCGCGGGCGCGGGGCAGAGCGCGGTGGGGGAGGGGAGGAGGGAGGGGGAGGATGGGGGGGGGAGGGGGGGGGGGCCGCGGCGGGGGGGGCGGGGGTGATGGGGGGTGGAGAGGCG
>NZ_JBHVWW010000010.1:74635-157146 GCF_042882025.1 Kitasatospora sp. NPDC058243
GCGGGTGGGGACTGGGGAGCTGCGTTGGCCGGTGGAGGGAGGGGGCGCGCGGAGCCTCGCCGCGCCCCCCCCCCCCCCCCCCCCCCCCCCCCCCCCCCCCCGCCACCGTGTGCCCTCGACCACGGGGTCGAGGGCCGGTCAGCCGGTGATCGCGGAGAGCCGCCGTCGCGGTGTCACGACTGCTCGCCCGCCCGCAGTTCGGTGGCGATCTGGCGCCGGCCGGTGACCAGCGTCTCCAGCACCACCCCGAGGCCGACCAGCAGGGCCAGGCCCGCGGTGGGCAGCAGCACCGGCATCAGCGCGGGGGTGACGAGCTCCCCGACCCTGGCGCCGACCAGGGTCGAGATGTCGAACGCGCCGCCCAGCAGGGCGACCGCCGCCACCGCGACCAGCCCGCCGCCGACGGCGGCCGCCAGAGTCTGCGGCAGCGCCTCGGCGACGATCAGGGCCAGCCCCTGGCGGGGCCGCAGGCCCATGGTGCGCAGCCGGGCGAGCACGGCCGTGCGGTCGGGCGCGGCCCGGAACAGCGTCAGCAGCACGGCGAGCAGGGCGAACCCGGCGCCGGCGGCACCCGAGTACCAGAACAGCCGCCCGGCGGCGTGCTGCAGCGGGTCGCCGCCGAGCTCGGCGACGGTCTCCCGGCTGCTGTGCACCGTGTATCCCGCGGGCAGGCCGTGGACGGCCTTGCCGACGGCCGCGGCGTCGTCCGCGATCATCTTGGCCAGGCCGGTCGGCTGGACCCCGCCGTTGTCCCGCAGTGCCGTCCTGACCGCTTCGGGGTCGACCTCGCCGACGGCGAACCACTTGTTCACCCGCTTGGCGTCCGGCAGTCGCTCCCAGGCGGGGCCGGCGGGAACGACGACGAACGGCCTGCCCGGGTCGGGCAGGGCGGGGGTGGCGCCGACGGTCCCGGCGACGGAGAGGCGCAGGTCGTTGCCGTTGGGCGTGCGCACCTGGGACGACCCTGCGGCCAGGCGCTCGGCCAGGTCGCGGCTGACCAGCGCGGGCACCGGGGTGTCCCGGCCGCCGGCCGCCCCGGCCAGCTTCGCCGGGTCGAACCCGCCGGCTCCGAGGGTCCGGGCGATTTCGGCGTACGCCGCCGGATCGGTCACCATCACCAGGTAGGCCTCGGTGTAGCGCTGGTCGGCGCCGGCGATGCGGGCTTTGGGCTCGACCCAGGCCGCGGTCGAGGCCCGTACGCCGGGCAGGGCGTCGGCGGCCTTGGTGAACGACTCGGACAGGGTGGCGTAGCCGGGGAGGGAGACGCCGATGTCCCCGCCCGTGGAGATGCGCGCGGCGCGGGTCCGGGCGTGATCGACGGTGTCGAGCACGGTGGCGCCGAAGCCGGTCGTGGTGACGGCGATCACCAGGGCGAGCAGCGGCAGTGCGGAGGGCCGGCGGCTGCCCGAGTTGTCGCGGGCGGCGCGGGCCAGGCCGAGGAAGCCGATCAGGCCGCGGCCCCGGCCGACGAGGGCGGCCAGCCAGCCGACCACCATCGGCTCGATGCGGGCCAGCAGCAGGCCGCCGGTGACGGCGAGCAGGAGCGGGGCGGCCACCAGCAGCGGATCCAGCCCGGAGCCGGTACCGACGCCCCGGCGCCGGACCTCCGCCACGGCCGCGGCGGTGACCGCGAGGACGGCGAGTTCGCCGACCAGTCGGCGTCGGCCGCCGGCCGGCCGCCTGCGTGCCCACAGCAGGGCCGCGCGGGCCGGGAAGGCCAGCAGCGCGATCAGGGCCGCGGCCAGGGCCGCCAGCACCGAGCGGTCCCAGCGGGGGGTGGGCAGCAGCACCAGGGCGAGGGCCGTTCCGAGCACGGCGGCCGGCAGGACGGTGACGGCACCCTCGGCGATCAGCCGTCGCAGCACCCCGGCACGGGAGCCGCCGCGGGCCTGGAGCAGCCTGATCTCGGTGGTGCGCCGGTCGGTGGTGAGGGCGGCGGCCAGGAACAGCACCACGGTGGCGACGCCCGCGACGGCGGCCGGGCCGATCGTGCTGAGCGGCAGCGAGGCCTGGTAGCGGTCGTTCGCCCGGGTGAGGATCTCGGGAAGGCCCGAGGAGGTGTGCAGGTCGGTACGCCGGGTGGCGTCGGCCAGGGCGGTGGCGTCGCGCCCGGTCAGGAAGGAACTGAGGATGCCGCGGGTGCGGTCGAGCTGGTCGGCGTGCAGTGACGTGGCGTCGACGGGCAGCCGCCAGAAGTTCTCGGCGCTCGAACCCCAGCGGGCCAGCGCGGGCAGGCTGTCGCCGTCGACGAATCCGCTGGTCATCCAGTGTTCGTGCTGGGGGTCGGTCCTCAGGCAGGCGCGGGCCGGGCAGCCGAGCTCGTCCCAGAACGGGTCCTGGGGGTCGTTGATCTGGTACAGGCCGACCACCACGGTGGTCCGCTTGGCGCCCGAACCCTCGGTGCCGTTGTCGATGACGTCACCGAGCTTGATGTGGATGCTCTCGGCGGCCTTCTTGCTGATCACGATCGGCAGCGGACCGCCGGCGGCGGCGGGGGTCGGCCAGGTGCCGTCGGTGAGGGTGGCCCGGGCGGCCAGGTCGTGCAGGTAGAGCAGGCCGAGGACCGGGTCGGTCCACTTTTCCGCGAACCGGTCGTACTCCGGATTGGCCATGTTGCGGTCGCCCACGGCGCGGGCGCCGTGGGCCTGGCCCGGCTGGGTCAGCGTCAGCTGCCGACCGACCATCTCGGTGAGCTGCTGCTGCACCCGGTCGAGTGCGGCGGCCTTGTCGTCGTCCCGCGTCTTGGACGTGGTCTGCAGGCTGGTCTGGTTGAAGCCCCTCTGACCGACGAAGTCCTGGAGCGCCGTGTCCGCGCCCCGGTCCGCGACGCGGGGGAAGGCCGCGGCCAGGAAGACGGCGACGAACGCCAGGGCCGCCATGAGCAGCGCGGCCAGCGGGTTCGCCCGCAGCCTGGTGCGGACCCAGCGCGCGGGGCGGTGGGGTGTCCCGGGAGCGGTTCCGGGCGCGGGCGAAGGGGTGGGCACGGTGGTGCCGGCCCGGGGGGTCACATCTCCTCCACGTGGCGCGGCCGGGTGGCCACGTCTCGACGGCGGCGTCCGGTGGGGAAGGCCGACAGCAGCGGGGCGGCAGCCGCCAGCGGCCGTCGCCCGCGCGGTCGGCGCCCGTACGGTCGGCGCACGACGAAGCCGAGCATCAGGTTCTCCCCCCGGTCGCGTCCCGGCCCCACCCATTGCTCCGATCCAGGCACATATCGGCCATGGACGGACACCTCGCGGGCATGCCGGTGCAGTGATCACCGACATTCGGTCGCCGGATAGCGGACGATGCTGTCAGATTCGCTCCGGGAACGGAAGGGATTTGCGCGAATCAAGTAAGCAAGGAACAAATGCCATGCACACTTCACAATTCCGGTATCGCCGCACCCCTTTGACCAGGGGAAATTCCTTTCCCGAATTTTCCGCTCGGAATTGTGAACCAGAGAGCCGCCGCGTCCGTTGGCCCGGGCCGCCACCGGCCCGGTGGTGGCCCAGGCCGAACTCGTTCCGGAGGAGATTCGATAACGATGTTCTGCCGCATTGTCCGAGAAATCCGGGATTTCGGTCGGAAAGCGCGGTCATTCGAGATCACCGGCCACCACCGGCGGACAGGGGCCTATAAGACGAGGGGGTCCGGATCCTTGGCCGCCGGATGCTCCTCCGGGGCCGTGGTGCTCAGCGCGCGGGCCTCGCGGTCGAGGGCCAGGTGGAGGCCGACGGCCAGCATGGGGATCGCGGCCAGTACGAACGCCCACTGTATGTCCCAGCCGACCAGCAGGCCCATGGCCGCGATGGAGAGCGGTTCCAGCGTGGCCCGGGGCAGTTCCATCACGCTGCTGACCCGGCCCAGCACGTCCGTCGGGGTCCTGGTCTGGATGAACGTCGGCAGCGCGACGTCGCTGGAGTACGCGACGCCGATCCCCAGCAGGGTGAGCACCACCGCCGCGCTCCACACGCTGGGAAGGAAGCCCAGCAGCACGAAGGCGGTCCCCTCGCAGAGCGTCATCCCGATGATGAGCAGCCCCCAGCGGCGCGGCAGTCCGGTGAAGACCGCGCCGATGGTGCCGATCAGCTGCCCCAGTCCCCAGGCGGACAGCAGGACGCCCAGCGCGAGCGAGCCCTGGGGGAAGGTCTTGGCCAGCGCGGGCAGCCCCACGCTGAAGAGGCCGCTGTAGCTGAGGGCCGCCGCGCCGATCAGCAGGAGGACGGTGCGGATCTCCCGGCTGCGTCCGGCGTAGCGGAGCCCTTCGACGATCTCCCGGCGGATCGCCGTGAACGACTTGGCGCCCTCGTCGGCCTCGCCCGCCTGGTCGGAGGCCTGGTCGGAAGTCTGGTCGCCCGCCTGGTCGGACGGTTGTCTGCGGGGTGCGCCGAAGACCGTCAGGGCGGCGAAGAAGAAGGTGAAGGCGTTGAGCAGGATGGTGGTCGACGTCCCCACCGCGGCCACGAGGGCGCCGCCCAGGATCGGCCCCAGCAGCCGGGCCCCCTGCTCTCCGAAGCCGACGAGCGCGTTGCCCCGGGCGAGGTGCTCGGGCGGCAGGAGGGAGGGGATGATGCTGCCGGCCGCCGGCCAGAAGAACGCTTCGGCGACGCCGGTGAGCGCGCCGAGGGCGTAGAGGTGCCACGTGCTCACGTGGTCGGCCAGGGCGATCAGCCCCAGCGTGGCGACGGCGAGCCCCCGGAGCGTGTGGGAGCAGAACATGACGGCGCGCGGGGAGAGCCGGTCGGTCACCGCGCCGCCCACCAGCATCAGCACGCCCCGGGGGACGGCCTGGACGAGCAGGATCGTGGCCAGCGTGGTCGTCGATCCGGTCTCGTTCAGGATCAGCCAGATGAAGGCGACCTCGAAGCTGTAGTCCCCCACCAGGGAGACGGTCTCGCCCAGCCACACCCGCCGGAAGGGCCGGTGTTTCAGTGGCTGTCGCACCTTGTCGAGCATCGACTACCTCTCTGCTGTTCCACTTTTCCACGACGAAGGACTGCGGGACACTGCGGGGCACGTGCTCTTCGACGCTCTCGGCGGGGCGTGCGCGGCCGGCCTGTGGTGGGGAACGTTCTCTTCACTGGGGTGCGAACTCCAGGTGGAATCTGTCATGGACGGATGTGATGAGCCGGAGCAGCTCGTCATGGGTGGCGACGGTGCCCCGGACGAACGCCAGGCGCTGTGCGGGGTGGCGCCAGTCGACGGGCTGCCCCGGGGCCGTCGCCACGTCGACCTCGCCGACGCCGGGGAGGGCCCGTACGGCGTCGGCGCCGTCGATCGCCCGGACGGTGCCGACCGTGCGCGGTGGCACGATGAAGTACTCGAAGGTCACCGCCGCCGGCCGGGGGGCCGTGACGGGCTCGACGGTGCGTTCCAGGGCCAACGCGAAGGCTAGGGCGAGCAGATCGATGCCCAGCGCCCGGTCCAGCAGGCCCACGGCGCGCCCGCCGACGCGTCCGTTGACCTCGATGACGCGGGGGCCGTCCGGGGTGAGCTTCACCTCCGTGTGGGTCACCCCGGTCGTCACGCCGAGGGCCCGGACCGCGGCCGCCGCGAGTTCGGCGGCGTCCTTCTCCACGGCGGGCGTGAGGGTGGCGGGCAGGAACAGCCCGGTCTCCCGGAGCGGGTCCGCCAGGGCGAACTTGCCGGTGACGCAGAGGGTCGTGACCTCCGCGTGCTGCACGACGGCCTCGACGGAGACGTAGTCCCCCCAGTCCGGTCCGGCCACCGTCGGGTCCCCGGGCAGGTACTTCTCCACGACGAAGTCACGCGGGGCGCTGTGCGGGCCCGCCGGCTCGTCACCGGGTCCGGGGCCGGGCCCGGGGGCGAGGCCGAGGTCGGCCAGGGCGCGCCGCTGCTGCTCCGCGTCCGCCAGCCGTACGGTGTCCTGGCTGCCCGCCCCGGTACGGGGTTTGAGCACCACGGGGTAGCCCAGACGGGCCACGGCGGTGTCGACCTCGGCGGCGGACCGCACCACGACGCTCGGGGTGTGGTCGACCCCCGCCGCCGCGAACGCGGCGCGCTGGTCGGCCTTGTCGGTGAGCAGCCGGACGGTGTCCGGCCGGTGGTAGGGCAGGCCGAGGGCCTCGGCGAGGCGCGCGGTGCCGGCGAGGCAGTACTCGCTGAAGGTGACGATGCCCACCGGGCCGTGCCCGCGCAGCAGTTCGGCGGCGGGGGTGTCGTGTCCGCTGATCTCGCAGACCCGGGCCCGTCGGCGCATCCCCGCGAGCAGCGGAGCCACGCCCGGGACGGCCGGGTCGCAGACGAAGACCACGTCGCACAGGCCGCGGGCGGCGCCGAGGATCTCGGCCGGCCCCGCCGACCCCCTGCCGTAGACGACGGCGACCGTGGGAAGCGTGCCCGTCACGGGGACCCCGCCGCGCCGGCCGGGCCCGCGGGGGCCGGTGCGGCCGGGGCCGCCTGGCGCCGGGCGGACTTCGGGGTCATGTCGACCCACTCCTCCTCGATCCTGCGCAGGCAGTCCTCGCGCGACGCCGGCTCGCCCACCGTCCCCCACCCCAGGGGGACGTCGTGGTAGGTGGGCCAGATCGAGTACTGCTCCTCGTGGTTGACGACGACGTGGTACTGGTCCTCGGTCACGGCGCGTCGTTCTCCTTTGCCTTCGGGGCGAGCTCGGGCAGGCCGTGACGTTCCACAGCGGTCACGTACAACTCGCGCAGGAGCGGGTCGCGTACGCGGCCCCGTTCGTAGTGGGCGCGGAAGTTCTGATCGTAAATCCTGAACCAGGCGCGGTGCTTGTACAAGAAGAGCACATCGTGGGGCGCCATCCGGCGGATCGCGAACAGGCCGACGGGGGCCACGGAGACGGGGAAGAGCGGGTTGCGCACGGCCCGTTCGTCGCAGTGCGGGTGGAACTGACCGACCATCAGCCCGTGGGCGACCGCGCTGTTCTTCAGGCCTTCGTACGCCTCGTCGAGGACCCGCCAGCCCTCCGGCCCGGTGGCCGGCAGCACCACGATGCGGCAGTCGAGGGAGGCTCCGGTGTGGGTGCGGCTGCGCTCGGTGCCGAGGGCGAACGTGGACATCTCCGCCTCCAGGGCCTCGCGCAGCTGCCGCGCGTCCTCCCCGGTGATGTCGTAGCGGAAGCTGAACTGGGCGTCCTTGCCGCTGAGGGCGGGCGGGATGAAGGGGCAGACCGGCCCGGTGCGGCCGATCTCGTCGTGGGGCCGGCTGATGTACTGGCGCAGCCAGGTGTGGACCTGGGCGAAGTCCCGGGCGTGCCGGGCGGGCGACTGGGGTTCGATCACCCGGATCCACAGGCCGTCCATTCTGGCCAGATCATTGTCCTGATCCTGCATCACCTGCGTCATGCGACGGCCTCCTGTGCTCGGTCGCCGTGGGGTGCCGGGGTGGCGCTCGGGGCGGTCAGCCGGCACAGATCGGCGTACGTGGGAGCGGCGTAGAGCTGGGCGAAGTCGAGGGTCGGTCCGAGCTGGGTGCGCACCTGTTCGACCAGCCGCATCAGCCCCAGGGAGGTGCCGCCGTCGGCGAAGAAGTCGGAGTCGGGCAGCGGGCGGTGCCCCGTCTGGGACTCCCAGGCCGCGGCGAGTGCGGGGTGGCCCGGGGCGGCGGTGCCGGGCGCGTCGTGCGTCCGGGCGTCCGCGTCGTCCGCGTCGTCCGCGAGACGGGCGAGGGCGGCGCGGTCCACCTTTCCGGTGGGCCCCAGCGGAAGGGCGCCGACCGCGATGATCCGCTCGGCCACCAGATGGCGCGGGGCCCGCTGCCACGCGCCCCGGCGCACCGCGTCGGTGTCGACGGACGCCGGGGTGAGGAAGGCGGTCAGGACGGCGCCGTCGGGCCCGGTGCCGGCGATGACCACGGCGTCGTCGACGGTGGGGTCGGCGGCGAGGACCGCCGCCGCCTCCGCCGGATCGGTGCGGAAGCCCCTGACCTTCACCTCGTCGTCGGCGCGCCCGAGGAAGTCCAGGGCGCCGTCGGGGAGGTGGCGTACGCGGTCACCGGTGCGGTACATGCGGGCACCGGGCCGGGCGGAGAAGGGGTCGGGCACGAACCGCGCGGCGGTCGCGGCGGGGTCGTGCAGGTAGCCGCGGGCGAGCCGGGGGCCGCCGAGGAAGAGCTCGCCCTCCGCGCCCGGGGCGACGGGCCGCAGCCGTTCGTCGAGGACGTGGCACGTCGTTCCCGCGATGGCGGCGCCGATGGGGAACGCGGCGGAGTGCTCGCGGTCCCACGCGGCGGCGTCCCCCAGGGTGCTGAAGGTGGTGTTCTCGGTCGGGCCGTAGCCGTTGACCAGCCGGGTGGCGGGGTGGGCGGCGGTGAAGGAGCGCGCGGCGCCGGCCGGGACGGTGTCACCGCCGGTGACGAGGGTGCGCAGGGTGCCCAGCGCCGGACCGTGGTGGGTGGCCATGAGGCGGAAGAGCGGGGCCGTCAGCCAGGCCGTGGTGATCTGCGGCCGGGCCAGCAGGGCGGCCAGTTCGTGGAGCGCGAGGGGGTGGCGGTCCGCGGCCGTGATCCGGGCCCCGGCCAGCAGCGGGGACCAGATCTCGAACGTGGACGCGTCGAAGGCGAGGGTGGAGTGCAGGAGCACGCCGTCGCCGGGGCCCAGCCGCAGGGACTCCGCCCCGAGCGCCAGCCCGGTGATCCCCCGGTGGGTGACGCCCACGGCCTTGGGGGCTCCCGTGGTGCCGGAGGTGAACATGATGCAGGCCAGGTCGTCGGGGCCGGCCGGTGCGGACGGCACCGCCGTGGTGGTCCGCTCCGTGAGGAGGGAGGGGATGTCGTGCACGGGGATGCCCAGGTCCGCCACCGGTGGGCGGTCGGCGTGCAGGGCCAGGGCCGCCCGGGCCGTGCCGGCCATGAGCCGGACGCGGTCCGCCGGGTACCGGGGGTCCACCGGGACGTAGCAGCCGCCCGCCATCAGGACGGCCAGCATGGCGAGGACGGTCCGGCGGTCGCCGTGCCCGACGATCAGCACGGCGGTACCGGAGTCGACGCCCTTCGCCCGGAGCGACGCCGCCGCGGCGCGCGCCCGCGTCAGGAGTTCCCCGTAGCGGATCTCGCCGTACCGATCGGCCAGCGCCACGCGCTCGGGGAACGCCTCGGCCACGGCGGTGAAGCACTGCTCGATCCGGGCGTGCGGTGCGGTCGTCATCGTGCCCCCGAGGGGTGCTTGCGGGCGTCGCCGAGGCCGGTGGTTGCGGTGCCGGTTCCGGGGCCGGGGTGCGGGGTGAACACGGCGCGCGGGCTGGGGTCCGGGGTCAGGGCGATGGCCGGTCGAAGCCCGGTCGCGGCCCGGTCGCCCAGCAGGGTGAACCGGCCGTGCGCGAGGATCGTCGCCGTGGCGAGCTGCGCCTCCAGCAGCGAGAACTGCCGCCCCAGGCACTGGTGGGGGCCCGCCCCGAAGGGGAAGTACTGCTGGACGGGCGGGCGCCGGCCCAGGAAGCGATCCGGACGGAACTCCTCGGGCGCCTCCCACAGGGCCGGGGCGCGGTGGATGGCGTAGGTGCTGGCCAGGACGAGGTCGCCGGGCTCCAGCCGAACGCCGGCCGCTTCGACGGGGGTGTCGATGCGGCGGAAGAGCGCCCACGCGGGCGGGTGCAGCCGCAGCGATTCCTCGACCACCGCCAGCGTGTACGGCAAGGTTCCCTGGGGGATCGACGGCGCGGCGCGCAGGGTGCCGAGGTCGGTGGAGCGGACCTCGTCGAGGGTGCGGGCCAGGGCGGGGGGAGAGCCGGCCAGGTTGTGGAAGGTCCAGGTGAGCAGGGTGCCCATGGTCTCCACCCCGGCCACGAAGATCGACATCAGTTCCTCGCGCAGCACGTCCTCGGGGCGGTTGCCGAGCGTGTCCCCCCGCTGGTGCAGGGCGGCGACGAGCGACGGCAGGACCCCGTCGGCCGTGGCCGGCGCGGGCGCCTGGGCCGCCCGGTGCGCGATGAACTCCTCCAGCACCGCCCTGTCCCGGGCGAACGCCTCGCCGTCCGCGTCGGTGACGGTCTCCGGGGCGAACAGCCGCCGGTCCAGGTAGTGGACGGCCGTGTCCACCGTCGAGGCCAGGGAGGCCAGTTCGGCGCCGGTCAGCTCCGGGTCCACGAGCCGGAGGATGATCTCGATGCTCAGCTGCTGGAGGGTGTGTCCGAGGTCGAACTCGCGGCCCGCCCCGGGCAGCAGCCGACGGCGGACGAAGTCCTCCGCGCTCTCCAGCACCAGGGTGTGCAACTCCGCCACGGCCCGGGCCGAGAACATCGGGCGCAGCAGGGCGCGGCGGTGGCGCCACTGCTCCCCGGAGGCGACCACGAACAGTCCGCTGCCCACGAGTTCGCGCAGCAGCCCGCGGTGGTTGCGGGTGCCGTGGGCGAGGGCCGCGGCGGCGACGGCGGGTTCCGCCGCGACGATCAGCCGCGTGCCGTCGTCCAGCGGGACGGCGCTGACCGTCCCCTCGTCGCGCAGCCGTGTCATCAGCCCCAGGGGGTCGCTGCCGAGCTCCTGGTCGAACTCCTCGTAGCCGACCGAACTCACGGTGATGCTCGCCATGGCTAACCCCGCCCCTCGGCGGACTCTTCCGCGTCTTCCGCGAGCGTGATGATCTGCTGGGAGTGGTCGTTCATCGTCCAGCCCTCGGCGGTGCGCACGGAGGTGCGCTGCTGCTCCGTGTAGCCCCTGCCCCGGTCGTGGAAGTGCCAGGCGAACGGCGGGCGGAGCAGCCGGCGTTCGACCGGGGTCCACTCCTCGCCCGGGAGGTCCTCGGGCACGGGCGCGGGAGCGGTGTGCTGCACCATGCCCGCGGTGTAGCGGCAGAAGACGACCCGGCGTTCGAAGTCGGCGGCCCAGGGCCAGCTGCCGTGGGTGGCGGTGTCCGCGAAGAGGACCACCGAGCCGGCCCTGACCGGGACGCGGGAGACCCAGTCGCCGACCTTCTGCCAGGTCTGGAAGTCCTCCGGGATCTCGAAGGCCGACTTGTGGCTGCCGGGGACCACCGCGAAGCCGCCCTGGTCGGCGAGGGCGTCGGTGAGGCAGAACGCGACGATCAGGTGTCCGCCGTAGATCCGCCCGTCGCGGACCTGGTAGGTCAGCGGCGGGTACTCCCACGGGGTGTTGCCGTTGTGCAGGATCAGCGCTCCGGCGCCCTTGCGGGCGTAGAGTACCTGGCCCTCGTCGTAGCGCAGGTCGGCGCCGAGCACCTCCTCCAGGTGCGGCAGGACCTTCTCGTGGCTGATCAGGTCGCGCACCGGGCGCGGGGTGGTGTGGAGCGGGCCGGCGTTGGCGATGAACGGGTTGTACCGCTTGAGCAGCGGGTAGCTGAGCTTGTTCTCGCCGTCCCACAGGCCGTGGCCGTCGAGGGCGGCGTTGACGGCGGCGAGTTCCCGCGCGGAGAGGACGTCCTCCAGGACCAGGTAGCCGCGCAGGTCGAACAGGTACTTCTGCTCTTCGTCCATGACTTTTCCCCTTGTGTCGGATGTGTCGGATGTGCCGGAGAGCGGGCGGTCGGGGCACGGGCGCGACGGGCGCACCGCGCGGGAGGTGCGGCTGGGGCGTAGCTCAGCTCTGGTCGGGTTCGAGCTCCGCCAGGGACCGGGCGAGGTGCCCGCGCAGCTCGGCCTGCGGGAAGAGGCCGACGGCTCCGGTCAGGAGCACCGAACACCCTCCCGAGCGGGCCGGTTGCACGTGGAGGACGAGGTCGAGGTCCGCCCAGTGCTCGGGCACGGTGTCGTGGGGCAGGTCGTCCGGCACCACGGCCGGGTTCTCCTCCGGCCCGTGGACGACCAGCCCGGCCGCGCAGACCGGCGGCCGGACCGCGGGGTCGACCGGATCGGCGAGCTCGGCGATGTGCAGCAGCGGCAGGTCGGCGTGGTCCAGGGCGGACAGCAGCGCCCGGTGGGCGTGGCCGGCCCCGGTGGCGCCGAGCACCACCGGCAGCAGGTCGACGGCGCGGCCGACGAGCGATTCCTCGGTGGCCGCCGAGCGGTGGGAGACCGGCATGCCGATCACCGTGGACGTGCCGCCCGACATCCGGGAGACGATCCGGCCGAGCAGGTCGAGGAAGGCGGCCGTGGTGGTCGTCCCCGCCGTCCGGCCTGCCTGCTGGAGGCGTGCGTACGCGTCGGCGGGGAGGACCTTCCGCACCCCGTGGTTGCGGAAGGTCCTCGGGCCGGTGCGGCGCTCGGCGAACGGGTCCGGGGCGACCGGGCCCAGGCTGGTGCGCCAGTACCGTTCCAGCTCGGCGCGCCGGGCCGTGCGGCGGACGGCCCTGGCGCGGGCGTAGTCGCTGTAGCGCGGGGCCGGTCGGGGCAGGTCGCGTCCGGCGAGCAGGGCGAGGAGCTCGTCGGCGAGGATGCCCACGGAGGCGCCGTCGCCCCGGTGGCGGGCGAGCCTCAGCAGCAGGTGCCGGACGGTGCCGTCCTCCCCGGTCAGCAGGACGACCTCCAGCCCCGGTGATCCTGCGGGCAGCGGCCGCTCGACCAGTGCGGTGTCCCAGTGGACCAGGGCGGGCCGGTCCGGCAGCGGGGCCACGGGGCAGGGCTGCCACGCGTCGTGCTGTCCCGTTCCGGCGGCCCCCGGTGTCGCCTGCGGGGCTGTCGGTTGTAGGGCCTCGTGCCGGGCGACCAGTGCGCGGACCGCCCGCTCCACGTCCTGCGGATCCACGGGGGCATCGAGCCTGAGCAGCAGCGGAATCGGGGGAGCGGGGTGTCCGAGGGCCCGTTCCTGCTGGGCCACCAGGAGCTGTTCGGGCGTCTGGGACGCGTCGGCTCCGGCGCCGTCGGCGGGAAGCGGCCGCGCGGCGGCGAGCAACGTCCTGACCTCGGTGGCGAGTTCGACGGCCAGCGGATGCGTCAGGACGGTGCGCACGGGGACCTCCACCCCGAGGCGCCGGCTCAGCACGGAGGCGATCCGGGCGGCCCCCAGCGACGCGCCGCCGAGGTCGTAGAGATGGTCGTCCAGGGTGGCCGACGGCCGGTCGAGCGCCGCCGCGAACGCCTCCACCACGGCGGCGGCCACCCGGTCGTGGGCGGCGGCGGGGCCGTCCGCCGTGCGCGCGGAGCGCACCATGGCCAGCAGCGCGCGGCGGTCCGCCTTGCCGTTGGCGGTCACCGGCAGCCGCGGGAGCACCCGGATCTCGCCGGGCACCATGTACGGCGGGAGGGTACGGGCCAGATGGGCGCGCACCGCCGCCGGGTCCGGGGCGGGCTCGCCGGTGACGAAGCCCACCAGGCGGCTGACGCGTTCCCCGACGACGACGGTCGCCGCCTCCCGCACCCCCGGCGCGTCCACGACGTGCCGGTCCACCTCCTCCAGCTCCACCCGGTGGCCGCGCACCTTGACCTGGTTGTCGCTGCGGCCGACGAACTGCACGCTCCCGTCGGCGTTCCACCGCACCCGGTCCCCGGTGCGGTACATCCGCGAGCCCGGGGGACCGGCCGGGTCGGGCAGGAACCGGGCCGCCGTTTCGGCCGGACGGTCCCGGTAGCCTCGTGCCACCCCGGTGCCGCCGATGTACAGCTCGCCGGTGACCCCGATCGGCACCGGACGCAGCGCGCCGTCGAGGATGTGCAGGCGCACGCCGGAGACGGGGTGGCCCACGGGGGCGGTGCCGCCCTCGGCCCCCGCCGTGCACCGGTACGAGGTGGCGTCGATGCAGGTCTCGGACGGCCCGTACTGGTTGCGCAGTTCACCGCGGCCGACACGCAGGTAGCGGTCGGCCTGCGCCGAGGGCAGCGCCTCCCCGCCGCAGAAGACGACCCGGGCCGGCAGCCGGCGCAGATCCTCGTCGTCCAGGGCCGCGAGCAGGGACGGGACGACGTCGACCACGGTCGCGCAGTGCTCAAGGGCTGCCTCCACGAGGGCGGCCGGATGCGCCCCGAGGTCGACGCCGGGGAAGACCACGCCGGCCCCGGCGACCAGCGGTCCGAAGCACTGCCACAGCGACGGGTCGAAGACCAGGGGAATGGTCTGGAGCACCCGGTCGGGGGCGGCGAGGCCGATCGCCTCGCGGCGCCAGGCGAGTTCGTTGGCCAGCGCCCCCAGCGGCACCGGGACGCACTTGGGCGTACCGGTCGTGCCGGAGGTGAACACCGCGTAGGCCAGGTCCTGCGGGCCCGTGCGGGCCACGGGCGGCACCGCCGTGCCGGTGGCAGGGAGCTCCCGCGCGCCCCCTCGGGGGAGCCGGATCGTCCGCAGGGCCCTCCCCGGCGGGCCGCCGTCGGCGTCGTGCCCGGTGGCACGGTCCTCGGTGGCGTGGTCCCCGTCGGTGCGGTCCTCGTTGGCATCGGGGCCGTCGGCGTCGTGCCCGGGGCCGTCGGCCGTGCGGACGAGGAAGTCCGCCCGGGCGCTGCGCAGCAGGGCGCGGCGGCGTTCCGCGGGGTCGTCGGGGCGCAGCGCGATGATCCAGCCGCCGAGCCGCCAGACCGCCAGGGCCAGCGTCGGATAGTCGGCGCCCGCCGGCACGTCCAGGGCCACCGCGGAGCCGGGGCCGACCCCGGCCAGGGCGAGGTGGGCCGCCGCGCGCTCGGTGCGCTCGTGCAGTGCCCGGTAGGTGAGGTGGCCGTCGGCGGCGTCCCGGACGGCGAACGCCTCGGGGGTGCGCCGCGCCCAGTCCGCGAAGGCGTCGTAGGGCAGGCGGGCCCCGGCCGCGGGCGGCGCCGTCGAGGCGGCCGCGATGGTCGCGCGCTCGGCCGGGTCGCGTGCGTCCAGGGCGGCCAGCGGCGCGTCGGGGGCGGCGAGGACGGAGGCGAGGCAGCGTCGGTAGGCCCGCCCGAGCCGGGCGAGGGCCGCGTCGGTGTAGTGCTGCGGGGAGCCGGTCAGCCGGACGACGGCGGTGTCGGCGTGTTCCGTGAGCTGCACGGTCAGCGCGCCCTGGTCGCCCTGGACGCGCACCGGCAGGGGGGTGACCGTGAGGGGGCCGGCCGGGCGCGGCCGGTTGTCCTCGTGGGTCAGGACGAAGGCGGCGGCGGGTACGGGCACGGCGGTGTCGTCGGAGGTCAGGGGGAGGGTCGGGTGCTGTGAGCCGGTCAGGAGCTGCTCGCCGGTCCGCCGGGCCAGCGCGGCGAAGCCCAGCGCGGGGGGCAGGGGCAGGGCGAGGGGCATCGCGGAGACGAAGGCGCCCACGGTGAGGTCGTAGCGCTCCGCCGCCCGGTTGGCGGTGGGAACGCTCACGGAGGCCGTCCGGGTGCCGGTGACCGCGCTCCAGGTGGCCGCGAACGCGGCGAGCCACACCGCGTGTGCCGTGCAGGCGTGCCGCCGGGCGAACGCGTGGACCTGCCGGGTGAGGTCCGGGGGCAGCGCCAGCTCGGCGTGCGGCATCCGGGCGGCGTGCTGTGCTGTGGCGTGTTCCGTGGTGGTCGGGTCGACGGCGAAGGGGAGTTCGGCCCCGTCGTCGGCCCCGTCGTCGGCTCCGTCGTCGGCGCGGCCGCTGGAGCGGGCCCAGTGGGCGGCGTGGGCGGCCAGCGCGGCCCGTCCGTCCGGCGACTGCTCCCAGTGGACGTAGTCGAGGTGCTGGGCGCCCGGCGCGGGACGGGCGGAACCGGGGCCGTCCCCGGCGGCGTACGCGTCCAGCAGGTCGTCGATCAGCACCCCCAACGACCATCCGTCGCAGACGGCGTGGTGGAAGGTCAGGAGGAGGGTGTGCTGCTGCGGCCCCTGGGCCAGCAGGACGGCGCGGACGTACGGGGGCCGGTCCAGGCGGAACGGGCGCGCCGCCTCGGCGTCGAGTGCCCGGTCCCGCTCCGGCGCTCCCGAGGGCAGCTGCCGCACCTCCAGCGGGATGCGGGCGGGCAGGTCGAAGCGCTGCCGGGGCACCCCGTTCTCCTGGCCGAAACGGGTTCGCAGGGCCAGATGACGGGCGGCGAGGGCGTCCAGGCATACGCGGAGCCGGTCGATGTCCAGCGGGCCCGCGAGCTGGAGGGCCAGGGGCACGGTGTAGGCCGCCGACGCGGCGGGGGACGCCTGTTCGGCGAGCCACATCCGGTACTGGGTGACGGAGAGGGGGTGGCTGCCGGCCACGGCCTCCGGGCGGGGCGGGAGCGCCGGTTCCGAAGGCGCCGGTGCCGGTACGGAAGCCGCCGGTGGCGCGGCCGCGGGGCTGCGCCCCTGGAGCCGGGCGGCCAGTTCTGCGCGCTGCCCGGGGGTGAGCCGGTCGAGGGGCGAGGCGGTCATCCGAGCTCCTCCCCGGCCTCGTCGAGGATCTGCTGGGCGATCAACCGCTCGACCAGCGCGTACTGGAGCCCGATGGACCGGGCCCGCAACAGCTCGCCGACGGGGACGTCGACGCCGAACCGGCGGCTCATCCCGCGCGCCAGCCGGGCCACGGTGAGCGAGTCACCGCCGAGCTGGAAGAAGTCGGCCGTGTCGGGCACGTCGGTCACCCCCAGCTGTTCGGCCCACAGGGCGCGGAGGATCGCGACGGGGGTGTCCGCGACGGGCTCGGCCGCGTCGGCGAAGGCCGCCCGGGCGGGTGGTCCGGGCGGTGCTCCGGGCGCCGGGGCGGCCGGCACCGGGTGGCGCGGGCCGTGGAACGGATAGGTCGGCAGCGGGACGGAGCGCCCCGGCGCCTGGAGCGGGGAGAGGTCCAGGGGGAGGCCGGAGCACCACAGCCGGCCGATCGCCGCCAGCACCGGGCGGGCGGTGGAAGCGGCCGGGGCGTGCGCGGGCGCGGCGGGGGCCGGCGGCGAGGAGCCCAGCAGCGGGATCGCGGGCAGCCCGGCGGCTTCCGCGAAGCCGCTCAGCACCCGGCCGGGCCCCACCTCGACCGCGACGGCGTCGGGGAACTTCGCCCGGGCCGTCGCCAACGCGTCCGCGAAGCGCACCGGCCGGCGGGCGGCCCGGGCGAAGTGGCCGGGGTCGGTGAGCGAGCCCTCGGGCAGCAGCTGCCCCTCCGTGTTCTCGATCCACGGCAGGGCGGCGGGGCGCACCTCGGCGGCCGCCGGTGTGCCCCGCAGCGCCTCGGCCGCCGGTTCGATCAGCGGGGAGTGGAAGGCGCGGGACGACCGCAGCACCTTGGCCGCGTACCGGCCGCCGATCCGCTCCCGGAAGGCCGCCACCGCCTCGGGGGGCCCGGCGAGCACGGTGCTGGTGGCGGCGTTGACCGCCGCGACGCCCAGCTCGGCGCCGGTCTCGGCCAGCAGGGCCCGGGCCTCGGCCTCGCCGCAGGCCAGGGAGACCATCGCGCCCGGGGCGCAGTCCTGCATCAGCAGGGCCCGGCGTGCCACCAGACGGGCCGCGGTGTCGAGGGCGAGGGCGCCGGCCAGGGTCGCCGCCGTGATCTCCCCCAGGCTGTGCCCGAGCAGCGCGCAGGGCACCAGGCCCAGGGCGAGCAGCGCCGTGCCGGCGGCGTACTCGACGGCGAAGAGCGCGGGCTGGGCGAGCGCCGTCCGGGCGAGCCGTTCGGCGGGGAAGGAGGTGTCGTGCAGCGCCTCGTCGACCTCGC
Organism: Kitasatospora sp. NPDC058243; assembly: GCF_042882025.1. Lineage (NCBI taxonomy): Bacteria > Bacillati > Actinomycetota > Actinomycetes > Kitasatosporales > Streptomycetaceae > Kitasatospora > Kitasatospora sp. NPDC058243. Next base: position 92,010 of record NZ_JBHVWW010000010.1, read on the forward strand.
GGGCGAGCCCGGGGGAGAAGGCGGCCAGGCAGGAGTCCAGCGCGTCGGCGAACGGGGGCAGGGCGGCGGCGAAGGGCGCCGCCATGCCGGGGAACTGCGTTCCCTGCCCCGGGAAGAGCAGCAGCGCCGGGGCGGGGTGCGTGGCGGGCTCCGGTGCCGGCTCGGCCGGGGCCCGCAGCGCCGCCACGACCTCGGCCACGCTCGCGCCCACCGCCGAGGAGCGGTACGGGAGTTCCGCCCGCCGGGTGAGGGTCCGGCCGACGTCCGCCAGCGAGGGGGCGGCTTCGGCGTCCTCCAGGTGCGCGGCGAGCCGCTCCCGCATGCGGGCGAGGGCCCGCGGGTCCTTCGCGGAGAGCACCACCAGCCGTTCCCGCCCGGTCGGCGGGGCGGGCGGCGCGGCGGCCGGCTCCGGCGGCTGCTCCACCAGCATGTGCACGTTGGTCCCGCCCACGCCGAACGAGCTCACCGCGGCCCGGCGCGGCTGCGGGCCCCGCCACGGCCCGGCCTCGGTGGGCAGGGACAGCGGCGAGTCCTCCCGTTCCAGCAGCGGATTGGCCTGGCTCAGCCCGGGAAGCGCGGGCACGTACCCGTGCCGGAGCACCAGCAGTGCCTTCACCAGCCCGGCGAGTCCGGCGGCGGCGTCGAGGTGGCCGATGGTCGCCTTGAGCGCGCCGACCGGGATGCTGCCGGGAGCGGCACCCAGTGACCGGTACACCGCCGAGGCGGCGGACCACTCGATGGGGTCGCCGACGCGGGTGCCGGTGCCGTGGCTCTCCAGGTAGCCGACGGACGCGGCGTCGACGTCGGCGGCGGCGAGCGCGGCGCGGATCGCCTGCTCCTGGCCCGCCGCCGACGGCGCGAGGAAGCCCGCCTTGGCGGTGCCGTCGTTGTTGACGGCGGAGCCCAGCAGCACTCCGTGCAGGGGGAGCGGGCCGCCCGCCACGTCCTCGTGGCGGCGCAGGACGACGCCCAGCGCCCCCGAGCCGCCGAGGGTGCCGTCCGCCGAGGCGTCGAAGGGGCGGCAGTGCCCGCTGAGCGACATCACTCCGCCGGCCATCGGCAGGTGCCCCGCCTGGGGGGCGTTGGCCGACGCGGCGAGCACCAGGGCCTGGTCGCACTCCCCGTTGTTCAGCGCTTGGACGGCCAGGTGGGCCGCGACGAGCGAGGAGGAGCAGGCCGTGAGGACGGTGAGCGCGGGCCCGGTCAGCCCCAGTTTGTAGGCGATGCGCGTCGCGAGGAAGTCGCGTTCGTTGACGAGGAGCGCCTCCTCGAACTCCGGGGGCGCCAGCGAGCCGGAGGCCAGGAGGGCCCGCAGATGGCCGCTGCCGCTGGCGGCCGCGTACACCGCCGTCCGCAGCCCGTCGCCGGCCGTGACGCTGTGGCCGGCGTCCTCCAGGGCGGCCCAGGCGCACTCCAGCAGCAGGCGGTGCTGCGGGTCCGTCAGCCCGGCCTCGCGGGGGCTGACGCCGAAGAACTCGTGGTCGAAGCGGTCGGCATCGTCGAGCGGCCCGTGGACGGGGACGTAGGCCGGATCGTCGGCGAGGGACGCGGGGACGCCACGGGCCGCCAGCTCCTCCCGGCTCAGGCGCCGGGTCAGCACCCGCCCGTCGCGCAGGGCCTGCCACAGCTGTGCCAGATCGGCCGCTCCGGGGAAGCGCCCCGTCATGCCGGTGACGGCGATGTCGAGGGAACGGTCGCGGTTCATCGGTCGGCCTCCTGGGCGCGGCGGTCGCGGAGCGTACGGGCCGCGTCGCCGCGTCGGCGACGGGACGACCCGGCTGAGGGCGGTGGTTCCGCCCCGGGGGCGGGCGGCGCGGCCGTCGTGCTGCGCGCCAGTCGGGCCGCGAGGTCGGCGACGGTGCTGTGGCGGAAGAGGTCGAGGATCGGCAGCCGGACGCCGGTGTGCCGGTGCAAGGCCTCCTGGAGCGCCGGCACCAGCAGCGAATGCCCCCCGAGGTCGAAGAAGTTGACGTCGCCGGGAACGTCGACGACGCCCAGGACCTCCCGCCACGCCGCGGTGACCGCCGCGTGCCCGGGTGACACGTCCCCGGCGGGCCGGGCGAGCGCCGAGGCCCGGCGCCGGTCCGCCTCCTGCTCCAGGGCCCGCCGGTCGACCTTGCCGTTGGGGGTGACGGGCAGCCGCTCCAGCCCGTGGACCACGGCGGGGACCATGAACTCCGGCAGCAGCTCGGCGACTTCGCGCCGGATGGCCTCCGGCCGCCCGCCGCCGGTGACGAAGCCGACGAGGCGCGCGCCGCCGTCGGCGACCACGGCTGCACCCGGTGGCCCCGGACCTTGATCTGGTGGTCCAGCCGGCCGACGAAGGCGAGCGCCTCCGGCGCCCGCCACCGCACCCGGTCGCCCGTGCGGTACATCCGGGCCCCCGGCTCGCCGCTGAACGGGTCGGGCAGGAAGGCGCCGGCCGTCTCGGCGGGGCGGCCGACGTACCCCCGGCCCACGCCCGCGCCGCCGACGTACAGTTCGCCGTCGACCCCCGGGGGGACGGGGCGCAGGGCGTGGTCCAGGACGTAGAGGCGGTAGCCCGGCGCCGGGCCGCCGATGTCGACGGCCTCCGGCCCGTGGTAGCGGCGGTAGCTCGCCCAGACGGTGGCCTCGGTGGGGCCGTACTCGTTGACCAGCGCCACCCGGGGCAGGACGGCGAAGTGGCGCCGCAGCAGCTCGTCCGGGAGCGGCTCCCCGGCCGTGACGACCTCGCGCAGGCTCCGCACCGCGTCGGGGCCGGCCCGGTCGGCGGCGGTGAGCAGCAGGGCGTGGAGCGAGGGCACGCACAGCAGCCGGGCGACCTGGTGCCGGGCGATCAGGGCGACCAGGGCCTCGGGGTCGCGGACCTCGTCGTCGCTCGCGACGACCAGGCGGCCACCGGCCGACAGCGTCCCCCAGATGCCGGCCGCGGCCGAGTCGAACGCCGCGGGCGAGAGCAGCAGGAAGACCGGCCGCCCCGGATAGACGGTGCGGCGGGCGGCCGTGGAGGCGGCCAGCGTGCCGTGCTCGATCACCACGCCCTTCGGCCGCCCGGTCGTCCCGGAGGTGTAGATGACGTACGCGGGGTCGTGCGGTCCGGGCGGGAGGGGGACGGTGGGCTCGGCGCTTCGGGTGGCCGTCGGCTCGGCGCTCCGGTCGGCCCGCAGATCGGCCGCCGAGGACAGCGGGAGCAGCGGGAGTATCGGGACCAGCGGCAGCCCGAACGACGCCGCCCGCCCGGCCATGGCCGCGTCGGTGACGACGGCGGAGGCCCCGCAGTCGGCCAGGCACGCCGCCATGCGGGAGTCGGGGTGCCGGGGATCGAGCGGGACGTACGCGGCACCGGCGAAGTGCACGCCGAGCAGCGCGGTCATCAGGCCCGCGGACCGCTCGGTCAGCACCGCCACCCGGGCGCCCCGGCCCGCGCCCCGGGCGGTCAGCCGGGCGGCGAGGTCCAGGGCGTCGGCCCGCAGTCGCCCGTACGTGAACTGCTCGCCCCCGGCGACCACGGCGGTCCGCTCCGGTGCCTCCCGGGCGATCCGGGCGACGAGCTCGCTCACCGGGACCACCGGCGCGAACGGCTCCGGGCCCCGCCCCCACTCCAGGGGGAGGCGCCCCGGGTCCAGCGCCACGGGGAGCGCGGCCGGCGCGGAGGGCTCGGCGGCCAGCGCGAGCAGCGCCCCGCGGATCCGCTCGGCCAGCTGCCAGGCCTGGTCCGTCGTCCACCGGTCGGTGCGGTGGAGCACGTCCAGCCGGGCGCCGTCAGGGGTCTCCCGGAGCAGGATCTCGACGTCGTACTTCGCGATGGCCGCCGGGATCTCCACCGGGCGGGCGCGGACGCCGGGCGGCGCGGCCGTCGCCGTGGCCGGCGGCTCATGGTCGACCAGCACCTGGAACAGGGGGGCCTGCCCCGGACCGGCCCGCAGACCGAGCTCCCGGACGAGTTCGTCGAAGGGGTGCGCGCGGTGCGCGTGCGCCCGCAGGAGGGCCGCGTGCGCCTGGGCGACCGCCTCGCCGGCGGTGCCGCCGGGGCGGGGGCGCAGCCGTACCGGGACGGGGTTGACGAAGAGGCCGACGGCCTCGCTGAAGCCGGGCGGTCGGACGTCCATGGTGGTACCGACCAGGACGTCGCCCGCCGCGCCGTACCGGTCGGCCGTGACCGCGAACGCCGACAGGACGAGGACGAGTGCCGTGGTGCGATGCGTCCGCGCCGTCTCCGTCACGCGCCGCCACTGCGCCGCGTCCAGCGGGACGCCGACCGTCGCCGCGGTGCGCCGGTGCGGGCCCGGCCGGGGCCCGCCGAGGGCGACCGGTGAGTGCGCGGAGACGCCGGCGAGCTCCTCGGCCCAGAACCGGCGCAGCCGTTCGGCCTCGGCGGGCGACGGCCCGGGGACGGCGCCCGCCGGGGCGGGCGGGAGCGCCGGGCCGCCGGCCAGCCGGCTCAGCAGCTGCTCGGTGATCAGCTCCGTGGAGCGGCGGTCGAGCACGAGGTGATGGCCGACGAAGACCAGCACGTGGTCCTCGGGGCCGGTCCTGAGCACCCGCAGCTCGACCAAGGGCTCCTCGAACAGGTCGAAGGGCCGGTGGGCCACGCGCCGCAGGTGCTCCGCCAGGGCGTGACCGGGGACGTCCCGCACGCTCACGGTGAACGCCGTGAGGGGCCACTGCCCGCGCCCGGGGGCCACGTCGTCGTCGATGACCCGCAGCCGCGTCTCGGGGTGGGCGGTGAGCACGTCGTGCCAGGCCGCCTCCAGGCGCGCGGGATCCAGCGGACCGCTCAGCCGCAGCGCCCAGTACACGGTGAACTCGTGGCTGTCCGGCTCCGCCCGGTGCAGCAGCCACAGCCGCCGCTGGGCGGCCGACAGACCGGCGGGCGCAGCCGTGGACGGGCCCTCGCCGCCGGCGGGCGCGGCCCGCGCGATCAGGTGCCGCAACCCTTCCGGTGTGGGGTCGCCGAAGAACGAGGCGAGGTCGACGCGCACCCCGCACTCCTGGTTGACCTCGGCGACGAGCCGGGCCGCGTCCAGTGAACTCCCGCCGCAGGAGAAGAAGTTGTCCCCGTTCGAGGCGGGCGGGCGGCCGAGCGTCAGGGCCCAGAGCCGGACGACGGGGTCCGCGCCGCCGTCCGGCGGCCGCACGGGCGCGGGCACGGGCAGGGCACGCTCGTCGACCTTTCCGCTGAGCGTGAGCGGGAACGCGTCGACGACCTCGATGTGCGCGGGCACCGCGGCGGGCGCCAGCCGCCGGGCCGCGAGGCCGCGCAGCTCCCCCGGCACCGGAACCGGCCCGGGGCGGCGGAGGGTGACCCAGGCGAGGAGCCCCGCCGTCCCGGTCGGGCCCCGGCGGGCCACGTAGGCGTCCTGGACGCCTGGCGCGGCGCGCAGCACCTCCTCCACCTCGTACGGGTCGACCCGCTGGCCGCGCACCTTCAGCTGGTGGTCGGTCCGGCCGTGGTAGATCAGGTGTCCGTCGGCACCGAGGGTGACGCGGTCCCCCGTGCGGTACATCCGGGCGCCGGGTGCCGGGGCGAAGGGGTCCGGGAGATAGCGCTCGGCCGTGAGAGCGGGCGCGTTGAGGTAGCCGCGGGTGACCAGCGGCCCCGCGAGATACAGCTCGCCGCGGGAACCGACCGGCACGGGGCGGAGGTCGGCGCCCAGGACGTAGGCCGAGGTGCCGTCGAGGGGCCGGCCGATGCTGGGGGTCCCGTACTCGTCGAAACCGCACCACGTGGTCTGGATCGTGACCTCGGTCGGACCGTAGCCGTTGGACCCCCTCACACCCAGCTCGCGCAGCCTGTGCCAGGTCGTGGCGTCGACCGCCTCGCCCCCGAAGTCCAGCTCCAGGCCGGTGCGTTGGAACATCTCCTCGACGCCGAAAGGGCGCATGGCGGCGAACATCGACGGCGAGGTGCTGAGCAGGCGCACGTCGTTGCGCTCGACCCACTCCACCAGTGCCTGCGGATCGCGGTACGTGGCCTGGTCGGCCACCACCAGGCAGCTGCCCCGGAAGAGGTAGAGGAGCTGCTGGAAGAAGACGTCGAAGGAGACGGCGGCGGTGACGCCGACCCGGGCGGCGCCGGCTCCGGCCGGCTGCGCGTCGACGAGGACGGCGAGGCCCCGGTGCTCGACCATGACGCCCTTGGGGCGGCCGGTGGTGCCCGAGGTGTGCAGGACGTACGCCAGATCGTGGGGGCGGGCGTCTTCGGTGTTTGGGTCCCCGGTGCCCGGGGCCTCGTCGTGCGGATCCTCGGTGTCCGGGGTCTCGTCGTGCGCGTCCTCGTCGACGATCGTGAGCGACGCGTCGAGCCGGTGGCGCGACGCGGGATCGCACAGCACGACACGGGTGCCGGTGTCCGCCACGACGTACGCGAGACGGGAGTCGGGCTGCGAGGGGTCGAGGGCGACGACGTGGGCCCGCACCCGCCACGCCGCCAGCACGGACGCGACCAGGGCGACGCCCCGCTCGCGAAGGACGCCCACCGCGGTGCCCGGGCCCGCGCCGTGGCGGCGCAGGGCGGCGGCGAGCCGGGCGACCTCGCGGTCCAGGCCGGCGAAGGTGAGGAGGTCGTCGCCGCACCGCACCGCGGGCCGCCGGGGCTGTGTGCGCACCCAGGCGTCGAACCGCTCCATGAGGGGCTGCGCGTGCTCCGACGGATCGGCCGGCGCGACGATCAGGGACGGCGTCGCCGCGCTCGTCGAGCGGGGCAGCGGTGCCCCGGGGTCGCGGGCGAGGGCGAGCAGGACCCGGCGGTAGACGGCGAGCAGTTCGGCGGCGGCCGCGTTGGTCGTGCCGCCGCGCATCCGGCGCGTCACCGTCACCGAGGCGTCGTCCGCCCGTAAGCAGAGGTCGAATTCGAGGTCGAAACGAGTGAGGCCGTTCGTCGCGCCGGGGTGCTCGGCGGGGGGAGCGGCTCCGGGAGCTTCGAGGGCATCGGGGACTTCAGGGCTCCCTGGGGGTTCAGTCGCTTCAGTCGCTCCGGGCGCCTCCGGTGCGCCTGCGACGGGTGCCGCCGCCGGCTCACGCACCGCTTCCATCGCGCGGACGGCGAGCCCGCCGAGTGCCGGCCCCGGGAGGGGATCCCGCAGCTGGAAACTGACGGTGAGTCCGGGCGCCGCGGCGTCGAAGAGGTCCGCGCTCTCGTGGATCGGCTCGTGGGCGTGGGACAGCGCCTCGGCGACGGTCCGCCGCACACCGTCGCAGAGCTCGGCGCCGGAGGCTCCCGAGGGCCACCGCTGCCGCAGCGGGACCATCCGCGCGAAGCAGCCGACCAGCGACACGGTGGCCGGTGTCCGGGAGGCGAAGGGCGTGGCGACCATGACGTCGGGGGCGTTGCCCTGCGTGGCGAACGCCGCGTAGAGGGCGGCGAGTCCCATGAGGTACGGGGTGACGCGCAGGCGGCGGGCCGCCGCGCGCACCGCGTCGGCCTCGTCCGGGGGCAGCGGGAGCACCAGGACGTCGGCTTCGGCCGTCCGGGGGCCCGGGGTGCGTGGCAGGGCCTCCGGCCACTGGGCGTCCGCCAGTTCGAGGGGCCAGAAGCGGGAGGGTTCCGTCGGCGCGGGCGGGCCAGGTGCCGTGGGCGGGGCCGCTGCCGCTGCCGTGGGCGGTGCCGGGGCCGGTTCCGGTGTGAAGGGGGGCCCGCCGGTGGTGCGGGCGTTGTACGCGGCACCGATGTCCGCCAGCAGGTTCTCCAGCGACGCCCCGTCGCACGCGATGTGGTGCACCAGGAGGGAGAGCACGTGGTGGTCCGGTCGGTGCCGGAACAGGTCGACGCGGACGGGGCAGTCGCGTCTCAGGTCGAACCGGTGGCGCCCGACGGGCGCCCAGGGCGCGGCGTCGGCCGTCGCGGCCGTGTCCACCGAGGTCGTGTCCACTGCTGCCGTGTCCACCGTGGTCCATCGCGGCTGCGGTGCGCCGGGAACCCAGCAGGGCACGCCGTCCTCGTCGACGAGCCGGCGGGCGAACACGGGGTGCCGGGCGACGGTCTCCTCGACGGCGGCCTTCAGGGCTTGCTCGTCGAGCTGCCCGCGCAGTTCCCAGACGCGGTGGATGTTGAAGGACTCCGGCTGGTCCCGACAGGTGAGCCAGATACCGAACTCCGGGGCTGAGAGCGGGAATGCGAATTCGGCATCCGATGCCGGACCCGAATCCGAAACCAGGTCGCTCCTGTTCACTTCGGTTGCCCCTTCCGTACGTGCTGGCGGCACTCGGCCGGTGGTCCGAGTGCGGGGTGTCGAGAGGAAGAATGTCGCTGTGCGGCCATCCGGGCACGGGGCTCTGAAAACTCGAAGAGTTCGCCCGTGAGCGGGCGGATGCCGGTGACGTCGAATTGAGAGGGGAACCGGGGGCGCGTACCTGAAGGTGCGGTCGGCGCCCTCGGGGATCGGTGCCCCGGGTCGGACCTCCGGCATGCCGGGGTCCGTTCACGAAACGAGTCTGTATGTGCCCTGGGAATTTTTCAAGAACGACCAAACGGAATGTCTTATTCTCGCAGGTGCGGGGAGGGCGACTTTCTGGACATAGGGCTGCGTCCGTCTCTCCAGACACCGGATCCGGCGCTTCCGCCGGCGCTCCTGCCGCCTCGGGGCCGGTGCCAGGGTGCACTTTGGGGCGAATCGCACCGTTGATTTGGGTGAAACCTGTGGACCTTGCGAAGGTTGGTTAAAGGATGTTATATGGCTCGGTAAAACAGTCTCGGGCCAGGATTGGCGTACTTCTCGAAGGCTTGACCCCTGTGGTACGTTCCAGGCGAAGGTGCACCGGATCCGCGTCATCGAGTGCGTGCGACGAGCGGACACCCCTTATTTCGACACGGTTCGAAAGGGTCCGGCAGGAGCGGGAAATCCTGTGGATCACGGACCTGAAGTCGGTATTCAGCTGGCTCTCGCCAATTCATCGACCGCCTGCCCGGTAGGCGGCCGTGCCCCGCAGGCAATATCTCGACAGGGAGGTCTCATGGGTCTGCAATTCGGCTTCTGTTTCGGTACCTCGTTGCGCCATGACGTGAAGCGGGACCACTTGTGGAAATTGCTCGAAGCGGTGGAGCAGTACGGATTCGATTCGTTCTGGTTCTACAACAACAACGGGGACGACATGCCCCCGCCGCTCGAGCTGGCACGGGAAGTGGCCCGCAGGACATCGGCCCTGGTGTTCGGTCCGCACGTCCTGGTCGCCGCCGGCCTGGAACCCTCCGCCGTGGTCCGCGAACTGACCGACCTGTACCGGCGGTCCAACGGCCGGTTCGTCGCCCAGCTCGGCATCGGCGGCCCCCGCGAGGCCCTCATCCGGGACCCCGCCGAGGCGGCCGCCGCCCTGGAGGACATCCTCCGCCGTCTCCGCCGCCTCGTCGGGGAGTCCGCCGGGGAGTCCAGCGGCAGCGGCCCGGCCGGGGTGCCGCCCGTCTGGCTGGGCGGAGGCCGGGAGAGGACCGTACGGCGCGTCACCGCCCTCGCGGACGGCTGGGTCCCCGCGTTCATCACCCCCGCCGAGTACCGCCGGCGCCTGAAGGTCCTGGACGAGGAGCAGCAGCGCCTCGGCCGCACCGAGCACATCACCCGCGCGGTGCAGCTCGTCTACGTGCCGCCCGCCATCGACACCCCCGAGCTCCGGCGCGAGCTGGACGCCGAGGTCTCGGCCCACAAGCAGGGCTGCACCAGCCGCGACGTCTATGCCGTCGGCGGCGACCGGGCGTTGCGCGAGCGCCTGGCCGAGTTCGCGGATGTCGGCGTCGAACACGTCATCCTGGTCCCCGCCCGCGCGGTCCCCGACTGGGAAACCGAGATCGCCCGCCTCCACCACACCGTCACCACGTCGTTCGGCTAGCACTTCCGCGGCTGCGTGGCTCCCGGTTCTCCCTCGCCGAAGCGGCGCTTCACCGGTGGCGGGCCCTGCCACGGGTCCGCCATCACGTCCGCAGTCGGAGTCGTCGGCCGGTTCGACGCCCTTCTTGGTTTGTCGGGAAGTGCCCCCGCAATGAACGATGGTTGAGCAACCGGGCGGCGCCGTCCGGCGGAGAAGGTGCCCACCCTGACCCGCTGCTCCACTGAAAGCTGGCCGACTCCCCATGGACCTGGCACACGAGGCGATCGACGGCCTCCTCACGGACTACCTGTATGGGGACGACCGCGCCCTCGACAGCCTGCTGGCAGCGGGGCCGGCGAGTCTTCGTCGGCTCCTCGCCATTCGGGCGGGCCGGGCCGAGCCGGGCTGGGACATGGCGGAGATCGTGCGCCGCGACCGGGACGACTACCGGCGCCCCTTGGAAGCGCAGATACACCTTGCCCGTGCCTTCCCGGACACCTTCTTCGACGAGGTTGCGGAGGACCCTGCGCAGGAATCGGCACTCATGGAGACGCTGGAGTACATCAAGGATCCGCGAGCCCTGCCGTTCCTGGAACGCCAACTGCGCACCCGTAGCCCGGAGTACCGCCGTCGAGCGTTGCGGGGTCTGGCCGAGAACGGTTCGGCCGATCACACCGAGGCCGTCGCCGCGTGCCTGGCGGATCCCGAGACGCGGTCCGAAGCGGTGGACACGCTGGCGCGGCTGGGTGACGTCCGTGCGGTCGGGCCGTTGCTGCGCGAGCACCTGGCGGACGACTCCTCGTTCGCCAGGTGCGCCGGAGCAGCCCTCGACCAGGTCGAGCAGCGCATCGGCGGGCCGCTGGTACCGCCGGCCTGGCGCGAGCTGGGGCCGGCGGTGTTCACCGCGCAGGCCGTGATGGGCGTGCCGTGGTGCGTGGCCGAGGTTCTGGTGGAGCCCGGTCAGACGGTCCGGGGCGGCGAACTCATGGCCGTCCTGGAGAACGACGCGATCTGCCAGGAGCTGATCGCGGACTGGCCCGGCACGGTCACGGAGGTCCGGATCGCGGTGGACGACGAAGTTCCTGAGGGGGCCGTCCTGCTCGTTGTCCAGTCCCGTCGCCGGATCGGCTAGCCGAGGTTCCGGCTTCGCGTCAGCATGCTTATTCCTGACGGGAGATGAGCAAGAGACCCCCTGTTATGGTGCGCTTATGTCATTGATCAAGAAGTTCCAAGTGACCTTCGACTGCGCGGAACCCCGGCGGGTCGCCCGCTTCTGGTGCGAGGTGCTGGGGTACGAATCGCCGCCGCCGAAGGGGTTCGCCACCTGGGACGAGTACGACCGCTCCCAGCCTGCCGAGGACCGGGGTTCGTGGTCCGCCTGCATCGACCCCTCAGGTGTGGGCCCGCGGCTGTTCTTCCAGCGCGTTCCCGAGGGCAAGGTCGTCAAGAACCGGCTGCACCTCGACGTGCGGGTCGGCACCGGGCTCGTGGGCGAGGAGCGCCTCGCCACGCTCGAAGCCGAGTGCACCCGGCTGGTCGCGCTCGGCGCGGTACGCGTGCGACTGCTCTATGACGGCCACGATTCGTGCATCGTGATGCAGGACGTCGAGGGCAACGAGTTCTGCGTCGACTGAGCCTCCCCCGAGCCGGCGAGGCGGGGAGCCGTTGGGCCGAGCGCGACGCCGACCTCGCCGGCCTCGACCCGGCGGGCCGGGCCGATGCGCGGCGGCGGTGGTACGGGGCTGGCGGAGTGGAATTCCAGGACGCGTGGTGGGAATGCGTACGACCTTCCCGGGCGGGGCGGCACGCTTCCTGGTGACCCACAGCAGGGCTGTGGCCGAGCACTCAGGAGGAACCCGCCCATGAGCAGTCACGGACACCCGGACGGGGTGCGAGGCACCTCTCCCGCGGCGAAGGCGTCGGCGAGCCGTCACGTCGTCGCGTTCTACCAGACCGGCACGACCACGGGTGACCCCGGCAGCCAGTACGTCTCCCCGGTGCCCCTGATCGGCCACGCGGACGTGGTGGAGGTGGCCGCGTTCCACCTCAACGATCCCGCCCAGTACCCGATCCTCACCCTGAACGACGACCCGCCCTCCGCGGCCAAGTACGTCCCGATGTGGCGTGACATCGCCTCGGTGCAGGCGAAGGGCGTCAAGGTCACCGCTCTCCTCGGCGGCGCCGCGCAGGGGACGTACGGGCTGCTCGACAAGGACTTCGGCACGTACTACCCGCCCGTCCGCGACGCCCTCAGGACGTACCGGCTGGACGGCATCGACCTCGACGTCGAGGAAGCGTTCCACGAGGCGACCGCCGAGAGGCTCATCCGTCAGCTGCGCTCCGACTTCGGGCCGGACTTCCTGATCACCCTTGCCCCGGGGCCCGGCGAGCTCACCATGCCCGAGGGCAGCAACCTCCCCTTCCTCGACTACCGCACGCTCGAAAAGCAGGTCGGCCCCCTGATCCGCTGGTACAACACCCAGTTCTACTGCGGCAACGGCAGCCTCGCCGACACCGCCGACTACGACGCGGTCATCCGGAACCAGTTCCCCGCGTCCAAGGTCGTCGCCGCCGGCATCACCAACGACAACCTGGACTGCGAGGGCTACGTCGACATGCCGGTCCTCCAACGGACCCTGCGCGCTCTCGCCGACAAGTACCCGGACTTCGCCGGTGCCGCCGGTTGGGAATACGCGCTCTCCCGCAACGTCGACGGCCCCAACTGCCCTACTGGTCCTGCTAGTTGGTACTGTGCCGTCCGTCAGGCGCTCGTCGCCTCGGTGGCCAAGGCCTGACGGTGCAGCTCCGCGCAGTTCTCAGGCCTCGTGACATCCGGCCCCCTTCGCTTCCGCGCGAAGGGGGCCGGTGCCGTCCCGGCCGGTGCCCTGAAGCCGGGGATGCCGGACACCTCATCGGAGGCGGGTCATGCCTCGTTGTCGGTGTCCGATCGGGTGGTGGCCGTGTTGACGGGGCGTGACGAGGCCTTCCCGGCCCCCGCGGCGACGGGCTGGGCGACAGCCAGCAGAGCCGTCGTGCATTCCTCGGTGAGGTCTTCCGCGTGCGGTGGCAGCGGCTGTCCGGCGCGCAGATGGCGGCGGACCACGGACAGCGGCAGGTCGATCAGGGCCAGGGTGATGCGCTCGTGGTCCTGGGGGCCCGCCGCGCCGAGCGTTTCGGCGAGGGAGCCGATGGAGTCGAGCACGCGTCGGTTGCCGAGGTCCGCGCGCTCCTTGTGTTCCTCGGACCAGCCGGCGCGGCCGAACTCCTCGGCGCCGTAGAGGAGGAGCGAGGCTTCCTGCGGGTGGGCGCGGCTCCAGGAGATGACGTGCCGGGCGGCCGCGCGGGCGGCCGGGTGGGGGTCGGGGGCGCTGCCGAGTGCGGCGAAATGCCCCTCCTGGAAGCGCTCCACGGTCCGCAGCCACACCTCGGCGAGCAGGGCCGTACGGCCGGGGAAGCGGTGGTACATGGACCCGCTCGGCGCGCCGATCGCCTGGGCGACGGCGGACATGGTCACGCCGGCCGGCCCGGCGGAGGCGGCCAGCCGGACGGCGGCGTCGAGGATCTGGTCGGTGTCGAATCGGGGTGGTCTCGCCATGAATCAGAGGGTACTCTCCAGATTATTAGAGGCTGGTCTCTAATAATCTGAAGGGGAGGACGCATGGGCGTCTACAACGTGCACGAGCGCCTGCTGGCTGCCAAGGCGAGCGAGGTGGGCGCGCTCGTCGACAGCCTGTCAGGCGGCCCGGCGGACCGGCTCTGGGCGCACTCGGACTGGCCCGCGATGGAGTTCGACCGCCCACTGGCGGTCGGCGCGACCGGCGGCCACGGCCCGGTCCGCTACACGGTCACCGCGTACGTGCCCGGGGTCTGGGTCCGCTTCACCTTCAGCGGGCCGCGCGGATTCCACGGCTTCCACGAGTTCACGGTGCTGCCCGTCGACGAAGAACGCACCGTGCTGCGACACACCCTCGCGATGAAGGCCGGCGGCCTGGAGCGCCTGACCTGGCCGGCGGCCTGGCGCCCGATGCACGACGCCTGCCTGGAGGACGGCCTGGACCGCGCCGAGCTCGCCTGCACGGGCACGGTGGCCCGCCCGGCCCGCTGGACCCCGTACGTACGCCTGCTCCGCGCGTTCGCACACAGGTGAACAACGACACGGGGCCGCCTGCCGGCGGTTTCGAGCGCGGCCCTCCGGTCGATGATCTCGTCTGATCTCATCGTCCTCGTCCGGCAGGCGTACGTGCCCCGGAACAGCTGGTCAGCGGCTGCTGTCCGGGCGGTGGACGCTGAGGTTGCCGTAGGCCGGCAGAACGCCGGCCAGGTCGCCGGGCTTGTCCCGCAGCGTGGCGTCCAGGAAGGCGAGGGTGGCCGCGGCGACGACGCGCGGGCTCTCGGCGCGGCCCAGGGAGCCGACGATCGAGGGCACGGGCGGCAGATACAGGGGGCCGTCCATGAACGTGAGATGTGCGGCGCCGGGGATGGTGAGCCGGTAGCTCGTCGCGGTGCTGGACTTGAGCGCCTCGGTGAGGCGGGGCAGGTAGCGCGGGTCGGTTGCCGGGGTGACGGCCTGGGTGAGCGCGAGCGTCGGCTGGTCGAGGGCGGGGGAGGTGGGGCCGTGGGGGTAGCCGTCCAGATCGATGACGGCGCCGAACCGGCGGTCCTGCCGGGCTGCCTGGAGGGCGGCGGCGCCACCCATGGAGTGTCCGGCCACCGCGGCCCGACCGGTGTCCAGGTGTCCGCTCAGCGGGTCGGCGGTCTCCCCCCGGTCCAGACCGTCCAGCTGGGTGAGGACGAATCCGAGGTCGGCGGCCCGAATCGCGGTCCAGTCGGCCGCCAGTTTCTCGTCCTGGTCCGGGTCGCCGGTGGAGGTGGTCTCGGTGGTGATCGTCCGGCCGTCGGAGAGGACGACGGCGGCGGAGTCGTACGGGTGGTCGAGGGCGGCGACCACGTAGCCGTGGCTGGCCAGTTCCTCCGCCCAGGCGGTGTTCTGGGTGCGTACTCCGCCCGACCCGGGAGAGAACAGGACGACGGGGAGCCGCCCCCGCCCGCCGTCCACCGGGGCGTCGAAGACCGCGTGGGTGTGGGCACGCGGAACACCGTCGACCAGGAAACCCGGCAGGCCGACCTGGCGGGCGAGGGCGTCGGAGACGGTGCGGGCCTCGTGCTCCGTGCGTCCGAGGTACTGGGCCCGCTGCGCGCCGGCGGGGCTCTTCTGCGCGGGGTACCAGAGCTGGACCACGACCGTGCGCCGGTCGTCCGGATCGGCCGTGAAGGTCTCGGGGCGGCGCGGGTCGGTCCACTGGACCACGCGGGTGCCGACCGCGAAGTCGCCTGTCGGGGTGGGGAATTCGGGTACGGGAAGGGCCCAGGTGGCCGCCGGGCCCGTGGCGATCAGGCCGACGCAGGCCGCCGATCCCGGCAACGCCAGCCACCAGCGGGCCCGCCACGCGGGCCGGCCGGGACGGCGTCGCAGCGGCCGTAGCAGGGGGGAGAGGGCGAACGGCAACGCGAAGGCGGCGCCTGCCAGGACCGGCAGCATCTGCCAGCGGATCCCCGCCACGCTCAGCAGGATCGCGGACAGGACGAGAACCGCCCCCGCCGCGATCGTGACGCGTGGGCGGGCGGAGGGGGGAAGCCAGCGCGCCACCACCAGTGCGACGGCGCCCAGCAGGACAAGGATTTCCAGGGGGGACATGTACAGCCCCGTGATGATCTCGGTCACCAGGCCATATTCGGCGCCGGGTATGCGCTGCCACATCGATCCCGGGTCGCCGTCGTGTGCCACCGGGGTCGCAATCCGTGGCAGCTCCCGGTGCGACCGGAGTGGCAATCGGGCACGCCGGATCGGCGGCCGCCCTACGACCACGGGAGGTAGCGGGACTCCTCCTGCGGTCGTACCTCGGCACGGTGCCATCAGACGGTGGACGCATGTGCTCCCTGGGGCCCGCGCCCTACCGTGACAGGGCCGCGGTACGTGCCGGGCAGCGCGAGGCGTACGTTCCCCGTACCCGACTCGGATCCGGCTGCACGCGGTGGCAGCCCCGGCCGGGGCCACCATGACGCTGAATCGACAGGGACGTGTGATGACCGAGGCGGCCGCGGAACCCGGCGATGCCTACCGGGATCGGGATCGGGACCGGGTGCGGGAGCTGGTGCGGGACCGGGTGCGGTGGGCGAGGACGGCCTCACGGCTGACGAGATACACCGACCTGGCCTCCGCACGAGCGGCGCGACTGGTGACAGCCGCCGGGCGCCGGTGCTCCCGGCTGCCGCCCATGGTGTGGGACTCGCTGCTGCCGACGCTTCTCCTGCTCAACATCGTGACCACCCACGCGCCGCACGAGCTGCCGGTGGCCGTCGCCCTCACCGCCGCTCTCGCGCTGCCCCTGCTGTGGCGGCGCCGGGCCCCGCTCACGGTGCTCGGCACCGTGGCAGCCGCGGCCTTCGTCCAGTGGCTGACAGACGTCCAACTCCCGGCGGACGTCTGCCTGTTGGTGGCCCTCTACACGGCAGCCGCGAACTCGGGCCGGCGCGGCACACTCGTCGCCGGTGCCGTCGTGGAGGCAGGGGCCCTGCTGGCCTGCCTGCGCTGGGCGACGGAAGGCGCATTCCTGACCCCCTTCGTCGCGGTCACCGCGATGGTCGTCGCCGCCGCCGTCCTGGGTGTGAACGTGCGGACCACGCGCGCCTACCTCGCGGCCCTGGAGGAACGGGCCGCACGCCTGGAGCAGCAACAGGAACAGCAGGCGCGACTGGCCGTTGCCGAGGAGAGGACACGTATCACCCGGGAGATGCACGACATCGTCACCCACAACCTGTCCGTCATGGTCGCGCTCACCGACGCCGCCGTCTACGCGCAGCACCGGTCGCCCGACAAGGCCACCACCGCGATGCTCCAGATCTCCGAGACGGGCCGGCAGGCCCTGACCGACATGCGGCGCTCGCTGGGCATCCTGCGGACCGACGAACCGGACGCGGAACGCCACCCGCTACCCGGCATCGCCCAACTGGAGGCCCTCGCCGACCAGATGTGCGCCGCCGGGCTGCCGACCCGCATCGAGGTCCAGGGCGGCCACACCCACATACCCGCCACCGCACAACTGACCGTCTACCGCCTGGTACAGGAAGCCTTGACCAACACCCTCAAGCACACACCCGCCGGCACACGTGCGACGGTCCGGATACGGTGCTCGACCGGGACCGTCACCGTGGACGTCACCGACAGCGGCCCCCGCCCGCCCCATCCCGGCGCCACACCGTCCGGCCACGGCATCCCCGGTATGCGCGAGCGCTCGGCCGCCTACGGGGGGACGTTGCGGGCCGGACCGCTTCCGGGTGGCGGCTGGGGAGTCCACACCCGCCTCCTCCTCGACAGCAGCGGAGCGGCGTCCGCATGACGATCCGCATCCTGATCGCCGACGACGAAGCGCTGCTCCGGATGGCCTTCAGCACGGTCCTGGAGGCCCAGCCCGACATGGCACCGGTCGGCGAAGCCGCGGACGGCGCCCAGGCCATCCGCCTCGCCCGGGAGCTGCGCCCCGATGTCGTCCTCATGGACGTCCGGATGCCCGGGATCGACGGGATCGAGGCGACCCGGCAGGTCATCCGGATCTCCCCGCAGAGCAGAGTGCTGATCCTCACCACCTTCGACCTGGACGAATACGCCTTCGCCGGACTCAGTGCCGGAGCCTCGGGCTTCCTGCTGAAGAACACCAGGCCCGAGGAACTGCTCACCGCGATACGCAGTGTCGCCGCGGGCGACGCGGTGGTGTCCCCGCGGATCACCCGCCGCCTGCTGGAGCACCTGCGCCCGCACATTCCCGACGGCAGCAGCGCCGACCCCGACGATCGGCTGGGCCGACTCAGCGCCCGTGAACGCGAGGTGCTCGTCCAGGTGGGCTGCGGCCTGTCCAACTCCGAGATCGCGGCCGCCCTGTACCTCGCGGAGGCGACCGTGAAGTCCCATCTGGGGCGAATCCTGCACAAGCTCGAACTCCGCGACCGGATACAGGCGGTGGTCTTCGCCTACGAGAGCCGCCTCATCCACCCCGCATGACGCCGCCGAGCGCCTCGCCGCCGCCCGCCCCGGGTCCGGTGTCGGCACGGGAACCGTGACGTCGTCGTCGGCGTCCCTGTTCAAACCAAGTCGTCTACGACCAGGGCCCGCGGCTCCCTGAGTTCCGAGCAGAAAGACAGTGATGACTCAGCAAGATCACCAGGCCCTGCCCGCACCCGGGCCGGACGCCTCCGGTCGGGCCCCGGGAACCCCGGCCGGAGAGGGCCCCACGCGGTCGATACGGCCGTGGCTGCCGGCTCTGCTGTGCGCCCTGGGGTTCGCGGCGGTCTACCTGCTCGCCGTCTGGACCCCGTTCGGGCAGCGGGGTGAGAACTCCCTGATGAACGGGAACGGCGGCGAACCGGCGTGGATCTACGACTGGTCGGGGTCGGCCTTCGACTCGGCGGCCATGCCCCCGTTGGAGTTCACCGCCCTGCCCACCCTGGTCGTGGGGATGGCCGTGATCGTGGTCGTCGCCCTGGTGCGGCGGTGCTGGTGGCAGGGCTGCGCGGCGATCGGGGTCGTCCTGGGCACGTTCGGGGGCACCGAGGTGTGCAGCAAGATGGTCCTGCCCCGCCCCGATCTGGTGAACGCGCCCGCCATGCTCACCGAGGTGAGCTTCCCCAGTGGGCACGCGGCCGTCCCCATCGGGCTGGTCCTCGGCGCCGCCCTCGTCGCCTCCCCGCGCCTGCGCCCCTACGTCACCGCGGTCGGCATGCTGTGGCTCACCGTCACCGCCGGTGCCGTGCAGGCGCTCTACCACCACCGGCCCAGCGACGTGCTGGGGGCCGCGCTGCTGGGCTGCGCCTGTTACGGCCTCGCGCTCTGGCTGCTGCCGGCCTCCGCCGCACCGGGCGTCGCGCGCAGCCCCCGGGCTCTGCCGGCCGTCGCCCTCGTCCTGTCGGCGGCCGCCGCGCTCGCCGCCGGCGCGCGGGACGACTCCGTCACGGGACCGCTGATCTTCGCGGCGGCGGCCTTCCTGTGCGCGGTCCTGGTCTGGTGCACCGTGGTGGCGGGACCTGCCCGCGTCGCGCGTCGCACGCGGCCGGCCGTGGGCTGACCGCCCGGCACGTTGTCCGGCCGAAGGCCGAGGCCGTTGGCCTCGGCCTTCGGCATTGGCCGCCCGTCTGCCTCGTGACCATCGGTGTGCTCCGCTGGCACGGAACGAGCACGCAACAGGCCGACCCGCCGGTGGCGCCGGCGGGTCGGCCTGTTGCAGGGGTGTGCGTCGGGTTACCGCCGGTTGGTCCGCGCCCGTCGGCGGCGGGCCACGAGGGTGGTCGTGGCGCGCAGGGCCAGGCCGATCACCGGTGCGAGGAGCAGGGTGCACCAGGTGCGGGTGGTGGCGTCGGTGGTGAGGCGGTCGGAGAGCAGGTAGGCGGCGAGGAAGGACGGGGCGAGCCAGGCCCCGTTGGTCGCGGCGAGGCGCAGCGGGCTCGCCCGGCGCGCTGCCGGTTCCTCCGCCGACTCCGCCGACTCCGCCGACTCCGTGGATGTCACACGAACCTCCTGACCACGCCGATCACCTTGTCGACGATCCGCTGGGAGACGCCGCGGTCGAAGACGAAACCCGCGAGGCAGCCGGCGACGGCCCAGACGATGCGCTGCTTCCAGCCGCCGCTCCCGAACAGTACACCGGCGCAGGCGCCGCCGGCGCAGTTGCCGATGTGGAGCGCCCAGGGTGCCAGGAAGGGGATCCAGGCGGCCACGGCCGCGGTGACGGACAGTTGGACGGCGCGGGAGACGGCGGCCTTGAGCGCGGCCTTCAGCCAGCCGGGCATCCGGCCGTTGAGGTCGGTGCAGTTGACCGGGTCGGCGTTGCAGTAGTCGTAGGCGTTGGCGCTCGCTCCCTGGACCGGGTCGGGGGAGAGGAAGCGGCCGGTGGCCGGGTTGTAGAGGCGCGCTCCCATGAGGGTGAGGGCGCTCGGGGTCTCGTCGGAGCGCTGCTTGTCGCCGAGCCAGGCGTAGCGGGTGCCGGGCTGGCCGGTGCGCGGCTGGCCGTACTCGTCGTAGTCGAGGACGGTGGGTGCGACGGCGGTGTCCAGGGGCAGCCGCAGGGTGATGTCGCCGTGCAGGTTGGCGAGTTGCAGGATGGTGCCGCCGGTCTTCGCGGTGGTGGCGGCGAGGGTGCCGGCGGGGCCGGTGACGTTGCGGGTCAGGGTGCCCGCGGTGTCCTCGGTGATCCAGCGGGGGCTGTCGGTGTCGGAGCCGTAGTGGTTGGTCCGCAGTCCGGTCTGGGCCCAGGTGCCGGTGGTGTTGGTCTCGGTGGTCCAGGCGCGGAAGCGCTGGGCCGAGTCGAGGGTCCAGCTCTGCCGGTTGGTGCCGCTGGTCTGCTGCTGCACCAGGTCGGTGGTGTAGTACGCGAGGGTGCTGCCGGGCAGTGCGGTGGTGCGGCCGAACGCGTCGTAGGTGTAGCCGGGGTTCACCAGGCGGTCGGCGGTGTCGTAGGTGCTGGTCTGGGTGGTGCCCGCGGTGGTGGTGCAGGTCTGGCCGCGGGCGGCGTCGGCGGTGGCCAGCGCGGTGCGGTTGGTGTTGCGGTCGAAGGTGTAGGTGCGGGTGGTGCAGACGGCGTCGGTCGAGGTGTCCTGGACCTGGAGGAGCCGGCCGGCCCGGTCGTAGGCGTAGGTCTGGGCCGCGGTGATGCCGGGGGTGCCGGTGTGGGTGGCCCGCTGGCCGTGGATGGTCTCGGTGATGCCGTCGGAGACCAGCACGAGGCCGTCGCTGTCGCGGGTGTAGGTGCGGCTGGTGGTGGTGCCGGCCGGGTCCTTGTCGTCGGTCCGGGTGTAGCCGCCGGGCAGGCCCTGGGTGAGCGGCGTGCCGTCGGCGTCGTAGCGGGCGGTGAGGGTGCCGGCGACGGAGTCCGTCACCGAGGTCGCCAGGCCGCGCGGGTCGACGGCGGTGTCGTAGGTGTAGGTGGTGGTGGAGGGGGAGGTGTCGGTGACCTTGGTGGGGCGGTTGAGGGCGTCGTACTCCGTGGTGGTGACGGCGCCGTCGGCGTCGGTGTAGGAGGTCAGGCGGCCGAGTTCGTCGTAGCCCTTGGTGATGGTGCCGCCGGTGGCGGACGTTTGGCGGGTGACGGCGCCGGTGCCCGGGTGGTAGGTGGTGGTGGCGGCGGGGGCCGGGGTGCCGAGGCCGTCGGTGACGGTGACGGTGGTGGGGCGCCCCGCCGTGTCGGTGTCGGTCACGGTGGTGCGGGTGACGCCGTTGGCCGTTTCGGTGGTGCGGGTGGCCTGGCCGAACTGCCCGTACTGGGTTGTCCTGGTGGGCAGTTGTGCGGGGTTGGCGCCGCCGCCGGTGATGGCCGCGGCGGGCCCGGTCTGGCAGACGAGGTCGGCCCACTCGGGGCGGTTGCCGCAGGTGCCGGTGCCGTCGGCGGTGTAGTAGCTGGTCCAGCCGGCTGCCGCGTCGGAGCCGGTGGAGGCCGGTTGCCGGGTCGAGACGACCCGGCCCTGGCCGTCGTAGCCGGTGGTGGTGGTCAGGGCGAGGCCGCCGCTGTCCTTGATCTGCGCGGTGGGCACGCCGAGCGCCCAGTTGTAGGTGGTGCGGTCCTGGCGGGCGTCGACCAGCAGGTCGGGCCAGGCGCGGAGCCGGGCGCCGGTGGCGGTGAGGGTGATCTGGTTCTTGATCTTGGCGGTGCCGTCGGTCGGCCGGGCCTCGTCGTAGGTCTTCACGGTGTGCTGGCGGGCGGGCAGTTGGGTGCCGGCCTTCGCCAGGACCGTCGCACCGGAGGTGGCGTCGGCGGCGAGGGTGATGCGGTGGAGCGGGTCGTAGACGTCGGTCTCCTGCTGGCCGTCCGCGCTGTAGGCGCTGCTGCTCGACAGGAGCCGGGCGCGTTCGGCGGAGGGCAGGGTGTCGATGCCG
Organism: Kitasatospora sp. NPDC058243; assembly: GCF_042882025.1. Classification (NCBI taxonomy): domain Bacteria; kingdom Bacillati; phylum Actinomycetota; class Actinomycetes; order Kitasatosporales; family Streptomycetaceae; genus Kitasatospora; species Kitasatospora sp. NPDC058243. Next base: position 113,707 of record NZ_JBHVWW010000010.1, read on the forward strand.
AGGTCGGCCAGTTCGGCCTTGGCCGCGGTGGTGGCGCCGAGGGCGAGCTCGCGGTTGCCCGCGGTCAGGCTGCGGACCTGGTGGCCCTGGTTGTCGTACTCGGTGGTGGTGACGTGGTGGCCCGGGGTGGCCTGGTTGACCTGGCGGCCGGAGGCGTTCAGGTAGGTGACGCTCGCCCTGGTGTAGTCGCCGGAGCCGAGGTCGGTGCCGTTGTTGGAGGCGGGGGCCTGGTCCGGCGGGAACACCGCGGTGGCGTCGGTCGGCAGGTCGCTCTGGCCCCACGCGGAGGCGGCGGGCGCGGAGAGGTCCTCCGGGGCCTTCGCGCCGGAGAGCGGGACGCCGTAGACGACGGTGGTGGTGGCGGTGCCGTTCACGGTGCTCGTGGTGCCGGGGGCGAGGGTGTCGTGCCAGGTCTTCGTCAGCATGCCGGGGCCCGCGGCCGGGTTGGCGGTGACGGTGCCGTACGCCAGCGAGGTGGCGAGGGTGCCGCTGAGCTGGACGGAGGAGAGCAGGCCGTCGTCGGCGCCCTGGGTGTAGTAGGCGTACTGGTTCTGGCTGCTCTGGCCGAGCCGCGGGTCCCAGGTCTGGCGCAGCCGCCCGGCCGAGTCGTAGCGGTAGACGGCGACGTCGGTGGCGGTGGCCGAGGCGGCCCCGGGCGCGGTGCTCCAGAGCCTGATCGCGCTGACCTGCCCGGCGACGTCACCGAACTCGGTGCCGGTGGTGACGCCGGTGGCGGTGGTCGCGGTGGCGTAGACGAACTGCAGGACGCGGCAGCCCTTGGCGGCGACGTTCGCCGCGCACACCGCCGGGGTGGCCGCGGAGGTGGGCGCGATGACGAGCTTCGGCCGGGCCAGAGTCCTGCCGCCGACCACGGTCGTCTCCGACACCACGCTGGTGGTGGTGTTGGCCAGCCCGCCCTGCAGCGTGGAGGTCACCGTCCAGGTGGCGGCGGCCGGATCGGCCTTGGCGAAGGTGGTGACGGTGCCCTCGGTGCCGGAGAGCGTGAAGTCGGCGCCGAAGGAGCCGCTCAGGGTGAGGTCCTCGCTGCCCGGCTCGGGCGTCCAGCCGTTGCCGGCCGCGTTCGAGGTGAAGGAGACGGCGGAGCCGTCGGCGGCCATCACGCTGAGCGAGGTGCTGGAGGTCCTGCGGATCTCCGTGTACTCCGAGGCGGACAGGCTCGACGACACGCTGGACACCCAGTTGGGGCCGAAGACCGCCGCCTGGCCGTCCTGGCCGGCGGCGGCCCGCGGGTCACGCGAGGAGTGCGTGCGGCCGACCGTCATGCCGAACAGCGACACGTCGGTGGCCGGGACCCTGAGGTCGCCGGTGAGCAGGTTCAGTGCACCCGGGCCGACGTTCTCCGTTGCCGCGCCGTCGGCCTTGCGGTCGACGACGACCCGCACCGGCTCGGAGGAGACGGCGGCGGCGCCCGGCCCGGTGAAGTCCGCGCGGAGCTGGACGGTGCCGTCCGGGGTCACCGTGGAGGTGGCGTTCCAGGTGAGCGCCGGGCTCTTGCCCGCGGCGAGGGGCACGGGCCAGGCCGCCAGTGCGGCACCGCCGTTGGTGATGTCGCCGGCGGGGATCCGCGTCCACGCGTCGGCGTCGGAGCGCCGCCAGGAGAAGGCCACCTGGTCGTAGCGGGCGGCGTCGGCCTCGGCGGTGAGCGGCAGGCGCGCCGCGGTGCGGGTGCCGTCGTTCGGCGAGGTGACACCGCCCGCGCCGACCTGGAAGGTGTGGGTGCGGGCCTCGGACTTGTTCTCCGCCCGGTCCACCGCCCGCACCTGAAGGGTGTTGGTGCCGGCCTTGGCCGGGGTCACGGTGAAGGTCACCGGCGCGGCGGAGCCGTTCGTCGCGACCTTGGTCCAGGTCGCGCCGTCGAGCGTCCACTCCAGGGCGTTCTGGTCACCGGCCGGCGGGGTCGCGGTGAAGGAACCGGCCTGGCCGGGGCCCTTGACCCACTGGCCCGACGGGTAGTCGGCGGAGGAGAGCGCGGCGGGCGCCGAGGGGGCGGCGGTGTCGACCGTGAAGGTGGCCCACGCCGACCAGTTGTTGTTGTAGTGCAGCCCGTCGTACGGGGAGGTGCGGAACTTGTACGTCCTGCCGTTGGCCAGCACACCGGCCGGGACCTTGACGGAGGCCGGGGCCCCGCTCGGCACGTACGGGGAGACCAGGACGTTGCCCACCTGGGTGTCGGTGGCGGTGTCGAAGATCTGGAAGGTGCCGTCGACCTTGTCGTTGTTCGGGTCGACGAAGGTGTCGCGCAGCGTCGGGGTGGTGGAGTTGACCCACCAGGTGCCGGCGGTGTCCTTGTAGAACGGCGAGCCGGCCTGCTGGTCCGTCCCGGTCCGGGGGCGGTAGTTGTACGTCACCGTCAGCTTCGGGACGTTGGTCGCGGCGTTGGCGGAGTTCACCTCCTTCCAGTACTTGGTGTTGGCCTCGTCCGGGGCGCGCAGCCCCATGCCCGAGGTGGTGTTCTTCGCCGACGTCCAGGTCTGCACCAGGTTGGTGACGTCCGCGGTGATCCAGCCGTCGCCGCCGCAGGCGTCCCGGCCCTTGGTCTCGGTGCCGGTGGCCTTCTTGGCGTTCCAGGAGGGCTGCGCCGTCCAGCGCGAGGCGGTCGAGGCGAGGCCGGTGTCCCAGATGTCCCACGCGTAGGGCTGGCAGTCGCTGTTGCCGGAGTGGAAGTTGTACAGCGACAGGCTGGCGTTGGTGATCAGCGCGTCCGCGATCGGCGCGGTGTTCCAGTTGATGAACGACCGGGCCTGGCGGGAGGAGCCGTCCGCGTTCTTGGTGCCGGAGTTGCCCCAGTAGATCTCGGTGTCGGCCGACCAGTCGACCGTCTCGCCCTGCTGCACCCGGGTGTCGAAGACGTTGCCGAGGGCCGTGGTGGAGGGGTCGACCGTCACCGGGTACTGCGTCTTCGGGTCCGCGAGGAACGCGGCGTCCGGCGTGAACACCAGGTCGATGCCGTCGCCGCGCTGAACGACCTTCAGACCGACCTTCGCCTGCCGGGCGTGCTCACCGGAGCCCTCGGCGGCGGCCGTCGCGTCCCACATCACCGGCGCCGGGAGCACGGCCCGCCGCTCGCCGGTGCGCCTGTCGGTGAACAGCACGCCGCCGTCCGGCTGGACCTCGGCCTTCAGACCGTCGGCCTTCAGCGGCATCGTGTACGAGAACCCGGCGGCGCTCGGGCGCTGCTTGAGCACCGTGTACTGCTCGAAGCCGGTCCGGGTGGCCTCCACGACCAGGTCGGCCGCGCCGTCCGCGATCGCGTCCCGGTAGGTGGCCTTCGTGCCGTCCAGGGCGGGCTTGGGCAGGCCGCCCCGCCACTGGAGCTCGACCTGCTGGTCGCCCTGCCCGAGGGTCACCAGGGTGCGGGCGTCGTCCGGGGCCGCGGCCTGCGCCTGGAGCAGCGACTTCGCCCGGGTGCCGCCGGCACCGGCGAGCCGCAGCGCGTTCGGGTGGGCCTTCGGCGCCACCGACCCGTCCGCGCCGGCCTGGAGGCCGAGGTCGACGTCCACCCACTGGCCGTCACGTTGGAAGCGGACCGGGCCCGCGAAAAGCTCGGTGGTGAGCGAACCGTCCTTGTTTACCCATGTCGTCGACGTCTCCGTACGCTCGGAGAGCGCCTCCACCCGCTGCCCGGACAGCCGGGCCGCGACCCTCGCCGACGGCACGTCGGCGGCGGAGGTGGCCCACTGCCCGGCGCCCTTGCCCGCCTGCGCGGCCGCGCTCGCCGCCGCGCTCGGCGTCGCGGCGAGGGCCGTCTCGGACCCGGCCAGCAGCGACACCGCCACGGCGAGGGCCAGCGACCCGCTCAGCGCCCGCATGCCAACAGGCCTGCCGGGTCTGCGTCGTGTGGTCATCCGTCTGTTCATATCGACTCCTTGAAACACCGTCGCTCGACGGCGCTTTCGGAGCATAGGAGTGGTCGACAAGATCAAAGATGGGGTCAAATGACGCCAAAGGATCATCAAATAATGATCTTGTTTCGACAAGGTTCACATGATCGTGATCATGACGTAGGCAACCGCGGGCGCCGTGCCCGCGTTGTCGACATCTGCACTGCGGGAGCCGCGACGGGGGCGTGGACGTGGGTCTGGGCATGGGTCTGGGCATGGGTCTGGGCGTGCTCTACGATCCGCCGAGGGGATTCTCGACGTATCGCGGTACGTGAGTGCCGCGCCGGGACGGGGGCGGGGCGTTGTCGTCAGTGGACGTGGTGCGGGAGTCGGCGAGAGCCGGGCGGATCGTGCTGTTCGAGGAGTCCGCGCGCGACGGTGCGCAGGCCAAGACCCTGATGAGCGCCGGATTCCGGGTGCGGCTGGCCCGGGAACAGGGGGCGGTGTTCGGCGCGGACGGGCCCCGGCACGTGGTGTTCGCGGCCGGCTTCCCGTCGGTGTGCGGGCAGGAGTTCGAGGCGACCCGGCAGGTGGCGCTGGAGACACAGGATTCGGTGAGCCCCTCGGCGATCTGCCGGGGCACGGTGGCCGACGTGCGGCTGGCGTTGAGCGCGGTGCGGGGTGCGGCGCACGCGCGGGTGATGGTGATCGTGGCCGCTTCCGAGGCGACCGCCCGCGCCCTCGTCCACAGCGGTGCCCGCGAGGCCCTGGCAGACGGCCTGGACGTGTTGAAGGAGGCGGCGGACCTGGCGGGCGACACGGCGGTGGACGTGTGCCTGGTGGACGCACCCCGCGCGGACCACGCCCTGGTGGCCGAGTACGCGGGGGCGATGACCGCCCACGGCGCGGGGACGATTGTGCTCGCCGACACCGTCGGCGACCTGTTGCCCGGTCAGACCCGGGCCCTGTTCCAACGGGTCGCCGCTGACGCGGGGCCGGACACCGTCCTGGTCTCGCACCTGCACAACGACCTCGGCCTCGGGCTGGCCAACACCCTGGCCGCACTGGAGAGCGGGGTACGGGTGGCCGCCTGCTCCTGGCTGGGCATGGCCGAGCGCAGCGGCATGGCCGCCACCGAACAACTGCTCTTCCTGCTCGGCCACGACCGCACGAAGGCCGAACAGGTGCTGGGGCCCGGCTGCGAACCGTGGTGGACGCAGCCGGACCTGACCCGGCTGCCCGGGATCGCGCGAATGGTGTCCGCCGAGACCGGGATCCCGCTCACCGTCACCACCCCGATCGTGGGCACCGGCGTCGCCACGATCTCCACCGGGACCCCGTTCACCCACCCGCGGACCTTCCAGCCCTACGACCCGCAGCAGCACCTGGGCCTGGCACCGAGCGTGGTCCTCACCCACCTCGCCAGCCGGCGCGTGCTGCAGGCCGTCGCCGAGCGGCTCGGCCACCGACTGGACCAGGCCCAGACCGGCACCGCCCTGGCCTGGGCCAAGGACCGCGCCTACCGCCTGAACCAGGCCGTCGTCCCCGACGCCGACTTCGCCGCCTACCTCGAAGGCCTGACCGCCACCACCCCCGCACCGTGAACGGACCCGCCCCCATGCCGACCACCGCCCGGCTCGACACCAGCACCGCCGCCCGCACCCTGACCGCCGGGCGGGCCGTCATCCTGCCCAACCCCAGCCCCCTGACCTACGTCGCCACCGCCACGAACCCCCAGGCCGTCAACAACGCCAAGGGCCGCCCCGTCGGCCAGGAAGTCGCCCTGTGGGTCCACGACGACACCACCTGGGCCGACCTCACCACCCGACTGGACCTGACGCCGACCGCCCTGCACACCGCGCTCACCCTGCTGCGCGACCACCTGGTCACCCTGCTGGTGCCCATACGCGCCGACACCCCGCCGGCCTGGGCCGCCCCCGCCCTGCGCGACGGCCACCTGCTCCTCTTCGGCGCACGCTGGCAGCCCCTGACACCGCTGCTCACACGCTTCCCGCGCCTGTACGTCAGCAGCGCCAACCGCACCGGACACCCGCCGGCCGCCACCTCCGACCAGGCAGCGGCCATGTTCGGACCCGACACCCCTGTCGTCGACGCCGACGCCCTGCGCGACACCGCAACCCCCCACGCCGCCACCACCATGCTGCGCATCGCACCCGACGGCGGCCTGGCCCACATCCGGTACGGCGCCCAGGACCAAGCCCACGGCGCCGACCCGGCCCGCTACCTGGAACACCTCCGCTCGGCGACGACCCGCTGAGCCCCCTGCCTTCGAGTGATGGGTGGATGCCACGAGATCGCGGTGGCAGGGTAGTTGATCGAATCGTCGGATTCCGGGTCGGCGTCAGCCGGGTCCGAGCGCGGCGAACTGGCCGGGCCGTCCCGCCTGTCGGGGGAGGGGTGCAGGGGCCCGGCTTCCCGTCCTCAGGGGCGGGGTGTCCAGCCGGGTGGGGCGAGACGGGTGTCGGTGAGGATCTGCTCGACGGTCTCGTCGAGGGTGCTGTGCTGCGGAACGACGCGTTCGAGGCCGCCGGGCAGGAGGTCGTGGGGCTCGTACCAGCCGGCCATGTCCTCGGGGGAGAACTCGCCGGCCTGGGGGCGGGTGGCGTGGCGGCGCACGGTCTCGTCGAAGTCGGCGTCGAGGTGGTACAGGTGGCTGCGGCCGCGGTGGTCGGCGGCGAGCCGGGCGAGCATCGGGCCGTAGCGCTCGGCGGCGAGGATGCCCTCGACGACGGTGTGGAAGCCGTGGTCGAGGGCGTGCCGGGCGACCAGGTCGATGAGGCCGATGTTCGCCCCGCCCGGGAGGTCGCGCTCGCGCAGGACGGTGCGCCGGAGCACGTCCTGGGCGACGACGGCCACACCCCGTCCGTACGCGGCGCGCAGCCGCGCGGCGACGCTCGACTTGCCCGCCCCGCTCGGCCCGCGGACCACCACCAGCACGGTGTCCTGAGTTCCCGTCACGCCGGTACCGTACCGGCCAGCGGGGGCCACCCGGCCGGTGCGCGCCGAGGGTCGTGACGGCGCCGGTCGCGCCACCGGGCGGCTCACCGGCCGCGAGTGTCAGAGGTGCGCGGTACCGTCGCGGCATCCGATCGGAGGAGGACCGCATGGCGACCAGGTGGAGCTTGACGATCGACTGCGCGCACCCGGCGAAGCTGGCCGAGTTCTGGGCACTGGCGTTGGGCTATGCGGAGAAGCCCGCACCTGCGGGATTCGGGAGTTGGGAGGAATGGCTCTCCCACTACGGAATCCCGGAGGGCGAGTGGGATGACGGCGCGTACCTCTGTGATCCCGACGGGGTGGGCCCCACCATGTCCTTCCTGAAGGTGCCGGAGCCGAAGGCGGTGAAGAACCGGGTGCACGTGGACGTCCAGGTCGGTGGCGGCCGTGAAACACCGTGGGAGGTGCGATGGCCGCGCGTGGTCGAGGCGGTGGAGCGGTTGACCGCCGCGGGCGCGACCGTGGTCAGCGAGGAGGAGCTGGACGGCAGGCCCGATCATGTGGTGATGGCCGACCCGGAAGGAAACGAGTTCTGCCTGGTCTGACAGCCGAACTCCGCTCCGGGAGGCCGCCGTACCGCGTGGTGGGCGTCGCCCCCCGCCACCCTGCCCTCCCGCTGCCCCGGGGGCCGGGGCGGCGGGAGGGCAGGTGGTGGTGTCAGGCGCCGAAGGAGACCTGGTCGACCGTCCAGAAGGCGCTGTTGGTGCCCGTGTAGCGGAACTGCAGGCGCGCGGTGGTGGCGCCGGCCGGCACGGTGACGGGCAGGTGCTCGACGGTGTTCAGGTCGGCGCGGTAGGACTTCACCAGCTGCGGGGCGCCGTCGTCGAAGACCACGTACACGTCGCCGGTCTGCGGGCCGTCGACCTTGTAGTTCGTCGCGAAGGACAGCGTGGCCCGGCCGAGGCCGGCGACCGGGTAGGCCGGGCTGACCAGGGTGGAGTCGAACTGGCCGGCGCCGTGCGTCTTGTCGTCCCACTCGTCGGAGTCGGCGACCGCGAAGACGTTGCGGGCCCGTACGTTGGTCTCGCGGCTCTGCCCGAGCTGGGTGGCGCTCCAGAACTCGTCGGTGGCGAAGGCCCAGCCGCGCCACTCCGTCACCCCGCCGCTGGGCATCCGGGAGTTGTCGATGCTCCAGCCGGTGGGCGGCGTGTGCGTCCAGCCGCGGACCGCGGCCGGGATGCCGGTCTCGTCGACCCGGCCCTGGAGGGCGGGGCGCAGCGCGTCGAAGGCGTCCGGGGCGATCTCGTCGATCGGCTGCCCGTCCAGGCGCCAGGCGGGGTCGATCGCCGCGCCCTCGTGCTTGAGGACGGTCGGCGCGATGTCCACGGGCTTGACGTCGTAGCGCCGGGAGCCGGCCGGGTAGCCGGCGCCGTCGGCGATCACGAAGGTCTGCCGCTCGTTGGCGCTGTTGCCGCCGTGCCCGCCGGCGTCGGTGTGTCCGTGGTCGGTGGTGACGACGATCAGCCAGTCCTCCGAGCCGTACGCGGGGCGGGACTTGACGGCCTGCACGACCTGGCCGACGAGCGCGTCGACGGTGTGGATGGCGGCCGCGTACTGGGCGCTGGCGCCGCCGGAGGCGTGCCCGGCCTCGTCGATCCCGTCGAAGTGCAGGAAGGCGGCGTCCGGGTTGCCGTGGGCGAGGTAGTCGGCGGCGTCGGAGGCGGTCTTGGCGTCGTTCTCGTTCTCGGCGATCCGCAGGTCCGCCTTGCCGTTGAAGACGTTGCCGGTGATCGGGTTCCACGAGCCGATCACCAGCGTGGAGGCGGCCGGGTCGGCGGCCTCCAGGCGGCTGGCGAAGTCCGGGTACTGGTCGAACCGGGCGCCGGTGAACGCGTTGTCCTTGACCTGGTGCTTGTCGGGCCACACGCCGGTGGCGATGGTCGACCAGCCCGGCCCGGACAGGGTCGGCGCCAGCGGGTTGGCGTACAGGTTGCTGGTGGCGGTCATGCCGCCGGCCATCAGCGCCTTGAGGTTGGGCGCGTCGGCGGCCGCCAGCTTGTCGTAGCGGGTGCCGTCGACGCCGATGACCAGGGTCTTGGCCTGCTTGGTGCCGTCCGGCAGGCCCTTGTAGGCGGGGGCGGCCGCGATGCGCGCGGCGGCGGGGGAGGCGCCGGCGGGCGCCGACGGCAGCAGCACGGTGGCCGCGGCGGCTACGGCGGTGGCCACGGTGACGGTCCGGGTGGAGCGGGGAATGCGCACGGGGGCTCCCAACTGGGGGGCGACGCGGTGCGGTTGCACCGGCACCGAGGATGGGGCGCCCGTACGAGGAGGAGCCCTCCCCGGATCCACGGTTGTATGAACAACCGCCGAAATTCAGTCCAGACCGGTTACCATTCCGTGATCTCAGGGGCGCGGAACCGCCACCCGACGGCGCCGGACCGCCGCTCGGTAAGGTGGCGCGGTGAACCACGGCACCCCCCGGCCCCCCGTCGCCCCCGCCCGCTCCGGCGTCCCCGACCACGGCCGGGTGCCCAAGTACTACCTGGTCAAAGCCCAACTCGAAGACCTCATCGCCGAACTGGGCCCTGGCGGGCGCCTGCCCACCGAAGCCGACCTCGCCGAACGCCACCACGTCGCCCGCGCCACCGTCCGCCAGGCCCTGCGCGATCTCCTCCTCGAAGGCCGCCTGCGCCGCCAGGGCCGCGGCACCGTCGTCGCCGGCCCCAAGATCGAACAGCCGCTCTCGCTCGCCAGCTACACCGAAGGCGTCACCCGCCAGGGCCTGCGCCCCGGCCGCACGCTCATCACCCTCGACCGCCTCCCCGCCGACCCGCCCATGGCCCAGCACCTCGCCGTCCCCGAAGGTGAATCCCTCTGGCACCTGGAACGCGTCCTGCGCGCCGACGAGGAACGCGTCGGCCTGGAGTCCACCTACGTCCCCGTCGCCCGGGTCCCGCGCCTGGAGCGGGAGTTCGACCCCGAAGGCTCCTTCTACGGCTACCTGCGCGAGTGCGGTGTGCGGCTCGGCGGCGCCGACGAACGCATCGAGACGGTCCTCGCCACCCCCCGCGAAGCCCTGCTCATCGGCACCCCGCCCGCCCTGCCCATGCTGCTGCTCCACCGCCGCAGCCGCGACGCCGCGGGCCACCCCCTCGAACAGGTCCGCACCCTCTACCGCGGCGACCGCTTCAGCTTCACCCTCGCCCTGCACGCCCCCGACAGGGACTGAAGCCAGTACTGCGCTCCTCGCGCCAGGTGCGCGTACCGGCACCGGTTCTCGGCCCGTGCTGCGCGCGTCCGGCTCTCGTTCCATGCTGGAAGAGAGGGGGGTACGGCGGCAGAGGAAGTGGTGGGGATGGGGATGCGGACCGTTGTGGACCTCACGCGTTGCCAGGGCTACGCACAGTGCGTGTTCCTCGCGCCGAGGGTGTTCCAGCTGCACGGCGAGGAGGGACTGCTGTACGCCCCGGCTGTCCCCGATGACCAGGTCGAGCGCGTGCGCCAGGCCGCGGCGGCGTGCCCGGTCCAGGCCATCCTCCTCGGCGAGGAGGTGAGCGCTGATGGCCGGTGACCAGGGAGCCGGTGACCAGAGGGCCGGTTACCAGACAGAGGGCCGGATCGTTGTCGTCGGCGCGTCGCTGGCCGGGCTGAGGGCCGCGGAGGCGCTGCGGGAGGAGGGGTTCACCGGCTCACTGACCGTGGTCGGCGACGAGCCTCATCCGCCCTACGACCGGCCGCCGCTGTCCAAGCAGGTGCTGCTGGGCCACGCTGCGGCGGACTCCACCGGGCTGCCGATGCGCCGGGATCCGGACGCCGAGTGGCGGCTGGGCGTACGCGCCACCGGCCTGGACCCCCTGGGGAAGCGGGTGATGCTGGCCGATGGCGAGTCGCTGCCGTACGACCGGTTGCTGATCGCCACCGGGACCCGGGCGCGGCCCTGGCCCCATCCGCAGGAGGCCGCCCTGGACGGGGTGTTCACCCTGCGTACCCGCGAGGACGCCGGCGGTTTGGCCGAGCGGTTGGCCGCCGGGCCACGGCGGGTGCTGGTGATCGGCGGCGGCTTCACCGGTTCGGAGATCGCCTCGGCCTGCCGGGAACGCGGACTGGACGTCACCGTCGCCGAACGCGGCCCCGCACCTCTGGTGGGCGCGCTGGGCGGCACCCTGGCGAAACTCGCGGCCGCCATGCAGCGCAACCACGGTGTGGACCTGCGCACCGGCGTGACGGTCACCGCCCTGCGCGGGGACGGCGGCGGCCGCTTCACCGGCGCGGAGCTGTCCGACGGCAGCCGCGTCGAGGCGGACGTGTGCGTCGTGGCGTTGGGGGCGGTCCGCAACGTCGAGTGGTTGGCGGATTCCGGCCTGGCGGCGGGCCCGCGCGGAATCGCCTGCGACGCCGGTTGCCGCGCCTTCAACATGTACGGAATCGTCACTGACGACGTCTTCGTCGCCGGCGACGTCTCCCGCTTCCCCCACCCGCTGTTCGGTTACCAGATGCTCTCCCTCGAACACTGGGGGAACGCGGTCGAACAGGCCGGGGTGGCGGCCCACAACATGGTCAGTCCAGGGCCGCTGCGGCGCCCGCACCTCGCCCTCCCGACGTTCTGGTCGACCCAGTTCGGGCTCAACATCAAGTCGGTGGGCGTGCCCACCTTCTCCGACCACGTGGTCATCGCCCAGGGTTCTCTGGAGGCGCGCCGTCTGGCGATGGTCTACGGCTACCAGGGGCGGGTCACCGCGGCGGTCACCGTCGACATGGCCAAGTCGCTCGACTACTACCGGCACCTGATCGAGACGGCTGCGCCGTTCCCGCCCCCGCCCGGCGCGGCGGACCGCGCGCTCGCGGCGGACATCCCGATTCCGTCCGACGTGCCGGATCCGAAGGGGCTGTCCCACGGCCCCACCGTGGCGCTCACCGGATACCTGCCCGACCGTCGACTGACCGTGGTGCAGCCCCGCGGCTGACCCACGTCCCGCCCAACGACGAGGAGCCACCATGGACTCCGACACCCTGCTGGCACGGATCACCGACTACGCGAACCGCCCCGACCCCTACCCGCTGTACGCGGAACTGCGCGAGGCCGGTCCCGTCGTCCGGCAGGCAGACGGCAGCTACCTGATCGGCACCTACCACGAGGTCGCCGCCCTGCTCCACGATCCACGGATGAGTGTCGATCCCCGCACCTGTGGCGAGACGACGCACAAGCCGCCGTTCCTGCGGCTCGACGACCCGGAGCACCACAGACTGCGCACCTTGGCCATGCGGCCGTTCGGCCCCCCGCACAGCCCGGGCCGGGTCGATGCCATGCGCGGCGAGATCGTCCAGCTCACCGGGGAACTGATGGAGCCGTTCCAGGCGGGCGGCCGGATCGACATCGTCGACGACCTCGCCTACCCGCTGCCCGTCACGGTGATCTGCCGCCTGCTCGGCGTGCCGCGTGAGGACGAGCCGCTCTTCAGGGCGTGGTCCGACGCGCTCGTCGCGTCCGCCGACGTCCGGCCCGAAGCGGACTCCTCCGGGCGGGACGAGGCGGGCGCTGAGGCGGGCGAGCAGGCGCGGGGCGAGATGGGCCGGTACCTGGCGGGCCTCGCCGAGAAGCGCCGTGGCAATCCGAGCGACGACCTGCTCTCCGCCTTCGTCAACGAACCGGACCCGGCCCTGCGTCTCACCCGGGAAGAACTCGCGGAAACCGCGGTGCTGCTGCTCATCGCCGGACACGAGACCACGGTGAACCTGATCGCCAACGGGGTGCTCACCCTGCTGCGTCAGCCCGAGCAGCTGGACCAGCTGCGTCGCGAACCGGAGCTGCTGCCGCGAGCGGTGGAGGAACTGCTGCGCTACGAACCCCCGGTCCACATGCGCCAGCGCATCCCCCTCGCCGACATCGACGTCGGCGGCACCACCCTCCCCGCAGGCGCCTCCGTCGTGCTCGCGCTGGCCTCGGGCAACCGCGACCCCAAGCGGTTCCACGCGCCGGACCGGTTCGACCCCACCCGCCCGGACAACCAGCACCTCGGCTTCGGCAGCGGTATCCACCTGTGCTACGGCGCACCGCTCGCCCGCATCGAGGCCGAGGCCGCGCTCGGTGCGCTGATCCCCCGCCTCGGCGCGGCACGCCTGGTCCAGGATCCGCCCCCCTACCGGCAGAACGCCATGCTCCGCGGACCCCGCCACCTGCCCGTCCAGCTCTGAGGCCCCTCAGTTCAGTGCACCGCAGGTCAGCGGCGGGGTAGCACGCCCAGGAGGGTTGCGGTCAGGGCCAGCTTCAAGTAGTCCTCCAGCTCCAGGTGGAAGCGGGCCAGGTCGGGCTCGGCCTGGTAGGCCGCCCGCAGGCTGGGCGGGGGTGTGCTGTACGCCGACAGCGCGCCGGCCATGACCATGGTCTGCAGGCTGAACAGTGTTGCGTTTTCGCCCAGCTCCGGCAGGTACTTCAGGACCAGGGCGGTCATGGCTGTCAGGCGGTCCAGGGAGGCGCGCTTGTAGCGGGCCACGACCTCGACGGAGACGTTGCGTTCCAGGACGCTGCCCTGTGCGCCGAAGAGGTCGCACAGCACCGCCCGGCTGGACAGTGAGCGGCTGAGGATCTCGGCCACCCCTGCCGCGCGCTCGGCCATGGGCAGGTTTTCGTCGATGCCGGCCGCCAACTCGCCTGCCAGTTCCGTCAGCCACTCCTGCAGGAAGTGGTCCAGCAGTTCCAGCAGGACCGCCTCGCGAGACTCGAAGTAGCGCAGCACGTTCGGCTTCGCCAGGCCTACCCGGCGGCTGAGCTCGTTCAGGGTGACCGCGGCCACGGGCATCTCGTCGAGCATCGCCGACGCCGTGTCGAGGATCGCCCGTCGACGCATCTCCCGCTGCTCTTCGGTTCGCGCCCGCTGGAAAGTCATGATCACCAGCCTAACTTAGGTACCTGCGGTACGTTGACAACGTACCGAAAGTACTTTAACGTCGTGCGCAAGATACCTTCGGTACGTTAGTTGGTCGGGAGCCTGGCATGAGCGAGAAGTGGACGACGGCGAACATTCCGGACCAGCGCGGGCGGGTGGCCGTGGTGACCGGGGCCAACACCGGACTGGGGTACGAGACCGCCAAGGCGCTCGCCGAGCGCGGGGCGTCCGTGGTGCTCGCCGTGCGCAACGTGGAGAAGGGCGAGCAGGCCGCGGCCCGCATGACCGGCGACGTGACCGTGCAGGCGCTGGACCTGACCTCGCTCGACTCCGTCCGGACCGCGGCGGCGGCGCTGCGGTCCCGGCTCGACCGGATCGACCTGCTGATCAACAACGCCGGAGTGATGTACACCCCGAAGCAGACCACCCGGGACGGCTTCGAGATGCAGCTCGGCACCAACCACCTCGGCCACTTCGCGCTCACCGGGCTGCTGCTGGACCTGATGCTGCCGGTGCCCGGCTCGCGCGTGGTGACGGTCAGCAGCACCGGCCACCGCATCCGGGCCGCGATCCACTTCGACGACCTGCAGTGGGAACGGTCGTACAGCCGGGCCGCCGCCTACGGTCAGTCCAAGCTGGCCAACCTGATGTTCACGTACGAGCTGCAGCGTCGGCTCGCCGCGCACGGCACCACCGTCGCGGTGGCCGCGCACCCCGGCGTGTCCAGCACCGAGCTCGCCCGCAACCTCCCCGCGGCCTTCCGGCTTCCGCTCACCTGGCTCGCGCCGCTGATCACCCAGAAGCCGGCGATGGGCGCGCTGCCGACCCTTCGGGCCGCCGCCGACCCCGCCGCGCTCGGCGGCCAGTACTACGGTCCCGGCGGACGCGGCGAGTTCATGGGCCACCCCCGGCTGGTCACCTCGAGCCCGGAGTCGTACGAGGTGGTCGTCCAGCAGCGGCTGTGGGCCGTCTCCGAAGACCTCACCGGGGTGAAGTTCCCCGTCGTTCAGTCCGGGCGGAACTCGTTTCCCTCCGGATCGGCCAGCACGGTGTAGCGCGTCGTCCGGGAACGCCTGACACGGATCCGGGCCGGGCGTCGGTGACCGACTCCGGCGAGTAGACACCCGGCTGCGGAGCGGGACACCTCGGCTTGTCGTCCGGTCCGCGGCCTTGTTGCCCACGGGCATGCGTCCGCGCGGGCCGGGGCGGCGTCCTATGGCCAGTCGCGTCCTATGCGGGGCCGGTGTCGTCCTGTGCGAGCCCGATCGCGTCCGCCGCGGTGGGCCCGGCGGCTGCCGCCGGCGTGCGGAGAACCTGCCGGACGGCGTCGCGGAGCCAGCGGTGGGCCCCGTCGGCCGTGTGCCGGGGGTGCCAGGCCATGCCGATGGTCAGCGGCGGCAGGGCCAGGGGGATGTCGAGGAGGTGCAGTCCGAGGGCGCCGGCGTCGTGGGTGAGGGGCGAGGGGGCGGCGCCGGGGAGTGCGGCGGGTACCAGGCAGACGAGGTCGCTGCGGGTGGCGAGGGTCATCGCGGCCAGGTGGCTGGGCAGGACGACGCTGACCCGCCGGTGGAGGTCCTGCTCGGCCAGGGCGGTGTCGAGGGGGCCGGTGAACCGGCCGCGGCGGCTGACCGCGATGTGGTGGGCGGCAGCGAGCCGGGCCGGGGTCAGCGGCCCTTCGGTGAGCGGATGGCCGGCCCGGACGGCCGCGACCATGCGGAGGCTGACCAGTTCCTCGACCCGGGTTTCGGGGTCCACGTGGTCGATGGATCCGACCTCCAGGTCGATCCGGCCGTCGCGCAGGGCGGGCCCGGCCTCCAGTTCTTCGGCCCGGATCCGGAACGAGACCCCCGGCGCCTCCCGCCGGGCCAGTTGCAGCAGCCCGTGGGCCAGTGCCGCGCCGACCAGGTCGGCGGCCTGGAGGGTGAAGGTGTTGCGGAGGCCGGCGGGGTCGACGCTCGTACCGGGGCTGAGCAGCGCTCCGAGGCTGCGCACCACGGTGGCGGCCTCCTCGCGCAGGGCCTGGGCGCGCGGCGTGGGAACCATGGCCTGCCCGGCCCGGACCAGGAGGGGGTCCTGGAGGATGCGGCGCAGCCGGGCCAGGGTGCGGCTCATGGCGGCGGGCGAGGTGTGCAGTCGCGCGGCGGCGCGGGTCACGCTGTGCTCGGTCAGCAGAGCATCCAGGGCGATGGCGAGATTGGCGTCGATGACCGGATCGGGGCTGCTCACCAGCATTATTCCATTTCAGTCAATGATTCCGTGCTGAAGTTCCCATTGTGGCAGCACGGCGGATCTCAGCAGGATGAGGGCATATCGAAACCAGCACGAGCTACGAGGTTTTCATGATCGTCATCACTGGTCCCACCGGGAACATCGGCCGCCACCTGCTCTCCCAGCTCCTGGAGTCCGCCCCCGCCGCGGGCGAGGAACTGCGCGTCATCGTGCGCGATCCCGCCCGGCTCCCGGACGCGGCGCACGGACGCGTCGACGTGGTCACCGGCTCCCACGCGGACGCCGAGGTCCTCGACCGGGCCTTCGAGGGCGCGGACGCGGTCTTCTGGCTCGTCCCCCCGGACTCCTCCCTGACCCCGCACGACGCCTACAGCGGCTTCACCCGCGCCGCCGTCGAGGCGCTCGTCGCCCACGGCGTCGGCCACGTCGTCGGCGTCTCCGCGCTCGGCCGCGGCACCCCGCTCGCCGACCGGGCCGGCCTCGTCACCGCCTCCCTCGCGATGGACGACCTCATCGCCGGCACCGGCGTCTCCTACCGGGCCCTGGCCAACCCGTCCTTCTTCGAGAACCTCCTGGAGGAGGCCGACTCGATCCGCGAGAAGGGCGTCTTCACCGACTCCGTCGACGCCGACCGCAAGGCCCCCTTCGTCGCCGTCGCCGACATCGCGGCCGCCGCCGCCGACCTGCTGCTGGACCGCTCGTGGACCGGCACCGGCAGCGTCCCGGTCCTCGGGCCGCAGGACCTGTCCCCGAACGACCTGGCCCGCCTCATGACCGAGCAGTTCGGCCGCCCCGTCCGCTACGAACGCCAGTCGCTCGACGAGCTGTACACCACCCTCGTCGGCTACGGCCTCAACGAGGCGTTCGCCCGGGGCGTGGTCGACATGAAGCGGGCCAAGGAGGAGGGCCTCGACGCCGGCGTCGCCCGCACCCCGGACACCGCCTCCCCCACCCGCTTCGAGCAGTGGTGCGCCCGGACCCTCAAGCCCGCCGTCCTCTCCTGAAGTCCAGCACCCCGTGCCGGGCGCACCACGGAGCCCGGCGAACAGCGAACCAGGACCACCACCACCTGCCGCTTTGGAGGCACCCCGATGTCCGCTGAGAAGTCCGAACCGCCGGTCACGGCGTTCATGCTGGTCAAGACCATGCCCGAATGGCTCGCCCTGACCGTTCAGGAACGCGTGGACGCCTTCACCACCCAGGTCCTGCCGGCCATCAAGGCCAGGACCACCGGCGTCCGGTCACGCTTCTACGACACGGAGTTCTACTCCGCTCGCGTCACCGACGTCTGGGTGTGGGAGGCCGACGACCACCACGCCTACCAGCTCCTCGTCGACGCACTGCGCGAAACCCCCTTCTGGGACCGCTACTTCGAGGTCGTCGACCTCCTCGTCGGCACCGAGAACGGCTACGCCCGGACCTACGGCCTCGAACCCTTCGCCACCATCGCCACCTGAGACACCGCCCGCCCGCCCGCCCACCCACCTGCGCACGAGCGCCGATGCCCCCTGACCGGTCGTGGTCAGGGGGCATCGGCCCGGAAGGACCAGAGGAGCGGTCAGAGAGCGCGTCGGTACTGGTGGGGCCAGGCCGCCTGGTCCGAAGGGCGCGCGCGCAGGGCGAAGTAGGGGTCGCGGAGGAGGGGCGCCCTGTCATCACGGCGTCCACCTGCCCGCTCGCCACCAGTTCGCCGGCCAGCGACACGTCGCCGATCTGTCCGGCGGCGACCGCGAGTCCGGTGGCGTCCTTGAGCCGTGCCGCGAACTCGACGTGGACCCCCTCCCTCGTCGGCGGGCGGGCCTCGTGGTCCCGCACCACCAGTCCGGACGTGACGTCGAGCAAGTCGATGCCCACGGCCGCCAGCTCCTCGGCGAACGCCACCGCCTCGTCGATGCCGACGCCGCCTTCGACCCAGTCCGTGGCGGTGATCCGGACGAAGACGGCCTTCTCCGCCGGGAAGGCCTCCCGGACGGCGCGGGCCACGCGCAGCGCGAGGCGCGTCCGGTTCCGGAGGCTGCCGCCGTACTCGTCCGTCCGGTGATTGGACAGGGGTGAGAGGAACTCGTGCAGGAGGTATCCGTGCGAGGCCTGGATCTCGACGACCTGGTACCCGGCCAGGTGGGCCATCCGGGCCGCGCGGGCGAACGCCTCGACCACCTCGTCGAGGTCGGCGCGGTCGGCCTGCCGGGGTGCGTCCAGGTCGCCGAAGGGGACCGCCGACGGGCCGAACGTCCGCCAGCCTCCCTCGGCCGCGCTCACGGAACCGTTCTGCCCCGCGCCCACCCAGGGCAGTTGGTGCGACCCTTCCTGCCCGCGGCCTGCAACTGCACCCCTGGGACGGTGCCGCGCTCGCGCATGAACGAGGTCAGGCGCCGGTGAGCGGCGGCCTGCTCCTCGTTCCAGATGCCGAGGTCCGCCGGTCCGGTGCAGCGGGCCCACGGCGTTGGCCTCGACCATGATCAGACCGACCGCGCCGACCGCGCCGACCGCGCCGACCGCGCCGACCGCTCGTGCGCCGTAGTGCACGAGATGCCAGTCGGTCGGTTTCCCGTCGGGGCCCGCGGCGTACTGGGCCATCGGGGACATCCACAGGCGATGGGGAACGGTGACGTCCCGCAGGCGCAGCGGGGGCTCTCTTCCTCGGGAAGTGGCTGGCAGGCGGCGGGAGCGGGGCGAGACGGAGCGCCGGGCTGTCGCGGCGATGAGGTGCGGGCCGTGGCGGACCCACGGCCCGCAGCGGCGTTCAAGAAAGCTGATGCCGAGTCAGAACCTGGCGCCGGAGAGCAGTTTCGCCGTCTCCTCGGGGGCCTCGGCCGGGAAGTGGTGGCTGCCGAGGTCGATGAGCACGATGTCGAGGCGGTCCCGGTAGCGGTCGATCGCCTCCCGTGTCACCAGGTCACGTATCGCGAACACGGTGATCGGCTGCCTCGTCTCGCGCAGCGCCGCGTCCATGTCCCAGCGCACCAGGCCCTCGATGGCCCGCAGGCCCGCGGGCTGGCGCACCGCGGCCATCTTCTCGGTGTACGCGTCCTTGAGCGCCGGGTCCGTCCCGGCCGGTGACCCCCCCTCGACGAGGCCCCGTACGGCGGCGGCGAAGTCCGTCTGGAACGCGTTCACCGTCGCCTCGGCCTGTTCCTCGCTCAGCGCCGGGAACAGGGACAGGTAGTGCAGTGCGTCGAGTGCGACGACCTGCGAGACGGTGTCCGGGAGCAGCCGGCCGACTTCGACGGCGACCGCCCCGCCGAGGGAGTGGCCGGCGACGACCGCTGTGTCCACCGACTCGGCTTCCAGGACGGCGGCCACGTCGCGGGCGAACTCCTCCATGGTCCAGACCTCCCGCGTCGACCGCGACTCGCCGTGCTCGGCGAGGTCGATCGCCAGGACGCGGTGGTCCTCGGGCAGATGGTCGGTCACCGCATCGAAGTCGCCGCGGTCGCACGCCCAGCCGTGGATGAGGGCCAGGACCGGTCCTCCGGTCGGACCGCTGGCTGTGTAGCGGATCGTCGTGTGGTCCGATCGCTGAATCTGGCGGTGCTTCTTGATCCTGCTGGCAGTCGTCACGGTGTCTCCTGATGCGGCGGGGTGAAGGCTGTATCGGGCGGTGGGGAGTAGTGGTCGACAGGCAAGGCAACATTCGCAGTGATCGCTGTGTTAGTGATTCGAGCGTAGCGCAAACGCATCGATCACTGCATTTGCAGGGCGGATGTCGGCGGTTCGAAACCGTCCGCGCCCACAGCAAACATGCAGGTCAGAGGGCCGTGGTGCTAGCTCGAAAGGGCCAGCACCACGGCCCGAAGCACATTGAAAAGACATCTCATTTGGGCTTGCAGGCTGCTTCCGTGACGATCGTGGAGTGCTTGGTGCCGGACGAGTTGTGGGAGCTGTTCCAGTTGGTGGTGCCGGCGGCGCCGACCCGCCCACAGGGCGGTGGTCGGGCGCCGCTACGGCGACCGGGAGGCGCTGGTGGCGATCGTGTTCGTCGCGACGTCCGGGTGCACCTGGGCCCAGCTTCCGCCCTGCTTCGGCCCGTCCGGGCCGACCGCCCACCGGCGATTCACCGAATGGAGCAGGGCCCGGGTGTGGGCCAAGTTCCACCGGGTCGTCCTGGACGAGCTGGGCGCGCGGCAAGCTGGACTGGTCGAGGTGCGCGGTCGACTCGGTGAACGGGACGGTCACCCAGGTCGAGCGGCTCACCGACCTGCCTGAGCACCCCTGATCCGGCGTGCGGCGGCTGGTGCGCGCCGCCTTGAGCTGCGGGTCGCACCGGTTGTCGCGAAGTCTTGACACTGCGTCACAGGCCGCGAACCCTGGTGCTGTACTCCAGGGCCGCGAGGGACACGGCATGCCATGGGTTGACGAGAGCGGGCGCCACCAGGGTTTCCTGCTGCATGTTTTCCAGGTAGACGTGCTCCGGCGGGACGTAGCGAGGGAGCGGGATTCCGATTGCCGGGTTATAAGCAATCCGGCGCGCACGCACTGCATGGTCCAGCACTCTCTTAAGGACGACGTGGATCTTCCGAATGGTGCTCGCGGAGAGGGGTTTTCCGTTGGATACGGAGTCCGCGAGGATGTCGCCGAGCCACTTGGCGATGCCATCGAACTGGATGCGAGCGACCGGAGTTGATCCCCATTTGGGGATCACGTATGTGTCCAGTGCGATTCGGTGCCGCCCTCCGCGACCGCCAACGCCTGGACGACATCGCCTACCTCACCCCCGACCGCATGGCGCACCCCACCCACCGCGCCCTCCTGACCGCGCTGGTCGAGTCGCGCACCAGTAACCCGACCACCCTGGCCCCCCAGTTGCCGGCATCGTCGAGCGCCACCTTCGTCTTGGCCTACGACGAACACGACGCCAAGCCCTACCGCTGGACCTACGACGGCAGCCCACTCAAAGCCGCATGAACTCCCGAAGGATCAACGCGGCGCTGCACTAGTGGTCGGTTCTGCTGACTGTGACGCCGAAGAGGTCGCAGACGACGCTTGGCGACAGTTGGACGCAGAGACGCCGCCTGCCAGCCGAGGAAGGTGGCCGTACCGGAAGTCCGGTGGGAGCACGTGGGTGCCAGCCATTCCGGTACGGCCTGGTTTTCGCCTGTGGCCCAACTACCGGTAGATGGCGTGCAGCCTGCCGTTGAGTGCGACCACTGACGGGCTGCCGGTGCCGGGGAGGGGGGAGATGTCGTCGGACGGCAACCAGGAGCCGAGGACGTTGGCTGAGTACCGGAGTTTCCCGCTCTCGTCGCGGTAGGCGCAAGCCACCCCTGTCAGGTACGGGACGAATGCTGGCCCGTCGCTCGTTCGCGCTCCGGGGATGGGGGCACCGTCTCCAGTCACCAGAGTGACGCGGACTGCGCCGTCCTCTGCCCTGTAGGCGAACTGAGGCCCGAGCAGGGTGCTGGCCGCAGCTGGCCCGTGGGTTGTCTTGACGGGGATGTTCGTGGGCTCCGGCGGTGTGTCGTCGATGATGGCGCCGAAGTAGATCGATCCGTCCGGGTGGCGGAACCCGCAGTTGGGGCCCGTCAGCAGTTGCACAAGTGTCGGTTTGTGGGTGGTTGTCCAGTTCTTTGTGGTGATGCGAGTGGGGGTGCTCCAAGCGAGCTGTCCGGGTTGCGTGGGGTCCGCTGTCCCGATGGTCCGGTGCATGGCGTTGTCCGGGGTGCGGTAGACGCAGTAGAGCTTGTTGTTGACTTCGAGGAAGGCGGGTTCTTCGCAGGCTGCGGGGGGCAGGTTCGTGGGGGTGATGATCCAGGTGTCGCCGTGGAGGGTGGCCCAGAGCGGTTCCTGGCGCTGGAAGGCGCTGGCCACGAAGTGCAACTGGTTGTTGTACTTGAAGAGGGTGGGCATGGAGTGGCCGAAGAGGGTGGGTACGTTCGCTTGCGACCAGGGGGCGGATGAGGAGTTGCCCTCGGTGCCGTAGCGCAGGTTGGAGATGGCCCCGCGGACGAAGAGGCTGCCGACTTCGAGGTCCGGGACACGGACGGTGGCGGTGGTGTTGAGGATGCGTTCGGCGGTGCCGTTGCCGATCTGGACGGTGGCGCGCAGGTAGAACTGGGTGGTGTGGCCGACGTTGTTGAGCGTGTAGGTGCTCTTGTCCAGCACGTTGACGTCGGTGGTGTCGTACAGCAGGCGCAGGGAGGAGACGCCGCCGGCTTCCCAGGTGAGTGTGACGGTTTCGCCGTTGTTGATGATGGGCGGTTTGGCGATGAGGTTGCGCAGGTAGAAGTCGGCGGGGAACTTGCCGATCTCCAGCGTCGTGGTGTCCGGCAGGAAGGACTCGCTGGAGCCGGCCGGGCGTGAGTAGACCTGGATGAGGAGCGGAGCGGTGCCGACCTGGCGGTTGATGCGCACGCCCATGAGCTGGACGGTGAGGCCCTCGTCGCGGCTGATGGTCGCATGGCCGGAGGTGGGGGCGAAAGTGATCGTCTTCGCCTGGGCGTTGGTGGTCGCTGTCCAGTCCTTGAGGCTGGTCTGGGGGTCGATGCCCTCCAGATCGAGGGCGAGGTCGGGGGAGTTGGGGCCGGTCGGGATGACAACGACGATCTTGTTGCATTCGATGGCCTCGCCGCTGCGGCGGCTGCCGACGATCACCAGGTCGGCCCGCTGGGGGTCCCCCGTGTTGGGGGAGACGCGGATGGGGTCGGGGTTGGTGCTGAGGCTGAACTCCAGGGCGGTGGCGGCGGCTTCGGCATCTTCGGAGCCGGTTGCCGCGGTCTGGGAAACGGTGCTCATCAGTGTGCTTCCTCGTGTCGGGTTACGGCGGCGGCCTCGTCCAGGACGAGGAAGCCGGAGCGGATCTGGGGGTCTTGACCGATCGGAAGACCGGTGGGGTCGGGGACGGTGATGGGCATGGACGCCCACGCGTCGGCGGCGCGCTCTGTCCAGGTCCAGGTGCCGGTCGCGGTGGCTGGGTGCGGGAGGAGGGCGGCACCGTCGTTGGTGGTGGCGGCGAGGAGGGGGCCTGCGCGGAAGCTGACCGCCATGTTCGCCAATGCGTGGGTGGTGAACTCCTGGGGGAGGTGGATGGCGGTGACGGGCAGGATGTCGGTGGTGGCGTGGACGGCCGCCCTCGGGTCGAGGAGGAGGGTGACGAGGGCGGTGCTGGCGGAGTTGAAGGCGAGTTGGAGGCGCTGGCCCTTGTCGATGGGCCGCAGGTAGCCGGCGGAGTCGCCGCTCGGCGTGATGACGGTTTCGAAGTGGGTGTAGTCGTTGTCGAGGACGTAGCCGATGAGGCCGTCGTCGGTCTGCCGGGCCTCACCCAGGCGCACGGTCCACTGGTAGTGCGGCATCTTGGGCTGGGGCGGGTTGAGGACGTTCTTCCAGGTGACGTCAGTGCGCGGCGGGCCGGACAGTTCCAGGTCGAGGCGGGCGCGGACGAGGGCGAGGGGGCGGCCGAGGAGGAAGGCCAGGCTCTCGTCGGCCGGTCCGTCGGGGTCGATGGTTGCCAGTACGGCGTCCAGGTGGGCGCGCACCGCGTCGAGGACGGCCGGGCCGCGCTGTTGGATGGCGGCGAGGAAGCGGTGGGCGTGCGGGGAGAGGGCGGCGAGCTGGTCGAGTTCCTGGATGTCGGAGCCGGGCAGTGCGGTCCATGCGACGATCCGCTGTCCGTTGGCGGACAGCACGGTGCGCAGGTCGCCGAGCGCGTGGCCCTCGGGGCCGTAGCAGGCGATCGACTTGTCGAGTCGGTTGTGCAGGAGCCAGGCGCAGACGGGGTTGGTGCCGGGGGTGAGGTCGACGGGCTCGTCGCGCTGTGCGGAGAGGAAGTCGAAGTGCAGGCGGGCGGGTTGGAGCAGGCGCGGGCCCAGTTCGATGTAGCGGTCCCGGTCCATCTCGCCGACGAAGTGGTCGGGGACCATCGTCTGGGGGCGGAAGGGCCGGAAGTGCTGCGGGTTGTCGATCAGGTTGACCGCGCGGCCGAATCGGTCGACCACGGACAGGGCGGCGAAGGCGAGGTGGCCCGAGCGCAGCTCCTGGAAGTCGGTGGGCTCCCAGTCGTCCCACTCGAAGACCGGTTGTGGTCCGGGGTCGGGTGCCTGGCGGTCGGCGTCGCCGATCAGGCCGCGGATCGCCCCGGTGGGGCGGAGGGTGGTGCGTGCTTCGCGCTGGGCGACCTCGGCGCTCAGGCCGTCCAGGCGCTGGGAGAGCTGGTCGAGGCTTCGAGCCTGTTGGCGCAGCTGCTGGATGAGTTCGTCGGGGAGGTCGCCGCGGCCGGCGGCGTAGCCGGCGAGCTTTCCGTCCTGGTCGTGGCCGCTGGTGGGGGCGAGGGTCTGGCGTCCGCCGGCGGTGACGGCGTAGGTGAGGTCGCCGGTGCCCTTCCAGCGGTAGCGGTTGCCGTCGAAGCTCCAGTGGGCCGTGCCGTTGTTCGCCTGATAGGGGATGGCGGTGTATTCGGCCCGCCACATCAGGTAGAGCGGCTGCCAGGGCTGGCGCCACGGATCAGTGCCCAGGGCTGGCAGGGTGCCGGTGGCGGCGTTGAGGTTGGCGCCGGTCTTGCGGGCCTGGTCGAGGATGCAGAACTCGGTGACCAGCGCGGGTACCGCCTCGGGCAGGTGGGCGGTGTTGACCTTGGCGACGTCGGCGGCCACGCTCAGCGCGGTGATGGAGCCGACCGCTGTGACCAGGCGTTCCTCGGTGCGGCACGGCAGCCTGGAGCCGCGGGTCATGGGGGCGTTGAGGTTGGCGCCCTGGAGCATGATGACGGGGTCGGCGTGCTGCTCGTAGGGGTCGAGGGGGACGCGCTGCAGGACGCGGGCGCCGCGCAGGCCCTGGTCCGCGGCGTAGGCGCGGGCCCGCTCGGCGAGGGTGTCCGGATCGTTCGCCCAGGGGATCTCGGTGCGCCTGTCGCGCAGTTGGGCGGCGAGGTCGGCCACCTTTCCGGCGGCGCCGTCGGGATTGGCGGGGTTGAGCTCGGCGGCGCTCCGGCGGGCGAAGAAGTCGGGTTGCTTCTTCTCCTGGGCCAGGGACCAGACGTTGTACAGGTGTTCCTGGGCGCCGGCCAGTTTGCGTTCCAGGTCGTCGAGGTCGGCCTGCTTGGTGTTGAGGCCGGCGGTGACGTCCTGTTCGAGGCGTAGTTGGCGGGTGCGTTCGCCGGCCGAGAGCGGGGGGAGTGCGTTCGGGTCGCCGCGGTCGACGACGCGCCAGGTGTAGCCGCCGGGGACGGGGCCGAAGCCGCCCTGGTGGGCGGTGCGTTCGGGGAACAGGTCGCCGTCGGATCGGTCCAGTTCGTCCAGGACGCCGAGGAGGAACGCCCGGTAGAGGCGGGCGTCGTCGGCGTTCAGGGAGCCGGGACCGGCGGCCTGTTCCTGGAGGACGGCGGCGGCCTCGGCGGCGCTGTTACCGATCGCAACGGCGATCTTGGCGGGGCCGGGGCAGTCGGAGACGGGGATGCCGCCGTTCGGTTTCCAGTCGATGCCCAAGGCGGTGCCCGTGTAGAGGGAGCGGCGAGGGCTGCCCATCCCGGGCGGCAGGCTCCAGTGGAGGCGGTCGAGGAGGTGGGTGTAGTCCTCGGTGCCGGCGAGGATGTCTTTGCCCTCTTGGGAGTACCAGCCGGTGACGTAGTAGCTGAGCCGGTCGTCTCCCTCGATGTCCGCCAGCGTGTCGTGGATGGAGAACACGTTGAGGTTGTAGGGCTGGTAGACGGAGAAGGTGAGCAGGCCGGGGCCGAGCGCGGTGAGGAACGGTTCGCGGGCGTCTGCGGGTTCGCGCCACGGCGCCTGGACGGTGAGGTCGTGGCGGCGCCCGGCCTTCGTCGCGGTGGGGGTGGCGGCGTCGGGGTCGAGGTAGGAGACGGCGCCGTTCTGGGGGTCGAGGTAGTCGCTTTCGACGATCCAGGACGTCATGGCGCGGTTGGAGCGGCGCACCACGAGCCAGCGGTTGGGGACGAGGGGGAAGTCGCCGATCTCGCCGCTCTCGCTGTCCTGGTGGCCCTGGCACAGCGCTTCGGGGAGCTGCCACTGCAGGTAGACGCCGAGCCGCTCGGGCTTGTCGCGCCAGATCTCGGTGCCCTGGAACGGCAGCGGCTCGGGCGGCTGGTTGTCCTCGGTCAGGGAGCGGAAGTTGGCCTGCCAGCGTTGGATGACGTACGTGCCGTCGGTGTCGCGGGTCTGCGCGTTGACTGCGAGCGCGGCCACCTCGACCGGCACCACGAGGGTGTTGTTGGGCATCGTGTGAAGGTCCGTTCCGGGGTGGCGGGTCAGGGCCGGGCGAAGGTCTGGATCTGCGGTGCCTTGATCATCTGAAGGGCGAACCGGGCCGGCGACAACGCGGGGAGGTTGTGCGCGCGGGCGAGTTCGGGGGCGAGCTTGCCCGCGATGTCGAGCACGTCGCCGGCCGGGCGCAGGAAGCGGCCGAAGCCGGGCGGGTCGGGGAACTCGCCCATGGGCGAGCCGATGTCGGTGCCGGTGAGTTTGCGCAGTTCGATGGTTCCGACGTCCCCGATGCCGAACATCAGGCCCTGCGGGGGTTCGGCAAGGGTGAAGGTGTCGATGACCTCGGGGTAGAGCAGCAGCAGGACGTCGGTGCCGTACACGTCCCGCCGCATGGGTTCCACCACCGTGTCGCCGCGGAACGCGGTGATGATGGTCTTGGGCCAGTTGGGGATGAGGTCGGAGCGGATCAGCACGCCGCACTCGGGGGCGTCCTGGATCCCGGTGGCCAGCGTGTTGAGGTCGGCGTCCAGCGCGTGCCCCACCCCGACGCTGAGCGCGCCGTCCACGGCGGCGCGGATCCACCCCGGGTCGACGTGGAAGAAGCGGATGCTCTCCGGCGGCAGCATCCGCGCATCGGGTACCAAGTGCTCGAAGGGGACCATCTCCAGGAGCGGCAGGCGGTCCAGCCACGCGCGGACCGGGTCGAGCTGGATGGCGCTCGCCTCCCGCAGGACACCGCGCACATCCGGCTCGGCCAGCGCACTACGCAGGTCAGCGGAGCTCAAGGGGGCTACCCGGGTCGAGGGGGCGGCGGCGCGGCGCTGGGCTGCCGCGAGTTGGGTGCCGGTGCGGGTGAGGGCGCCCATGAGAGCACCGTCAGCGGTGAGCAGCCGGTCGAAGCCGCGGTGAGCGAGATTCTCGCTCAGGAGGGTGGCGGCGGCACGCGCGCTGGTGCCGGCGAGTTCGGGGTGGGCGAGCAGGCGGCGGGCAGCGCGACGCGCGGCGGCGCGGAACTCCATGAGCTTGGTGCGGAAGGGCGCGTCCGCGAGAGCGAGGGCGCGGCCGAGGCTGAACGCGCTGGCGTAGCCGGTGTCGTAGACGCCGTACTTCTCCAGGTAGATCAGGGCCTCGCCGGGCGACTCCAGGCGCGGTGCTGCGGGCTTCGGGAGCTCCTGGGCCTTGGTGGCGGTGAACGGGCCCCGGTAGAAGGCGAAGCTGCGCTCGCCGGACTCCAGGCGCTGTGGGAGCGCGGTGGCCCCGCCCTTCAACCGCGCCAGCGCCTCGGGGTCGGTGGCGGTGCCGGGCAGGGGCAGCCGTAGGAGCGGTTCGGGTGCGGCGGCGAGGTTCTGGACGATGTCGCCGAAGCCGATCGTCGAGTCGGCCTGGGTCTCGAAGGACCACGAGTGGAGGGAGACCATCCGCAGGCCCTGCGCCGGCGGTGTGCCGCCGTTCAGGTAGCTCTCGAAGCCGTCCAGGGAGACGAGGTGCGCGACGTGCTGGCCGCCGCTGACGGCGGGGAAGCGGTTGGCGACGACGACCGCGTTGAGGTCCTCCTCCTCCGGCTCGGGGTCGGAGCCCATGGTGGCGTCGGGAGGACCGCCCTCGCGGACGTGCGCGAGCAGGGCCATGTCGGCTGGTTTGGGACACACGGTGGTGAACAGTGCGGCGGGCACGTGGATGGTCCGACAGGCCAGTTCCTGCTCGTCGTCGGACACGTTCTCGGGTGCGATGGCGGGTGGTTGTCCTGGGTTGTGGTCCTGTCCGGCGAGCAGGTCGCACACGGTGATGACCTTGACCTGGCCCACCGCCTCGCGGTCCTCGGGCAGTTCGCCCTCGCGGAAGAGCAGCAGGGCGATCCACGGCACGCCCTCCTCGGCGCCCTTGAGACGCCGGAACCAGGGCAGGGCGGGGGTGTCGAGGGTGATGTGCGGCAGCAGCTGGCTGTAGGTGCCCACCGCGCCGGGCACCGGGTAGCAGGCGTGAACATCGGTGTCGGCGATGGCGAAGCGCAACTGCCGTACGTCGAAGGGCTGCTGGCGGGTCGGCAGGGAGCTGCCGGTGTCGATGCCGGTGATGCTCTGCTCGACGTTGATGCGGTAGCGGCCTGCGGACAGGGACGGGATGCGGTGGTCGAAGAACCGGGTGCGGTGGCCGACGGTGGCCATGCTCAGTCCCCCTTTCTTAGGCGGCAGGCACGAGCATGGGCTCGGCGGTGAAGGTGGCCTGAGCGGCACGGGCGTAGGCGCTCAGGTCGTTGTCGAGCTGCCCGAGGTTCAGGCCGAGCCCGGCGAGCACGCCGGCGAGCTGGCCGCGGGCGGTGATCTGCGTGGCGGCGGCCACCGTGGTCGCGATCGTCGCGATGACGCCGGACGGCCGTGCGGGGATTGCGCCGACGGGCCCGTCGGTTGCCTTGAGCGGCTGGTGACCGTCGGGGTTGACGGGGTCGAACTTCAGGGCCTCTTCGGAGATGTAGCCGGTGGAGGTGCCGTTGCGCAGCGGTGGCGCGGCCAGGCGGACACCGGTGAGCTGGTTCGCGATGAGCTGGTCGCCGTCCTTGGCCGGAAGCGTGTTGCCGGCGCCGGTCCCCCACAGGGCCTGGGCCACCGAGGCGGTGGTCCTGGCGCGCGACCAGGTGGTGAGGTCGACGCTCTCGCCCTCACGGGTGAGCGAGACGCACTGCACGCTGGTTCGGCCGGTTTGCTGCATGGGCCGGATGTTGAGCAGGCTGCCGCTCTCCGCAGGTGTTCCGGCCTTGGTGTTCAGGTACAGCTGGGTGACGGGGACGGTGGAGTCGGTGGTGAAGGAGAACCCGGCGGCGGAGACCTCCCAGGCGCCGTCGCTACGGGTGCCGTCCGTCTGGGTGTTCTCGATCAGTCCGGCTCCGGGCAGGACGCGCACCGCGCTCTCGGGCGGCGGCAGCATCTCACGGAACCCGGCCCAGTCCAGTGAGCGGTCCTGGGGTGGCCGGGAGGCGCCGAAGTTGATGGTGAAGGAGATGAACCACAGGTGGACCTCGGCGGATCCGCCGAAGGCGGGCCCCCACAGCTGGAGGCTGACGCCGACCTCGATGGTGATGCTGATCCGGATGAACCAGATCTTGATGGACGCGGACACCCCGATGGAGATTTTGAGCGAGGCGTCGATGTAGAACGGCTTCCACTGGATCAGCAGGTCCACCTTGGCCACGCACCAGGCACGCACCGGGCCGGCGTGGAACTGGATGTCGAGGTCACCGCCGGCCATCACCGCGGCCGGGGTGAGGGCGAAGTAGGCGTTGCCGGAGACGGTGACGTTGCCGCCCAGCGCCCAGTCGAACCCGACCCGCGTGGGCCTGGGATAGTGGGCGGGCACCTGGTACTTGGGGTGGTAGCCGCCCACGCTGAGGACGAGGTCGCCGGCATGGGGGCTCTCGCCGAACCAGGACTTGAGCGCGACCCCGCCGCGCAGGCGGCAGTTGGGATCGAGGAGGAAGGAACTGGGGGTCAGCGCGGCTTCGATCGCGAGCTCGCCCTGCAGCGGTTTGATCACGGCCCGCACGCCGATCTCGGCCCTGGCGTACTTCTTGGTCCCGCCCTTGGGGAAGTCGACCCCGCCCATGCCCAGCAGGGCCACGGTCAGCTCCGGTCCGGTCTGCAGGAGGGCCATCGCGCGGCCCTCGACGAACTCGGCGACGGTGAACGCCAGCCCGGCGGCAACCCACAACTCGTCCTGGGCGGGCCTGATCCACGGGTTGTCGCCACCCACGAGGGTGCCCAGGATCTTGACCGGGTTGCCCTTCTCCGC
This sequence comes from Kitasatospora sp. NPDC058243, assembly GCF_042882025.1. Lineage (NCBI taxonomy): Bacteria > Bacillati > Actinomycetota > Actinomycetes > Kitasatosporales > Streptomycetaceae > Kitasatospora > Kitasatospora sp. NPDC058243. Next base: position 143,551 of record NZ_JBHVWW010000010.1, read on the forward strand.
GCCGATCGCCCCCGGGTTGGTCAGGGCCTTGATGAACGGGAAGACCCCGATCTCCTCGACCTCGGGCACCCGGATCCTGCTGTTCCAGCCCATGCCCGCCGCGATGCCGTTCAACCGCAGTGCGGGGATCCCGATACCGGGGTTGCTGCCGATGGCGGCGAAAGCGAAGAACGACGGGTCGGTCCCCGCCTGGGGCACGACGTAGGCGCCCATCCCGGTCCCGTACAAGCCCTTGCCGGAGTCGCCACTGTCGAATGAGAACAGCAGCACACCCCCGATGATCGTCTTGTACGGGGCCTGCGCGGGCAGCACGGTGAGCGTCCCCGCGATCCGCAGCGGCGGGGTGCTGTAGTCAATGCCGAGGCCCTGCCCATCCAGGGGGTTGCCGATGGGCTTGAAGCCGCGCTCACGCCCCGGCGCCGGGACGCCCAAGACCGCGAATCCGTCACGGGTCGCGATCGCGCGCAGGGGACGGGACAGGCCGCGCCGCCGGGTCGTTGCCGTGCGCTCGGGCATGACACGACCCAGACCGTCGACGCGCGAGGCGTCGAGGCGGGGCACCGCGAGGGGGGCCTTCACCGGAACGACCGAGCCGTCGGGCAGTACCAGCCAGGACCCGGCAGCAAGCCCCCCAGTCGCACGGATGTCGAGGATCGCGAGCTGATCCTCCGTCAGGTTCTGTTCGCAGCAGACCATCCGCCAGCCGTCGGCCTCGGCGACGAACAGGCGAGCGTCTTGGGAGAGTGCCGCACGCCCTCGGGGACCGGCGGCGGCCAGTGTGGCTCCCGCCCCGTTCCTGGCGAGGGTGATCCGGTCGACATCGGGGCCGGGCAGATGGGGCACGTCCACGCCGAGGACGCGGGCGAGCTCGTCCGCGCGCGTGCCGGGCGCAGGCAGTTCGATGTCCAGAGCAACCGCCGTGACGACAGAGCCGTCATGGCTGAACGTCGCACATACACGGACCGGCCTGTCCGCGAGGGACGTAACAGCGGCGCCGACCGCCCGCAGCGCGCCAGAGTGGCCATCGCTGCTCGCGAGGCGGAGCACCCCGTCAGGGAAGAAGGGCTGGAACACGTCCCCAAGGCCGAGCATCTCCCCTGGCAGCTCCACCTCCTGACCCTCGCCGGTGTCGAGCAGCTTGCGCAACTCGTCCACATGGATCGTCACAGCCGTCCCCTTCCGTGCCCGTGCGCGGGCATGTCGAAGCTCCGGACGGCAGCGCCATCCCGACCGAGTGATCATTTGATTACAGATCGTAGTGGGGGCTTGGTCTTGGCGGTCGGACCGGCGCAAAGTCGAGCAACAATCGGCCGGAACCTGTCGGTGTCCAGGCAGGCCCTGGCGCATGGCGGGGAGAGTCGGTGGGGGCTTGCGCGAGGGCTCCGCGATGGTGGAGGCCGGGCCACACCAGTGAAGTGGCCGTTGCCGATCAGCGGTGCTCAGCGATCCACATTCGGAAGAGGGGATGCGGAATACATGTGGGGACGACCGTGTGGTCGTCGGAGCCAAAGGTGTTGCTCAGTGCCTCGTTGACCCGATGTGCCGACGACCCTGGTCGCCGGTTCAGCCCGAGTGGCCTGGGGTGAGGCGGAAGATGCGCAGGCGGCGGCCGGAGCGGTCGGCATAGGTGGCGTAGGGGGGCCAGAAGGTGAGGAGTTGCTGCCAGGCGTGGTTGCGGTCGTCGCCGTCGAGGAGGTGGCCGGTGACGGGGGTCCTGCGGCCGTCGCGGGTGATGCCGGCGTGGGGTTGGGCGATGAGGTTGGCGCTCCAGGCGGGGTGGTGGGGCTGTCCGAAGTTGCTGGCGACGACGAGCAGGTCGCCGTTGGGTTCGGTCACGTACATGAGGGGTGTGCGGCGGGGTCGGCCGGTGGTTCGGCCGGTGGTGTGGAGCATGAGGGTGGGCAGCATGGCGGAGAATGTGGTGGCGCGTCCGCCGGTGAGGGTGTGGATGGCGCGGTCCAGGGGCGGGGAGATGTTGGCCATGGCGTCGACGAAGGCGGGGTTGGCGCCTGCGGCGGTGAGCAAGCGCAGTGCGCGGCCCGGCTGTGCGGCGGGTGTCGTGGGGGCGGTCCGGTTCCGGGCGGGGCGGGGTTTGCCGTAGTCGTGGCGGGCGTTGCCGAGGGCGCCGCTGAGGTGGGCGAAGACGCCGGGGGCGAGGGCGTAGGCGCGGTAGAGGGCGGGGAGGTAGCCGGGGATGTCGACCTGGGCCCGGCGCTGTCGCAGGCCCAGGAGGACGGCGTCGGCGACCTGTTCGGGGCTGGTGGTGGGCAGGAAGTCGGCCAGGCGGGGCAGTCGGCTGGAGGGGACGCGGTGGCCGAAGAACTCGGTGCCGACGACGACGCCGGGGCGCACCAGCATGGCGTGGACGGACGTGTGGGCGAGTTCGAGTTGCAGGATGCGGGTGTAGCCCTCGACGGCGGCTTTCATCGCGGCGTACGTGGCGGAGGGGCCTTTCACGAAGACCTTTCCCGCGGAGGAGCCGATGTTGACGATGTGTCCGCTTACTGCGGCACGCATGAGAGGCAGGACCGCTTTGACGGTGTGGACCATGGCGTCGTAGCCGACACGCATGGTGCGCTCGGCGTCCTCGACGCTCGTCTCCTCGACGTCGGCCCATTGGATGTGGGCGGCGTTGTTGACCAGGACGTCGATGCGGCCGAGCTTCCGGTGGGTGCCGGCGATCCACTGCTCCAGGGCGGGGCGGTCGCTGATGTCGAGTTCGTGGAAGGTGACGGTGCCGGGACCGCAGGGCGCGGCGGCGATCTGCTGGGTGGCGCGGGCGATGTTGGTGGTGGAGAGGTCGGCGGCGTGGACGGTGGCGCCGTGCGCGGCGAGGACGCGGGCCAGGGCCAGGCCGATGCCGCCCGCGCCGCCGGTGACCAGGGCGGTCCTGCCGTGAAGCCACGGGCGCGGCCGGACTGGGGTGGGGATGGAAGCGGACACGGTGTGCTCCTTGGGTCGGGCGGGATTCGGGGCAGCGGGTGGGTGGGCGGCGGTGCCGGGGTCAGCGGTGGCCGGCGGGCTCGCTCTGCCGGCGGCCTGTCACCACTGGACGCGGCCCCGGCGGCGGGGGCAGCGGCAAGGGGGCCAGGCGGCGGGTGAGGTGCCCGAGCGCGAGGAGGGTGAAGATGTCGGCGAGGGCGGGGACGGTGAAGCCGAAGGGGCGTGGCCCGATCGAGTCCGGGGTGCTGGCGATGGACCCGTCGGTGCGTTGCTGGGTGAGCAGGTAGGCCGCGCCGCGGGCGGCGGGGCCGGGTGCCGGGCCAGCCGTGCTGAGGGTGATGAGGGCGTACGCGGTGCTCAGGGCGTCGCTGACGTCGCCGTCCTGCCGGCCCCAACCTCCGTCGCTGTTCTGGGAGTCGGTCACCAGGCGGATGGCCTTGCGGGTGATGTGCCAGGCGAAGTGGCCGGGTGTGCCGTTGTCGCGGTGGCGGGCGGCGGCGAGGATCGCGCGGAAGACGGTGTGGTGGCGGCTGCTGCTCCAGTCGGGCGGGAAGGATCCGTCCGGGTGCTGCTGGTCGGCGAGGAAGCCGAGCGCGGACTCCAGGGCGGTGTGCTGGTGGTGGCCCTGGGTGCTGAGGGCGTTGGCGGCGGCGGCGGCCATGCAGGCTTCCGAGGGTGCGCCGGCCAGGTAGGTGGGGAAGCCGCCGTCGGGCCCGCGCAGGGCGTTCAGGGCGTCGACGGCGGTGTGGATCGGCTGCCGGTTGGCGTGGGGGTCGGTGAGGTGGAGGACCTCGATGGCGGCGGAGGTGCAGTCGGTGTCGGCGAGTTGGGCCCTCTCGGTGTAGGACCAGCCGCCCGCGGGGTGCTGCAGGTGCAGCAGGCGTCGGGCAACGACGTCCAGGACGGACCGCGGGGCGTCGGCGGCGTGCAGGGCGATGCCGGCGGTGGCGGTGAGCCAGGTGTCCTCGTCGCAGATGAACGGGATTCCGCCGTCGGCGCGCTGGTGCGTCAGTGCGGTGCGGATCCCGTCGGCGATCAGGGCCTCGTGGCCGGGCAGGGGCACCAGGGCGTGCAGGACGGAGAGGTGGATGAGGAGGTTTCCTTCCCACACCGCTCCGGGCTGCTGGGTGGCTCGCAGCAGGTCCAGGTCGTGCGTGTTGACGAGGTGGGGTTGCCCGTGGGCGCGGGCGAGGATCGCCTTGACGGCGGTGACCTGGACCTGGGCCCAGGTGTGCAGGCCATGCAGGGAGAACGCCTCGGCGGCGGGGGGCTTGGTGGTGGGGGTGGCTCCGAGCAGGAGGAGGACCGCGTGCAGGAGGGCGCGTTTGCGGAGGCCGGTGAAGTCCGGTGCCTGGGCGAGGAGGCGGTCCACGTCCAGGAGGTCGGCCGCGTCGGAGTGGGTGTGGAGGGCGGCGCGGGCCAGCAGTCGCTCCAGCGGCTGCGGGGAGTCGCGGTGCGTGGCGAGGTAGGCGGTCAGGGCGGCGCGGGCGGCGGGCTCCTGGCGGGTGCGGTCCAGCAGGGCCAGCATCAGGGCGGATTCCAGGACGCGGCTGTGGCACGGGTCGCGCAGGGCCCCGTCCGGGCCGACCTGGTCCTGGAGGCGGGTGCGCAGCCGCGTGGTGGCGGGTGCCAGGCCGGCAGGGAACGCGGCGCGGGGCCAGCGGGCCTGGCCCGGAGGTATCGGGGTGACTCTCATCGAGGTCCGTCCTGGTCGTCGTCTGCGGCTGTCACCGGGTGTCCGGCAGAACGGCTCAGGGCTGCGGCGGCGGCTGGTGGCGCGGTGCGCTCGGCAAGGGTTCGGGGGTGAAGCGTCCGGTGACGGCCAGCCAGTGCAGGGTGGCAGCCATGAACGTCTCCACCAGGTCGACATAGCGGCGCAGCTCCTGCCGCCGGTCCTTCGGCAGGCCGCAGGCTGTGCGCAGGGCGGTTGCGGTGGTCTGGAAGCCGGCCCGGCGGTGCTCGATCATGGCGGCCACCCGGGTGCGCGCCGCGGCCATGGAGCTGAAGTCACGGCGAGCGAGCAGCGCCACCAGGTTGTCCTGGCCGGCGGCCTCGTCACCGGCTTGCGAGGCCAGATCGTTCGCCCAGCCTGCGGCATCGGCCACCGCCTCGCGCAGGTCGACCAGTTGGGCATCCACCCGAGGGTCCTCCACCAGGTGGGCGTGGCCGGTGCGTTCCAGCACGTCCAGCATGGGCAGCAGGGTGATCGTGCGCCGCCGCAATCGCAGGTACTCGGGCAGCGCCAGCCGCACTCCGGTCCGGCGCAGGGCGACCTCCTGCTCGCAGGCGTCCAGGAAGTCGACGTAGTCGGCGGTGAATCGCAGCTGCCACCGCGCGGGCATGCCTGCGGCCGTGCGCTCCCAAAGTCCCTCCAGCACTGCCGCGTGTGGGGCCGTCGACGTGGACGCCGCACGGCCGGAAGTGATCACCCGGCGCAGGGGCACGGTGAACCGCTCCAGCTCGCCTGGGGTTGACCCCAGGCCGCGCCGGTCGATCTGGTCGTCCACCCAGCAGATGAACGCCGCCCACTGCGCCGTCAACGCCACGTCCCCCGCGCCACCGCCCGGCAGGGCGCCCTCGGCGAGTACGTTCAGCCGCATCGCGGCAAGGCGTCGCTCCCCGCCGGCATCCGCCACGAGGCCAACCTCCCGCGCCCAACGCAGCACCGGATCGGACGCGGGGACCGTGTCCGCTGATGACGCATCAGTCATGTTTTGATCATGTCAGAACATCGGTGGCCGTGGATGGCGAAAAGTGAAGTCCAGGCGGCGGCACCACATCGGCCGTGCGGCAGCAGCCCCCTGGACGGCAGGGGAACCCCTGTCCCGTTCCTCCGTTGGCCGTCCGTGGGAGCAGGTGGAGAGCGACCCACCCGCGGGAGGGTGACGCCACGTGAGACAGGTTGCACTTTCCACAACCTTCGAGGCGTGGGGCATGTCCCGTGGGGGGAGAGTCAGCCCCGGGGGCCTCCATGGTCTCTGCGTTTCGGGCGCCCGGCGGACCGGAGCGTCCGCTGCCAGGCCCAGTCGAGGGAGCCTTCATGACCGATCAGACGCCTGCTGCCGCACAGCCGGTGCAGTTCCCGCTCACCGAGACGTTCACCCGGTCCGCGCCGGACAACCCGCACTGGAAGTTGCTCGGCCCAGTGCAGTTGAACGGGGGCCTGGAACTCGCCCCGCAGCCGGGCACCGCCGCCACGGCCTTCCTCGACCAGCCGTTCTCCTCCGCACTGGGGGTGGCGATCGACTTCGACTACGCCAACACCGGCCCGGACACTGCCCTCGACGGACTCAGCGTCTACCTGATCGACGGGGCGCAGACGACCGAGCTCGGCGGCCCCGCCGGCAGCCTCGGCTACTCCTCCCACCATCATCCGTCTGGCGGCGACGAGCGAGCGGGGGTCACGGCGGGGTGGGTCGGCATCGGCTTCGACAACGGCGGGTACTTCGCCCACGTGGCCGCCGGACCGGGCGGGGCGGACAGTCGACCGGACACGCTGACGGTTCGCGGCTCCGGCAGCGCCATGTCGGGATTCGACTGGCGCGCCGGTGTCGAGGTTCCCGGAGGGTTCCGCGCCACCTGGGAAGAGGGTGCGCACCTCCAGGTGTCTGTCATCGCCGGCCGCCTGACGGTACGGCGCTCCAGCAAGTCCAACCCGCAGGGCTCACTGCTGATCGACGATTTCGACCTCGCGGGTCAGGCCGGTCAGGCCGCGATGCCCGCGACGTTCAAGCTGGGATTCGGCGCTTCCGAAATCCTCGGTCAGTCCACCTTCCAGATCCGCAATCTCTCGGTGGAACTGCCCGCTGACATGTCGCTGGTGATGAGCGGCCCGCAGAGCGCCAAGGCGGGAGAGCGCGTCGCCTATACCTTCGAGGTGCAGAACCTGGGCCCCAACGACGCTCCCGACGCCAGGGTGGAGGGCCTGATCCCGGGCCCTCTGCAAGCAACGGCGCAGCTCAGCTGCCGGGGGGAGAACGGCGCCGAGTGCGGCTACGGCTCGGTCGTCGGGGGCTTGCACCAGTTGGTGAGCCTGCCCCGGGGCGGCAAGGCCGTGATCACCCTGAGCGGCACCATCGGCCGGCATGCCGAGGGGCGCATGACCGTGACCGGCCAGGTCCAGTCGCGGACCCGCACCAACACGGCCGCGCGCCAGGCCGGATCGGTCGATACCGACGTCGAACTGCCGCGCGTCGCCGTCGCCTCGCAGATCACCGGACAGTGGCCCCAGTCCTCTCCCGAGGGCGCGAACGGATGGATCGTCAGTTACGACCTCACGCTGGCCGCCAACGAACAGCGGGTAGCCGCCTGGGAGATCTCCTTCTCCGTCCCCGCGAACACCCGCGTCAACCCCACCCAGACCTCCTGGTACCAGGTGCTCAAGGACGGCCTCGACGGGCAGACCGTCATCACGTCCCCCGACGGCTCCCACACCATCGACCCCGGCCAATCCCTGACCGTGAACGTGCAGATGCTCTACCCCTCCCAGACAGAGGCCGGCGACGGCAGCCTGCGCAACCTGCTCGCCATCGAGCTGGCCCACCCCTGAACTCCTGCTCTCGACGCCGTGGCGGACCCGGCCCGGTCAGCGGCCCGCATGAGTCGGTCGGTTCAGGCCGCACGGCATCCTCCCCGGGCCTAGCCTGACGGGATACGTACTGCCGATCTTGAGGGGTGCTCGTGATGAGCAACGAAGCAGAATTCACCGTAGAAGCACCTGATGGGGAGGCCTGGCAGATCCCGAACTCGATCCAGGCGACGCCGATGGCAGGCCCCGTCAGCGCCCGTGACCGGCTGCTGGAGACCATCGTGCGGGAGGCCCAGCAGGTCGCCGACAAGCACGCCGGCGAGGCGGCCACAGCCCTGGAAGCCCTGGCCCGCGCCTTCGCTCTCGTGGCCTCACCCACAGGGCAGCCCTCACCAGTCGTGCCGACGATCGGCAGGCGCGACATCCCGGCTCCTGACTACAACTAAGCGAACTGACCGGACACCCAGGAGGCCGGAACACCGGGTGCCCGCCGGTGGAGCCAGCCGGGCACCCCCTACCTGGGTGACCGTCAGATCACTCCTCGCCGTCCTCCTCGGCGTCGTCCTTGAAGACGCTTTCCAAGGGGGACGGCTCAGCGGCCGGGGAGCCGAGCTGCTCTCGGTCAGAGTCGAGCGACGCGGTGCAGAAGCCCTTGATCGCCGTGGGACCGGTCGCGACACGGCCGGTCCGCGCCATCGCTGGCCTTACCTTTGCCAAACGGCAAGCTCCGGAACTCACGGACTGTTGCTTACGCGACATCCCGCCGGCCGCACCTCGTGCGCTGGACGAACGCGGTCAGCTCTCGCACGGGCCTCCACACGGTGGTCGGTGCAGGCGTGGTCACTCCCACGTCTTCGTGAACTTGACGGTGAAGTCGTACCTGACAGCCTCGGCGTTCTCGGCGGACAACGCCACGCCGTAGTTGAAGAGCCCCGCGCGGGTCACGACCCCTGTCGGACTCTCCTCCAGTCCGGTGAGCAGCGTGTGCACCGTGTCACCGGGCGGGAAGTTGCCGTACATCTGTTCGATCTTGTCGACCTTCGCGCCGGCCCTCCTGACCACGTGGATGTAGCGGACCGAGACGGCCGCCGCGTCGCGGACCCGGAACTCCACCACCCACTGGTACTCCTGGCCCTCCATGATCTTGAACGGGTCGTTCAGGGCCTTGAGCGCCTCGGGGGTGTCCGTGGGCCGGCGGACGTCAGGGCGTCCGGCGACCTTCAGGATGTGCGCCACGCACTCCAGGCGGGCGGTGCCGCCCGTGGACTGTTCCTCGTTGGTCATGGCCATCTCTCTACTCCTTCTCGACGGCAAAGGGGCTACGCGTGGTCGACGTCATTCCGGAGCCCCACGACCCGATGCCGGCAGTCGATACGAGCGACGCCCGCCCGTACGGGCATGATCACACTCCCGACTCGGAGTGAAGATCAAAACCGCCATACCCGGGACGGCCGACATCGGGCAGTGGTAGGCGACATCGGATCAAGGCGGCCGAGGGCCAGCCAGAACCGGGTGAGCGATCGGGCCGCGGTCCCGGTGGCCGCGCCGGCGCGCCGGATCACGGCCGGCCCACATCGGTGAGACGGATCGGCTTGGGCTGCCTCTGGACCTGCGGCGGAGCTTGGACAAGCCTCATCGTCCCAGTTCAGAACAATGCCGGTGAGTTAGGGCGTTTCCGCAGGTAGAGCGCATGGCGGTGGCCGATTTGGGCGGATAGCCCGCTGTCGGCATGGGGAATTTCACCACGATCTGATGGTCCGCCAGATGATCTCGGGACACGGCAACGGAGCCCCCGGTAAGACAGAAGATCGACCAAGATCCGACTGTCCGCAAGGGAGCTCCGTTGGGTGCTCAGTGTGCCATCCTCCGAACCGCATCCACGACGACAGCGGCGGGTACAGCTTCCGCGCGAGGCCCTCGCAGTCCGGTGGGAGCGCGATTCGGGGACAGGATCCGGCTCGGCGTGCTGACCGAGGAGATCACACCCGAAGTGGTCGACGAGGTACTGGAGTTGACCGGACGCGTCGAGCGCCGCCGCAGGCTTCTGCCGGCTCGGGCGGTGGTGTACTTCGTCCTGGCGCTGTGTCTGTTCAGCGGTTCGGACAGCGTGGGTCCGCCGGGGTACCGGTCGGTGTTACGCACGCTGACCGAGAAGCTTCGGTATCTGCCGGGCGCGTGCGTCCAGCGGCTGCCCACGAGTTCGGCGTTGACGAAGGCCCGCAAGCGGCTGGGTGAGAAGCCGCTACGGGCGCTGTTCGAGCGCCGCCGCGGCGCCCTGGCCATATCCGCGACGCCCGGCGCGTTCGCCTTCGGGCTGCGGTTGGTCGCCTGGGACGGCACGACACTGGACGTGCCGGATACCCCGGAGAACGCCGCGGCGTTCGGGTTCACCGGCCGCGGCGGCGTCAACCAGAGTGGAAACCCGCAGGTCAGGCTGATGGCGCTGACCGAATGCGGCACCCACGCTCTGGTCGACGGCGCCTTCGATGGGGTGGCGCGGGCCAGTGAGCACGCGCTGGCCCGCCAGCTTGTTGCCAGCCTTCAGCCGGACATGCTTCTGCTGGCCGACCGCGGCTTTACCGGCTACGAACTGTGGGGCCATGCCCGGGCGACGGGTGCTCACCTGGCCTGGCGGATCAAGGGCAATCAGGTGTTCGTGCCTCTGCGGGTCCTGTCCGACGGCTCGTTCATCTCGGTCATGCCGACTCCGAAGGAGACCGTCCGGCACGGCCAGGCACGTGCTGCCGGCCGCACGCTGGCCCAGCCGCCCGAGGGCCACACCGTGCGGATCATCCAGTACACCGTGACCGTCCACCCGAAGGGCGGCCGGCCTCGGAAGGAGATGTTCCGGCTGGTCACCAGCCTGCTGGACCACACACGGGCCCCGGCCCGGCACCTGGCGGCGATCTACCATCAGAGGTGGGAGATCGAGAACGGGTACGACGAGCTCAAGAACCGCCTGCGCGGAGCCGGGTTCGTCCTGCGCTCGAAGTCTCCCGAGCTGGCCTGCCAGGAGGTCTACGCACTCCTGACCGTCTACCAGGCGCTGTGCGCACTGGAGTTGCACGCCGCACAGCGCGGCGCCATCGACCCCGACCGGATCTCCTTCACGGTTACCGTCCAGCTCGCCCGGCTGAAGGTCGCCGGCCAAGCGGCCGCAGACGCCATCACGCTGCTGGCAGCACGCAGCGAGGTCGTCCGCGAGCTCTTGGACGGCTTCCTCCCAGCCCGACGCGACCGTCAGTGCGACCGAGTCAAGAAGCCGCCCAAGAACACCTTCGAAACCAAGAAGCGAGACCGGCCACGCACTCCCGGTCACGTTCAGTACACCCTCAAAGTGGCCTGGCACCCGCCCCTACCTGCGGAAACACCCTAACTCACCGGCATTGCAGTTCAGAAGGCACTTTCGTGTTTCCGCCCCCGATCCGGTCCAGCCTCAGCTGAAACGCGCAGGCTAGTTCCTCAGCGCCTGTGGAGTCGATCAGTGGCGACCGGGCCGCCTCGCTCTCCGGCGCGTTGACCGCATCGAGGTGCTGGAGCAGAGCGAGCACCGCGGCGTATTTACTGCGCGTGATTTCCATGGGCTCGCCGACTGTCGCGAGGGCCCGCTGCGGCAAGCAATGCCCAGGGGGGCCTGGTGGGCGACGGGGATGTTCGAGTCACAGAGCAGTTCGTCGAACCGTCCGGCGGTGATGGTGTCGAAGTGTATGGCCAGCTCCTTTGGTCACGTTCCGTGACCATGGCCGTGGATGAGGGGCTGCGGACACCTGGGGGTGTGCAGCAGGGGTCAGCTCTGCCCGGTGCTCGCGAGGGAGTCGTGGGCCTGAGATGCTGGTGGGCCTCCGAGGGGTCGAGCGGCACAGGCAGTCGGCAGTGACCAGAAGGCCGGCAGATCGCTTCGCGGCACGGAATCGGCACACATGAGGCCGAGAAGCGCAGAGAAGTTGCGAGAGCCTCAGAGATGTATTCTCGCAGGCCAGAGCCCCAATGGTCGACGTTTCTGCAGGTCAGAGGCTCGCCCGGGGAAAACTTAAAAAGCAGTGATCGATGCGATACTGGCCGCATGACCGCTACGACGCCCCCTCCGTCCGGCAACGGCAAGGGCAGCCGGCCCGGCGGCCGCTCCGCGAAGGTCCGAGCGGCTGTCCACCGGGCCGTCCAGGAAGTGGTGGCCGAAGGCTCCCCCGACGTGCTGACGATCCCGGTGGTGGCCGCCCGCGCGGGCGTGCACGCCACCACCGTCTACCGCCGGTGGGGCTCCGTCGGCGAGCTGCTCGCCGACGTCGCTACCAGCCGCTTCACCGGGGACATCGTGGTGCCGGACACCGGGAGCCTGCGCGGGGACCTGGAGCGCTACGCGTTCGACCTCGCCAAGGACCTCGGCGACCCGGACACCCTCGCCCTGGTGCGCGCCACCATCGGCACGGGCGGAGAACAGGGTGCCGCGGCGTGCCGCGGAGAGCGCGCGCAAGGGCTCGAAGCCATCCTCGGGCGGGAGCGGGCCCGGGGCGAACAGCCCCCGACCCTCGAACACACCGCGGACGCCGTACTCGCGCCCCTCTACTACCGTGCCGTCTTCACCGACCTGCCGCTGACCGCCGAATGGACCCGCACCCTCGTGTCGCGGCTGCTGTCGCCCGGTCCGGTCCAGCAGCAGGCCTCCTGAGGTTCGCAGGAGGCCCGAAGAACCTGTTCGGTCGGTGGATGCGAGTTGCGGTACTTCCGTGGTCGGGGAGTCGGCAGGGTCGACGGGGATCAGGTGGAGGTCTCCCGGAGGGCGCTGCGGGAGACCGGGATCATCAGGTCGACGAGCCGTTCGACGATGTCGCGCAGCAGGTCGCAGGCCGTCGCCGAGTGCGAGGCGGCAGGGCTGTTCGGCCCTCCGGCGGGCCGTGTCCGCGGGGGCGGCGCGGGCCTGCCCGGCGAAGCCGGACGCGTCGGCGGGCACCGGTGCCGCTCGGCCGTGGGGCCAGGGCCTTAGGACCCTCGCTCGGCACCACCGGATCGGCGGATGCTTGAACCACCGGAGCTCCCCGCCGAGAACAGGGAGTGATCAACCATGACCACCGAAACCGCCCTCACCACTGCCGATCTGCACCTGTTGGCCGAAGCCGGAGGCCTGGCGCCCTCGCTGCACAACAGCCAGCCGTGGCGCTTCCGTCCCACGCCCGACCTGCTCGGCCTGGAGGTCCGCGCCGACCTGAGCCGGGCCGTTCCGGCCGCCGACCCGGCCGGCAGGGCGCTGCACATCTCGATCGGCGCCGCCCTGTTCAACCTGCGGGTGGCCGCCGCGCACCTCGGCCGCGAGGCCGCCGTCCGGCTGCTGCCGTCCGGCGAAGGCGCGCAGCCGTGTGCCGTGCTCGACCTGTCCGCGCCGGCCCGCACACCGCTGCCCTTCGGCGCCGACCTCTACCCGGCCATCGCCGGGCGCCACTCCAGCCGGCAGCCGTTCACCAACCGGGACGTCCCCGAGGCACTGGTCGCCGAGCTCATCTCGGCGGGCCGGGACGAAGGCGTCACGCTCACCGTGCTGGAGGAGGACAGGGTGCGCCGCGTGCTCGCCCTCACCTCCGAGGCCGAGGCCCGGATCGCCGCCGACGTCACCCGCGAGGCCGAGACCCGCCGCTGGCTACGGCTGGAGCCCTCCTACGACGGCATCCCGCTCGCCGCCCTCGGCTCGCACGACCGCGACGCCCGCGTCCCGATGCGCGGCTTCGCCGGTCACCCGCCGCACCACAGCACCCCGGCCGAACGTTTCGAGGCGCTGCCGCAACTGGCCACCCTCACCACCCACCTCGACAGCCGGGCAGACTGGCTGCGCACCGGACAGGCCATGGAACGGGTGTGGCTGCTGGCCACCGTCCGCGGCCTGCGTGCCTCCGTCCTGCACCAGGCCGTCGAGATCCCCGACACCCGCTGGCGCCTGCGCGACCCGCACGAGGGACCCGGGCACGTCCAGCTCGTGCTGCGCCTCGGCTACGGTCCGTCCGGTGCGGCCAGCCCGCGTCGGAGGGGTGGGGGAGGGGCCGACCCAGGAACCTCGGGGTCGTTGGGAAAAAAAGGGGGGGCCCGGGGTGGAGGCTTTCGTGAGAGTGGGAGCTGGTGTGCTTTTCCCCCTGTCCAGG
>NZ_JBHVWW010000010.1:157156-180117 GCF_042882025.1 Kitasatospora sp. NPDC058243
TCACACCCCGCACGGGGAACCGGGGCATTTCGAGCCTGTTCTGCTCCTTGCCTGTGGTCTGTCCTGGGCGGCCACCCCGCGTCGCCGGCTCGAGGCCGTCCCCAACCCGGCGCCGTCGGCGTCGTAGAGCAAGCCGGTGGGGCCCTGGGCCGCGGCTTTCAGCGGGATCGCGATCTGGCGCTCTTCTCCGGCGGCCAGGGCCGGGAGGGTGCACAGGACCTCCTCGGGCACGGCGGAAATGCGAGCCTTCCCTGGCTTACGTCAAGCTTGTTGACCTACGCTGCCGGTATGAGCGAACGGGTAGTCCCCGAGCCCCGGCGGCAGCGTCGGCGGCCCACCAAGCAAGGCGTCATCCTGTCCAGGGAACTGATCGTCGACACCGCGTTGCGGCTCATCGAGCAGCACGGCGCCGACGCGCTCACCGTACGGCGGCTCGGTACCGCGCTCGGCGCCGATCCCAGCGCCGTCTACCGCTACTTCCGCAGCACCGACGACCTGCTGCTCGCCGTCGCCGACGAGCTCATCGGCCGCGCCCAGTACGGTTGGCAGGCCACTGGTGACTGGCGCGCCGACCTGCGCGCCATCGGCCTGCGAATCCACGCCGCCTACCAGGCCCACCCCCAGGCCGCGCTGCTCGCCGCCCACCGCACCACCGGCCGAACCTACGAGATCGCCGCCGTCGAGGCCATCCTCGGCGTCCTGCGCGGGGCGGGCTTCCCCGACCGCGAGGCCGTCCGGATCTACCACGCGTTCGTCGACCAGAGCCTCGGCTTCGCCGCGCTCGACGCCGCCGCCCTCGCCCTGCCCGCCGCGGCCCAGGCCGCCGACCTGGAGGTCTGGCAGGCCTCCTACGCCCGGCTCGACGCCACCACGCACCCGCACATCGCCGCCACCGCCCGCCTCCTCACCAGCGACATGCGCCGCAGCGGTTATCCCTACGCCCTCGACCTCCTCCTCGACGCCGCCGAGGCCCGTCTCCCGGCGACGGGCTGAGCGCGGGCGACGGGCCGAGCGCGGGCGACGGGCCGAGCGCTGCCGGATCCGAATCGGCCCTCGGAACCGGGCCGATCGCTCCCGGCTGCGTCGGCGACCGTCACGGTGCCGACGCAGCCCTGGCGCCTACGCGTTCCTGGGTACGTTTCACCACTTCGTGCGGGGGATCCCGGTAGTGCCCTGAGACGCCGGGGCGCCGACTCACCCCCGGGTGGGTCAGTCCGCCGCGTGGACGAGCCGGCCGCCGACGTAGGTGCGCAGGACGCGGGCGTCGGCGATCTCCTCGGCGGGGGCGGTGAAGAGGTCGCGGTCCAGGACGACGAGGTCGGCGAGGTGGCCCGCCGTGAGGGTGCCGGCGTCGTCATGGCCGTTGACGTGCGCGGTTCCGGCCGTGTACGCCGCGAGGGCGGAGGCCAGGTCGAGGCGCTGCTCGGGGAGGAAGACCCGGCCGTCGGCGGCCCCCGGCTCCCTCCGGTTGACGGCCACGTGAACGCCGGCGAGCGGGTCCGGGCTGCTCACCGGCCAGTCGCTGCCCGCCGCCAGGGTGGCGCCCGCGCGCTGGAGGGCGCCGAAGGGGTACTGCCAGGCGGCGCGCTCCGGGCCGAGGAACGGGATCGTCAACTCGTCCATCTGAGGCTCGTGCGCGGCCCAGAGCGGCTGGATGTTGGCGATCGCGCCGAGCCGGGCGAAACGGTCGAGGTCATCCGGGTGAACCACCTGGAGGTGGGCGAGGTGATGGCGGGTGCCGCGTCGCCCGTTGGCGGCGCGGGCGGCCTCGACCGCGTCCAGGGCCTCGCGGACGGCCCGGTCGCCGAGGGCGTGGAAGTGCACCTGGAAGCCGAGCGCATCCAGCTCGGTGACGTACCCGCGCAGGGCGGCCGGGTCGACGAAGCTGAGGCCGGAGTTGGCGGTGGCGCAGCCGCAGCCGTCCAGGTAGGGGCTGGTCATGGCAGCGGTGAAGTTCTCGGCGATGCCGTCCTGCATGATCTTCACCGAGCCGGCCCGGAACCGCCCCTGGCTCGACCCTGCACGCCGCTCGACCAGTTCGGGGATCTGCTCGGCCCCTCGGTCGCGGTCCCACCAGAGCGCGCCGGTCACCCGGGCGGTCAGCGCGCCGGAGCGCGCGGCGGCCAGGTAGGCGTCGGACGGATCCGGCTGGCCGTTGAACTCGCCGAGCAGCGCGTCCTGCCAGCCGGTGATGCCGAGCGAGTGCAGCAGCCGTTGGGCGCGCAGCAGCCCGTCCAGCCGGTCGGCGGCGGTGGAGGGCGGGATCAGCCGGGCGACCAGGCCGGTGGCGCCCTCCTGGAGCGTGCCGCCCGGAGTGCCGTCCGGCTCGCGCTCGATCCGGCCGTCGGCCGGATCGGGGGTGTCCCGGGTGAGGCCGGCGAGCTCCAGCGCCCGGGTGTTGGCCCAGGCGCCGTGGTGGTCGCGGTTGGTCAGGTACACCGGGCGGTCCGGGACGACGGAGTCCAGCAGTTGCCGGGTCGGCAGCCCGCCCTCGAAGCTCTCCATCGACCAGCCGCTGCCGGTGATCCACGTCTGGCCGGGATTGGCGTCGGCGTACGCGCGGATCCGCTCCAGGTAGTCGGCGACGCCGACCGTGCCGGTGAGGTCGCAGACCGCCAACTCGGTGCCGCCGAAGACCGCGTGGATGTGCGCGTCCTGGAATCCGGGCAGCAGCAGCTTGCCGGTGAGGTCCACGACCTCCGTCCCCGGCCCGATCAGCTCCCGGACCTCGTCGTGGCCGACGGCGGTGATCCGCTCGCCGGTCACGGCCAGGCTGGTCGCCCGGGTGCGGGCTGCGTCACCGGTGTGGACCGGGCCGCGGGTGAAGACCAGATCGGCCTCGGGCATGGGGGGTGCTCCGTTCTCTCGTGGCTTCTGTGGATCGTCAGTCGGTGTCGGGCAGGAAGTAGGGCGAGCGCCGCCGCCAGCGGGCCCAGGCGGCCGCCGGTAGTCCGGTGACGATCATCATCACCGTCACGGTCAGCTCGAACCACCCGTTGTCGGCGGCTAGTTCGAAGTGGTCGGCGGAGTCGTAGAACGACCAGGCGAGATAGCCGCCGACGGCGAGCAGGGTCGCCGCGCCCAGCAGCGGGCCGACCACCGCGCGCAGCCCCTCCAGCGGGTTGCTGCGCAGCAGGTGCCGGAACCGGACGGCCGCCGCGACGGCCGTCAGCGCGTAGTACAGCGCGACGATGATGCCGATCGCGTTGACGGAGGCGGAGATCAGGTCGTTGACGGTGGGGATGACGATCGAGGCCAGCGCGAGGGCCATCGCGATGCCGGTGATCAGGAGCGTGCCGACGGCGGGCGTCGCGTGCTTCGGGTGCAGCCGGGTCCAGACCGGGCCGAGCACGCCGTCGCGCCCCATCGCGTACATTCCGCGCGCCGTCGGGATCACGGACGATTGCAGGGAGGCCACCGCGGAGAACATGAGCGCGATCAACGGCAGGGCGGCCAACGGCTGGTGGGCGAGCGTCGTGCCGAAGTAGGCGAGCCCGTGTGCGCCGTTGTCGGCCAATTCGTCGAGTGGCAGCACCCGTTGGAAGGCCGTACCGGCGAGCAGGAAGAGCAGCAGCATCACCACCAGGGCGAGCATGCCGCCCCGCGAGGCGTCCCGGGGGCTGCGCACCTCCTCGCCGACGCTGAACACCGACTCGAAGCCCCAGTAGCAGAACACCGCCAGCACCATGCCCTGGGCGAGCGCGTCGAAGGACGGGATGTCGAACGGGTTGAACCACTGCAGTGAGAACGGTTGGTCGCCGGCGAACAGCCCGTACCCGCAGAAGCCGAGCAGCACCGCGTACTCGAACACCAGCAGCGCCTTCTGCAGCCGGGCGGCCAGGTCCAGGCCGCGCACCGCCACCAGCGCCGCGCCGGCCAGGACCACCAGGCCGAGCAGGGTGCACTGGACGGTCGAGTCGGCGTCGAGGCGGAGGCCCGCGACGCTGCGCACGTGGGCCAGGTCGAGGAGCTGGATGATGGAGGACCCGGTGACCGTGGTGGTGTAGGCCATGAAGACCACGGTGCCGACGGTGTTCACCCAGCCGGTGAGGAAGCCCAGCCAGGGGTTGAGTATTCGGCCCACCCAGCGGTAGCTGCTGCCGGCGTCCGGCTCAACGGCGTTCAGTCGCCCGTACCCGCCCGCGATGGCGAGCACGGGCAGGAAGGCCAACAGCATGATCGCGGGCAGGTGCAGGCCGACGACTCCGGCCATCAGGCCCAGGCCGATGCCGATGCTGCTGGTGGCCGCCGTACTGGAGGCGGCGATCGTCGCCCCGTCCAGCAGGCCGATGGACTTGTGCATGGTGACGTGGGGGCTGCTCGTGTCCGGTCTCGGAGCGTCGCCCGTGGCCTTCACCGTCGGTGTCAACGGATCACCGCCTTGCTCGTGTGGGGGAGGGGTGCGAGACATGAAACCGGTGGCGTCCCTACACGTCAATGCTGTTGTCATAAGAGCTGGTGCGCAGGAGAGCGCGAGCAAGGGCTCGAAGCCGTCCTCGGGCGGGAACGGGCCCGGGGCGAACAGCCCCCGACCCTCGAACACACCGCGGACGCCGTACTCGCGCCCCTCTACTACCGTGCCGTCTTCACCGACCTGCCGCTGACCGCCGAATGGACCCGCACCCTCGTGTCGCGGCTGCTGTCGCCCGGTCCGGTCCAGCAGCAGGCCTCCTGAGGTTCGCAGGAGGCCCGAAGAACCTGTTCGGTTTTTTGGGCGAGGACCGGATGGAGCTCGATCGTCGCAGGTCGGGGGGCGTGGCTTCGGCCCCGTTGCTTCAGGTGTTGAGCAGGCGGTTGAAGAACGAGCGGTAGCGCTGGAGCGCGACGCGCAGTTCTTCGGTCGGCACCTCGTCGCCGCGGTGCCACTGGCCTTCGAGGTCCTGCTTGTGCGCGGAGAAGGTGGTGGCGAGTGCCTGCATCGCCTCGGCGACCAAGTTGTCGGCCGCGGACACGGCGTTGCGCGGGTCGTCGACGAATTCGCCCTGGATCTTCTGCCACCGGGAGCGGAACTCCTCCTGCTGCCCGCCCAGCAGGGGTTCGTTCTCGGCGGATTCCGAGCCCTCGGTGCGCTCGGATGGCTCGGCTGCCTGGGTGTAGCCCCTTTCCTGGTCCTCTTCCTGTCCGCGCTCCTGCTCGTGCTCCTGCTCGCGGTCCTGCCCGTGTTCCTGCCCGTAGTTCTGCTCGCGGTCGCGGCCTTCGAGCGTGAACTCCTGCTCGCCGCTCCGCTGTTCGGTGGTGGCTTCGCCGGGGAACGCCGGTGGCGAATCCGCCCCGGAGGTGTCGTTCTGTTCGTCGGTGTCCTGTCGGGCGCCGGCCAGGTCCTCCGTGGACAGGCCGCCCTCGACCGGTTCGGATGTTGCTCGGCTGTGCATCTCTTCACTTCCCTTTCGGCAGTTCCGGTCGGCGGCCGTCGCCGGTCTCGCCCCGTCGGCTCAACTCGCCGGTCCGGGGCTCACGCACGGCTGCCCTGCGGACGGTCGCCGTTGTGGAGCAGTTCCTCGAACAGGGTGCGGTAGTGCACCATGGCGCCCCGCAGTTCTTCCGTGGTCGCCTGGTGGCGGCTGCTGCGGTCGTTGACCTCGTGGGCGGACCGGAAGTGCGTCAGCACGCTCCCGTGTTCGACGGAGAGGTCCTTGAGCTGCTGCTCGTACCCCTCGGTCGGGTATCCGCGCTCGCTCATGAGCGTGGTGACGAGCCGGTCCGCCTCGTGCACCGTGTCGTCGGGCCGGTCGACGAACTGTTCCTGCACCTGTGCCCAGTCCTTGGCGTAGCGGTCACGGGCACCTGGTGACAGCGGTTTGATGTTCAGCGAGTCGTGGCGCGACTCGCGCTTGCGCAGCTCCCGGTCGGCGGCGAAACGGCCGTCCTTCGCCTCGGCGGTCCGGTCGTACTCCGGGCCGAACCGTTCCTGCAGATGGCGGCGGCGGATGGCGAACGTCGCCACCAGCGCGGCCACGACCAGAAGGGCGAAGACGATGACGAGGACTGCGATGAGGGTCCCTGTTGACATTTGGGTCCTCCGCTTGTAGCTCCGGACCTCCCTGAACGGCGCGTGCCCTGCGGCCCGGAGCCAAAACGCGGACGAACCGAAGAAGTCGAACGACGTGCCACGGCGGACGTGCCCGATCACGTTGAGTGGCCCACGGCGACCCGGGGAGCGTCCGACGGCGTGCCCGGAGACGTTGACGGACGGTAGCCTTGGCTGCCCGTGGAGTGACCCGGGCGGACCCGAGGGGGCAAGGGTGGCGGAGGACGGGCGGGTGCCGGGGCTGGTCGGGCGGCAACGGGAGACGGAGTTGCTGACCGCGGCGCTGGTCCAGGCCGTGGACGGTGCGAGCGGTTCCACGGTCCTGCTGCGCGGTGAGGCCGGGGTCGGCAGGAGCACACTGCTGGCCTGGGTGGAACGGGCGGCGCGGGAGCGGGGGTTCACCGTCCTGCGGGCGCTCGGTACGGAGGCGGAGACGGATCTCGCGTTCGGCGCCCTCCACCAGGCCTTCCGCTCGCTGCTCCAGCACACCGACGCCCTGTCCGCGCACCAGCGGGAGGCCCTGGAGAGCGCGCTCGGCGTCCGGGCCGGCACCCCGAGCGGGTTCGCCGTCGGCGCCGCCGCGCTGGCCCTGCTGGAGGAGGCGGTGCGGACCGCCCCGGTGCTGCTGCTCCTGGACGACCTGCACTGGATCGACTCCTCCAGCGCGAGCGTGTTCGCCTTCCTGAACCGCCGCTGCGCCGAGCTGCCGGTGGTGATCGTCGCCGCCACCCGACCGGGCGGACCGGCCGCCCGGACGTGGTCGGCCGAGACCGTCGACGTGCGGGCCCTGCCCCGGGCGGACGCGGCGCTACTGCTGGGCGCCCGCTACCCCGACCTCGCCGCGCCCGCCCGGGACCGGGTCCTCACGGAGGCGGCCGGGAACCCGCTGGCACTGGTGGAGCTGCCGCGCCAACTGGCGGCCGCCCAGCAGCTGGGGGCCGCCCCGCTGCCCGAACGGCTGCCACTGGGACGGAAGTTGGAGCGGATGTTCGCCGACCGCCTGGGCGCCGTGACGCCCGAGGTCGGCCGCCTGCTGCTGCTGGGCGCCCTGGCCACCGGTACGGAGTCCGCCACCGGGGCGTGGCTGCGCGCCGTCGCGGACGAGAACGCGCGGGAGATCCTGGAACGGATCGAGGCGGACGGGCTGGTCCGGCTCGACCGGGCCGGACAGCTCGTGTTCCGGCACCCCCTGGTCCGTACCGCCGTCGTCTCCACCGCCTCCGACAGTGCCCGCCGGGAAGCGCACCGGGCCCTGTCCGCCGCCCTCGCGCCGGATGATCCCAGGCGGCTGGCCCACGAGGCGTCGGCCGCGCTGTTGCCCGACGAGGCACTCGCGCAGCGGCTGCAGGAGGCGGGGCGCGACCTCGCGCGTCGAGGGGGCGACGCGGAGGGCGCGCTGCTGCTCGAACGCGCCGCCGCCCTCAGCCCCGGCTCCTGCGACCAGACCCGCCGGCTCACCTGGGCCGCGGTGATGGCGGCGCGCGGCGGGCAACTGCGCCACTCCGTGGACCTGGTGGAGGAGTTGAAGTCCAGTACGGTGCCGCAGGACGTAGCCCCGCTGTTCGCGTACGCGGTGGTCTACGCCGACCAGAGCCACCACGTCGACTTCGAGTCCTCCGCCGCCCTGCTGCCCGCGGCCCTCGACGCGCTCACCGCCCCGGGCGCCGACACCTTCGGCGGGCTGGTCGACCAGGTGTACTTCAAGCTGCTGCTGGCCGCCAGCTACACCGACGACCCGTGGGTGTGGCACGCCCTGGAACGGCACCGGGAGAACGTCTCCGAGGTGGGGCGGCTGTGCCTGCGGGCCTGGACCGCCCCCGGCCCGGAGGTCGCCGAAGCGTTGCGGACGGTGGCCGGGGCCATGACCGAGGAGCAGGAGGCCGGTGCGGCCTGGCTCCTGCTGTGGACCGCCTCGGCGCTCGACTGCCCCGAGGGCGACCTGTGGCGGCGCTTCACCGGCTTCCACGGCTACGCCACCCAGGGCTCGGTGGCGAAGGCCAAGTGCCACCAGGACTTCCTGCTCGGGCACTGGGACCGGGCGGCCGCCTGCCTGCGCGAGGCCGAGATCGCGGACGAACTCGGCTATCACACCAACGCCCTGATGTTCCGCCAGTACTACGCCCACTTCCTGGCCGGCCGGGGTGACGAGGACGGCCTGCGGGAGATCGAGCAGGCCGTCCGCCCGGCCGCCACCCGGGGGCGGATGCGGTACGTCCTGGACCGCCTGACCCACCTGCGCGGCCTGGCGGCGCTCGCCCACGGACGCGACGAGGAGGCGTACGCGCACTTCTGCGAGCTCACCCCGCCCGGGCGGCTGCCCAACGGGTCGCCGTGGCGCCACGCGCTGGTCCTCGACCTGGTGACGGCCGCCGTGCACACCGGCCGGCACGAGGAGGCCCGGGACCACCTCGCGGCCGGGGCCGCGGCGCGCTCGGCGGAGATCTCCGGTCGCCACGCCTTCCTCTTCGCGGCCGCCACCGCCCTGGCAGCCACCGCCCCGGCCGCCGCCACCGACGACGACGAGGCCGACGACGCCTACCGCGCCGCGTACGCCGTACCGGGCGCCGAGCGGTGGGCGTTCGACCTCGCCCGGCTGCGGCTCGCCCACGGCTCGTGGCTGCGCCGGCGCCACCGGCCCGGGGCCCGGGAGGCGCTGCGCGCGGCCCACCACGTGTTCCGCCGCCTCGAAGCCACCCCCTGGGCCCGGCAGTGCGAGGCGGAACTCCGGGCGGCCGGCGACTCCGTGGCGCTGCCGCCGGGCGGACCGGACGCGGAACCGGCCGGCCTCAGCGGTCACGAGCTGCGCATCGCCCGGCTGGCCGCGACCGGGCTGACCAACAAGGAGATCGGCCGGCAGCTCCAGCTGTCGCCCCGCACCGTCGGGGCCCACCTCTACCGGATCTTCCCGAAGCTCGGCATCACCACCCGGGCCGCGCTCGCCCACGCCCTGGACGGCGGCTGACCTGCCGGAACGGCTCCTCGAACCGCCCTTCCCGGGCACGGCAGTCAGATGACCTAACGGCACGTCGTGCGCGCGGTCCACGCTGGACCGCGCAGGGCTTCGGCGGAAGGGCGGTCAGATGGGCGTGCGGGTGACGACCGGGTCGGTCGCGGACGAGGAGAAGGCGGAGTTCTGGAGCGCGATGGTGTCGCGGACGCTGGTGCCGGTGGAGGTGCACCCGCTCACCGGGCGGCCGTTCGACGGACTCCTGGAGTCGCACCGGCTCGGCTACGTACGGATCTCCACCCTGGAGGCGGACGCCGCCCGCCTCTCCCGTACGGCCGACCTGATCGCCCGGGCCCCGCGCACCGAGCCGCAGGTCGGGGTCGGGGTGCAGGTGTCGGGCCGGGCCGTGCTGGAGCAGGACGGGCGCCGGGCGGAGGCGCTGCCGGGCGGGCTCGTGCTGTACGACACCGAGCGGCCCTACGCCGTCGACTTCCCGGAGCGCTTCCGCACCCATCTGGTCCACCTGCCGAGCCGGCTGCTCGGTGCGGCGGAGCGCGACCTGCGGCTCGCGGCGGGCACCGCCGTCGGCCCCGCGGACGGCTGCGGGCCGGTGCTGGCGCCCTTCCTCGGCGTCCTGGCCGCGTCCGCCCGCTCGCTCCCCGCACCGGTCGGAGACCTGCTGGCCGGACGCGTCGCCGACCTGGTGAGCGCGTTCGTCGCCCACCTGGTGGCCGGCCGGGCCACGGACGAGCCGGACGGCCCCGACGAGCACCTGGTCCGGCGGGTGCGGGAGCACATCGACCGCCGGCTGGGCGATCCGGAGCTGACACCCGAGCGGATCGCGCGGGCCCACCACATCTCCGTGCGGTACCTGCACCGGCTCTTCGAGGGCGAGGGAGTGACGGTGAGCCGCCTCGTCCAGCAGCGCCGCCTGGAGGCCTGTGCCCGCGAGCTGGGCCGCCGCGGTCGTACGGCGCCGACCGTGTCGGCCGTCGCCCAGCGCTGGGGCTTCGTCAACCCGGCGCACTTCAGCCGGGCCTTCCGTGCCGCGTACGGGGTCTCGCCGCGCGAGTGGCGCTCGCTCCGGAACGACGAGGCCGGCTGACCGGGCCGCCGAACCGTCCGCCGAACCGAACCGTCCGCCGAACCGTCCGCCGAAGCGCACGATCGGGCCACCGCCCAGGCGGCCGACACCGTGCACCTCGCCCTGCACAGCCGTTCCTGGTGGGCCCCGATCGGCCGGCCCTCCCCCGAAGAGGAGTACAGATGTCCGTCGTCCTCGACACCACAGCGATACCGGCCGCCGACCGCGCCGAGTACTGGCACGAGGCCGTCTCCCGCACCTTCATCCCGCTCGACGTCGCCCTGTGCGAGGACGCGCCCGCGCCCGCGGCGATCACCAGCCACCGCCTGGGCGCCGTGCAGGTCTCCCTGGTCCGGGCCGGACCGCAGCGGGTCGAGCGCAGCGCGGGCCTGATCGCCCGCGGCGGGGAGGACCACCTCACCCTGGCGCTCCACCACCGCGGCACCGCCCGGCTGGCCCAGGACGGCCGCCAGGTGGAGCTGCGCCCGGGCGCCTTCGCGATCTCGGACGCCGGGAGGCCGTTCGTCAAGGAGCTGCCGGAGCCGTTCGTCTTCACGGCGTTCCACTGGCCGCGCTCGGCGGTGGGCGTCACCGAGGAGGACCTGCGGGTGCTGACCGCGACGGCCTTCGACACCCGCGACGACACCGCCCGCCTGGTGGCCGCCTACCTGGAGTGCCTCTCCCGGTCCGCCGGTTCGATGGAGCCGCAGGTGGCCCGCCGGCTCGCCGCCACGGCGCTCGACCTGCTCGCGGTGCTGGCCCACGAACGGCGCGGCCGGTCCGCCCCGGAGGCGCCCGAGGCGGCCCTGGCCACCCTGGCCCGGGTGAAGGACCACATCCTGCGCCACCTGGGGGACCGGGACCTCTCACCGGAGCGGATCGCCGGGGCCCATCACGTGTCGGTGCGGTACCTGCACAAGCTCTTCCGCTTCGAGGGGGTGACGGTGGCCCGCTGGATCCAGCGCCAGCGGCTGGACATGTCCCGCCGGGACCTGGGGCGTCCGAACGCGGGCCGGGCGACCGTGGCGGCGGTCGCCGGCCGGTGGGGCTTCGTGAGCGCCAGTCACTTCAGCCGGGCCTTCCGGGCCGCCTACGGGGTCTCGCCGCGCGAGTGGCAGGCGTGCGCACTGGCGGGCCCGGCCCGGGGAAGCGCGGTGCGGCCGGCCGGGCAGCCGGTCCCGGCCGCCCGGCCGGCGGGGTACGGCATCGCGGTGTGACCGCCCCCGCCGCTCACCGGCCGTTGTGCAGCTCCGCGACGTAGCCGCCGGGGAACCGCACCATCGCGGTGTCCCGGCCGCCCGCCCGGACCGGGCCCGACAGCACCGAGGCGCCGGCGGCCTTCGCCCGCTCCAGGGTGGCGCCGAGGTCCGCCACGCCGTAGCCGGTGAGCTCCTGGCCGAACGGGTACGGCA
This sequence comes from Kitasatospora sp. NPDC058243, assembly GCF_042882025.1. Classification (NCBI taxonomy): domain Bacteria; kingdom Bacillati; phylum Actinomycetota; class Actinomycetes; order Kitasatosporales; family Streptomycetaceae; genus Kitasatospora; species Kitasatospora sp. NPDC058243. The sequence continues at coordinate 168,628 of NZ_JBHVWW010000010.1, forward strand.
GGTGGCCGTCCGTCACGGCGACCGTCGTGGTGCCGAAGCCGGAGGTGAGGCGGACGAGCCGGTAGGCGGTGCCGGGCAGTCCGATCGCGGCGCCGTCGGCCCGGCGGTCGTCGGAGACGATCCGGCCCTGGGTGAAGGCGAGGAAGCTGTGCAGGAAGGCGCCCACCGCGTCCGGTGACAGGTAGAGCCGGTTCTCCGGCACGCTGGCCAACTCGGGGTAGGACGGCGGGGTGGTGTGCACGTAGAGCTGGGCACTGACGCCGCCGGGGAACTGGACGACGGCGTCCCGGCCGATCGGGTCGGCGAACGGCGCCACGGTGACGGCGGCTCCGTCGGCGCGGGCGGCGCGGACCGCCTGGTCGAGGTCGGTGACCAGCCAGCCGGTGCGCTCGGTGCCGAACGGGTACGGGACGGGCGTGGTGTAGTCGAACACCGACAGCGTGCCGACCGGGGAGAGCACCAGCTCGGAGAGCGTCCGGCTGGGCGTGGGCGTCACCTGGGTGGCGTTCGGCCCGATCGTGCTGCCGCCGAAGGTGGCCACCCAACTGGCCGCGAACGCCTGCTCGGTGCCCGGTTCGACGTACACGTGGGTGGAGTCGTACTGCGGGCCGACGGCGAAGGTGTGGCGGCTGGCCGGTGCGGGCTGGGCCGCCGAGGCGGCGGGCAGGGCCGTCAGCGCGGCGATCGCCGCGGCGAGCGGGACGAGGCGTCGGGCGAAGCGTCGCATCATGGGGAAGCTCCTGATGTTCTGACGTTGTGACGGTGCGGTGGGTTGCTCAGACTGTCGGCGCGGCCCAGGGGGCGTCGGGGCCGTCGGCGGCCGAGAGCCGGTGGGCGGCCAGCGCCGTGCCGAGGAGCAGCAGGGCGGCCAGGGCGAGGGCCGCGGCGGGCCGCCCGTGCAGGACCAGCGCCGCGCCGGCGAGGCCGCCGAGCAGCATCGCCAGGGCGGAGAGGATCCGGCGGCCCGGGCGCGGCGCCGTGCCGCCGGCCGCCGTCGAGTCGGCGGCGAGGCCGGTCAGGGTGAGGGTGAGGACGGTGGTGGTCAGGTCGGGTACGGCGAGCCGCCGGGCGACCGCGTTCTGCAGGCCCATGCCCAGGCCCAGCAGGACGATCAGGACGTAGTCGGCGCCGCCGGCCGCGGCGGTGGCGGCCGCCGCGGCCGTCAGGGCCGTCTGGACGCCGACGGCCACGGCCAGCAGGCGTCCGCGGTGGGCGGCCGACCGGCTGCCGAGCCGTCCGCCGACGAGTGCGCCGGCCAGGAAGGAGGCCAGCGAGACGAGTGAGGCGGTGGCCGACAGACCCGGGGCACCGGCCAGGGCGAAGCCGAGGAAGACCACGTTGCCGGTCATGTTGGCGACGAAGACGTGCCCGAGGCCGAGGTAGCTCACGGCGTCGACCACCCCGGTCGCCACCGTCAGCAGCAGCATCAGCGGGGGGAGGGGCCCGTGCCGGTCGGTGCGCGGCGGGGCGAGGGTGCGCAGGGCGTCAGTCAGCAGGGCGCGCAACGGCGGCCGCCTCCTCGGGCGCGGGCGGGTGGTGCAGGACCACCCGGGTGAGCAGCCCGCTCGCCGGGCCGAGCACGGCGGCCGCGACCGACAGCCAGAGCGGCCAGGCGGTCAGGCCGACGGCGTGGTCCACGGACCACCGGCCCGGGCCGGTGAGGGCGAGGGATCCCGCGACGACGACCAGCACCAGCGGGTACTCGTAGCCGTCGTCCTGCACCCAGAGCCCGTGCGGCAGCTTGACGGTCATCGCCACCGTCATCACCCCCATGGCGACCATGGCCGCCGGCGGGGTGAGCGCGCCCAGGGCCAGGAACAGGCCCGAACCGACCTGCCCGGCGCCCGCGGCGAGCGCGGTGAGCGTCCCGCCGCGGAAGCCGTCGTGCCGGAACTCCTCCGTCCCGCCGGCGAGGCCGTTGCCCCCGAGGCGGTGGCTCACCTTCTGTACCCCGTGCCCGGCGATGAGCAGGCCCACCACCACGCGGAGGATCAGCAGTCCGGTATCCATCGTGTCCTGTCCCTGGTCCCTGTTCTGACGGAGCGTCGGTGGTGGGTGTCAGCCGGCGGCGTGCTCGCCGATGACGGCCTGGGCGTAGACGATCCCGAGGCCGTACGCGCCGCCGTGCTCCTTGACGATCTCCGTGACCACGCCGTACGTCTCCGTCCGGGCCCAGTCGCGCTGGAGCTCCAGCAGCACCTGGACCCAGGTGACCGGCACCGCGCCGGCCTGCGTCATCCGCTGGATCGCGTGCTCGTGGGCCTGCGGGGAGACGCCGCCGGAGGCGTCGGTGACGACGTAGACCTCGTAGCCCTGGTCGATCATGGACAGCACCGGCAGGACCAGGCAGACCTCGGTCCACAGGCCGGCGATGACGACCTTGCCGCGCCCGGTGGCCTTGACCGCCTCGACGACCGCCGCGTCCTCCCAGGCGTTCATCGAGGTGCGGTCGAGGACCTCGGCCTTGGGGAACACCGCCGCCAGCGGCGGCAGCAGCGGGCCGGAGAAGGACTCGGCGGCGACGGTGGTCAGGACGGTCGGCACCTCGAAGGCCCGGGCGGCCTTGGCGAGGCCGACGGTGGCGTTGACGATCGCGGTGCGGTCGCCGCTGCCGGTGCCGAAGAACATCTGCGGCTGGTGGTCCACGAACAGCACCACGGCGTTGTCGGGGGTCAGCAGGTCGGGGCTCGGGGTGGGGCTGACCTGGGTGAGGTCGACCATGAGGGGGTTCCCTTCGGTGTGTCTCGGCAGGGCCCCAGCGCGGTGCTCCGCGCGGGGGCGGGGGAGGTGGATCAGGGGCCGGGGGAGGTGGATCAGAGGAGGAAGCAGGGGTCGAACGGCTGGTGGTGCTCGTCCGCCAGGCCGCGCGCGACCCGCCAGCGGTGGTGCAGCTGCGACTCGGTGACGACCTCGCCGAGCAGCTCCGCCTGGCGGGCGCCCGCGCCGGAGGTGCGACCGGAGGCCTGGTAGCCGCCGAAGTGGGCGACCGGGCTCCAGCCGGGGCTGACCGGCGGGAGCTCCTCGTCCATGCCCTCGTACTCGGCCGCCGCGTGGACGATCCGGCCGCCGACGACCGTCAGCAGGGACTCGATGGACGGGATCTCCGGCTCCGGCACGGTGAAGTAGTCCTCGGACAGGACGGCCAGGTCGCCGTAGCAGCCGGTCCGCAGCACGCCCTTGACGTCCTGCTCGCCGGTGAGGGCGGCGCCGGCCGTGGTGTACATCGCGAGCGCGGTCGCCCGGTCCACCCGGTTCTGCGGCGGCCGGATCGCCGACCCGCCGACCGTGCGCCCGGAGACCAGCCAGTGCAGGGCGACCCAGGGGTTGTACGAGGACACCCGGGTGGCGTCCGTACCGGCGGCCACCGTCAGGCCGCGCTCCAGCATCGCGCGGATCGGCGGGGCCTCGGCGGCGGCGCCGATGCCGTGGCGGCGGGTGAACACCTCGCCCTGGAAGGACAGCCGGTTCTGCACCGACAGCGAGCCGCCGAGGGCCGCGATCCGGTCCAGGCTGTCCCGGGAGACGGTCTCCGCGTGGTCGAAGAGCCACCGGTTCCCGGCCGGGAAGAGCCCCTCGGCGGCGAGCTTCTCGAACACCGCGAGGTCGCGCCGGATCGTCTCGTCGTAGGTCGCGTGCAGCCGAAAGCCCCAGCCGTGCTCCGTCAGCAGGCGGACGGCCTTCTCGAACTCGCCCTCGTAGGGGCCGAGTTCGGGGCGGGGCTCGGCGAAGTTCTCGAAGTCGGCGGCGGCCCAGGTGAGGTTCTCGCCGGCGCCGTTCAGCCGCAGCCAGGCGTCGCCGTCCCCGGGGCGGACCGTCTCGATCCAGCGGGTGAGGTCGTCGAGTTCCTGGCCGGGGGTCTGCGGGAACAGGTGGTAGGCGATGCGGAGCGTGAGCAGGCCCTCGCGGGCGAGTTCGGTCACCGTGGCGTAGTTCTCGGGGAAGCTCTGGAAGCCGCCGGCGGCGTCGATCGCGGAGGTCAGCCCGAAGCGGTTCAGCTCGCGCAGGAAGTGCCGGGTGGAGGTCGCGCGGTCCTCGCCCTCCAGCGCCGGGGCCTTGGCCAGCGTGGAGTAGAGGACCAGGGCGCTCGGCGCCGCCAGCAGCATGCCGTTCGGCTCGCCGCCGCGGCCCCGGACGATCTGGCCGCCCTTCGGGTCCGGGGTGTCGCGGGTGTAGCCGACGGCGCGCAGGGCGGCGCGGTTGAGGATCGCCGACTGGTAGAGGTGGAGGACGAACACCGGGGTCTCCGGCGCCGCCTCGTTCAGCTCGGCGGGCGTCGGGAGCCGCCGCTCGGCGAACTGCTCGGCCGACCAGCCGCCGACGACCCGCACCCACTGGCCCCTGGGGGTGCGGGCGGCCTGCTCCCGCAGCATCGCCAGCGCCCGGCGCAGCGATGTCACGCCGTCCCAGCGCAGCTCCAGGACGTAGTTGAGGCCGCCCCGGATCACGTGCAGGTGCGCGTCGTTGAGGCCGGGCACCACCCGCCGGCCGAGCGCGTCGACCACGACGGTGGACGGGCCGATGACCGGGGCGACGTCCGGGTCGTCCCCGACGACGGTGATCACGCCGTCGCGGATGGCGAGGGCGCCGGCCTGGGGGCGGCGGGCGTCGCCGGTGTGGATCTTCGCGTTGCGGACGACGACGTCGGCGGCGTCCTCGGCGGCGTCCTCGACGGCGCGGGGGACCAGCCCACCGACGGGTATTGCAGGCACCTCGACGGCCTCCTGTCACGGGATCGACCTGCCGCCCGGGTGCGGACGGCGGGTGGAGGCTTCCGATTGGGCCGGGGCCACAGCCCCGCCCCGTTCGGGCTCCTGACGTGACGTTAGGCGCAGGGGTGGTGCCGGACTTGGCCCACAGCGCACCGGCCCCGGTCCGCGAGCGCACCAGCCGCCCGCAGCGGCGATCGTGCGGGCGCGGTCGATGGCGGAAGACGGAGGGGGCCGTGGTGCCGAAAGGGGAAGGTGCCCGGCTGTCGGACACCTTCCCCTGCTGGTCGCCGAGGTGCTCCTGCCGCCCGGCCCGGCCCCGCCGCGCGGGCTACAGCGCGGCCTGCTGGGGCCGGGTGGGAACGACGATGACGGTGGGGGTGTCGGCGGTCAGGGCGGCGGTGAACTCCCGCTCCAGGTCCTCGGTGGTCTCCACGTCGACGGCGTGGCAGCCGAAGCCGCGGGCCACCGAGGCGATGTCCAGTCCGGGCAGGTCGAGCCCGGGCACCCCGGGGGTGTCCTCCAGCATGGCGAACGACTTCAGGATCGAGTACTCGTGGTTGCGCATCACCACGTAGACGATCGGGAGGCGGTGCCGGGCCGCCGTGTAGAGGGCCTGCACGGAGTACTGGAAGGAGCCGTCGCCGATCAGGCCGATCACCGGGCGCCGCGTCCCCCGTTCCCGGTCGGCCAGCGCGACGCCGACCGCGGCCGGGACGGCCCAGCCGATGCCTCCGCTGGCCGTGGCGAAGAACGAGCCCGACCGGGTGGTGGGCAGCCATTCGAGCTGCTGCGCCATGGTCGAGGTCGACTCGTTGACGATGACCGCGTCCGGCGGGCGGACCCTGCTCAGGGCGGCGTAGACCTCCGGCGGGGTGAGCGGCCGGCCCGGGGCGGACGGCAGCACGCGGGGCCGCGGCATCGGCTCCGGAGCGGTGCGGGCGGATCCTTCCTCGACCAGGTCCAGCAGCAGTTCGATAGCCCGCCGGGGATCGCCGAGCAGACTGTCGCCGACCCTCGCGGCCGCGGCCGCCTCCGGGTCGCCGGTGATCTGGAGCAGCCCGGTGCCCGGGGGGAGGTAGTCGCCGGGCACGTACGGGTAGTAGCGGAACACCTCCGCGCCGATCACCACCACCAGGTCGTGCCCGGCCAGCCGGTCGCTGATGGTCTTCACCGACATGCCCAGCGGGCCGGCGAAGAGCGGGTGGTCCTCGGGGAAGGAGACGCGGTCCCCCAGCGGGGCGCCGTAGACGGCGGCGCGCAGCCTCTCCGCCAGGGCGACGGCTGCGTCCCAGCCGCCGCTGCGGTCGACCTCGGGCCCGAAGACGAGCGCGGGCCGGCGGCTGGCGGTGATGCGCTCGGCGAAGGCGCGCAGCCGCCCGGGGTCGGGGGCCACCCGCTCGCTCACCGTCCGCACCCGGGTGAAGCCGGACAGCGGCCGCTTCCAGTCGTCCATCGGGATCGACAGGTAGACCGGGCCGGCGGGCGGCTGGAGCGCCTGAGCGTAGGCGCGCATGAAGGCCTCGGGGACGTCCTCGGCGCAGGCCGGCTCGTAGGACCACTTCACCCAGGGTTTCGGCAGCTGGGTGGCCTCGCGGTTGCCGAGGTACGGCTCGCCGATCACCAGCTCCCGGTGCTGCTGGCCGGCGGTGACGATCAGGGGCGTGTTCCCGTGGTGGGCCGCGACCAGGTTGCCCAGCGCGTTGCCGGTGCCGGCCGAGGAGTGCAGGTTGACCAGCGCGGGGCGGCCGGTGACCTGGGCGAAGGCGTCGGCCATCGCGAGGGCGGACGCCTCCTGGAGCGCGAGGACGTAGGCGAAGTCCGCGGGGAAGTCCTGGAGGAACGGCTCCTCGGTGGAGCCCGGATTCCCGAAGACCGTGGTGAGTCCGAGCGTGCGCAGCAGGTCGTACGTCACGGTGCGGACGGTGGAGTGCTCAGCCATGGGTGCCAACGCTTTCACCCGGGGCGTCAGGGCCTCAGGGCTTGCAGGGACGGGTCTCGGTCCGGCCGGCCGGCAGCCTCCTGGGGCGGGACGGCGACGGGGGACGGCACATCGGTTCCGATCGTCACGCCGGCCGGCTCTTGCAGGAGAGCATCGGTACTGAGGGCCCCGCAACCGGACGAACGGGATGCCGGGCCCTGGGGCAGGGCGGGTCGGCCGCCGCCTCGGCCGGTGCGCGGGCTAGGTTCGGGTCCGTGACCGGCAACGACGCGGTCCTGGCGCTGATGGTCGCCACGGCGCTGGGCTTCGACTTCACCAACGGCTTCCACGACACCGGCAACGCGATGGCGACCTCGATCGTCACCGGCGCCCTGCCGCCGCGCGTCGCGGTCGCGGTGTCGGCGGTGCTGAACCTGGTGGGCGCGTTCCTGTCGACCGCCGTGGCGGCCACCATCGCCAACGGCCTGGTCGCCACGGGGGAGGTGACCTTGACGGTGGTGTGCGCCGGTCTGGTCGGCAGCATCCTGTGGAACCTGGCCACCTGGTACCTCGGCATCCCCTCCAGCTCCTCGCACGCGCTGATCGGCGGGATGGTCGGGGCGACGGTGGCGGCCGCCGGGGCCTCGGCCGTCAAGTGGCAGGGGCTGGTCTCCAAGGTGATCGTGCCCGCGGCGCTGTCGCCGTTCATCGCCGGTGGGGTGGCCGTGGTCGGCACCCTCCTGGTCTACCGCCTCACCCGCGACGTGCCCGAAGGACCGCGTGGGCGCGGCTTCCGGCTCGGCCAGATCGGCTCGGCCTCCATGGTCTCGCTCGCCCACGGCACCAACGACGCGCAGAAGACCATGGGCGCCATCACCCTCGCCCTGATCGCCAACGGCACCCTGCCCACCGGGGCGAAGGCACCGGACTGGGTGATCCTCTCCTGTGCGCTGGCGATCGCCCTGGGCACCTACATCGGCGGCTGGCGGGTGATCCGGGCCCTGGGCAAGGGGCTGGTGGAGATCGAACCGCCGCAGGGGATGGCCGCCGAGTCGGCCTCGGCCGCCGTGATCCTCTGCTCCACCGACTTCGGCTACTCGCTCTCCACCACGCACGTGGCCACCGGATCGATCCTGGGCTCGGGGGTCGGCAGGAGCGGCGCCGTGGTGCGCTGGCAGCTCGCCCGCCGGATGGTGACGGCCTGGCTGCTCACCCTGCCGGCTTCCGCGCTGGCCGGCGCGGTGGCCTACTGGGCCGCGAACGGGATCGGCGGGACGGCCGGCGTGGCGGTGATCGTCGGCGCGCTGGTGGCGGCGTCGGTCGCCTTCTTCGCCGCCTCCCGCCATCCGGCCGTGACACCGGAGAACGTCAACGCCGCGTGGACCGGTTCGGTGACGCCGGAGCCGGTCAAGGCCAAGGACGAGGTGAGCCCGTGAACTCCTGGATCAACCTGGACGCGGTGTGGAAGATCGTCGTGGTGGGCCTGCTCACCGGCGCCGGCCTGCCCGCGCTGTTCGCCCTCGGCCTGCGCCTGCTCAACCCGACCGGCGCGGCCGGCGAGCCCGCCGCCGCCCGGCCCGCCGCCGGGCTGGTCGGCTCCACCCTGGCGGCACTGATCTTCGCGGTGGTGCTCGCGGCGATCGGCTGGGGCATCTCCGTCATCGTCGGCCACCGCTGACCGCCCGCCGTCCAGGCCGTCTCGGCGAGTGCCGATCCCGCTCGTCACTGCGGGTGCTGTCGTGCTTCGTCCGTCCCCTGCCGTCCGTCCCCTGCCGTCCGCCCGGAGCGCACCACCAAGCTGCCGCGGTAACGCACCTCGGAACCCGGGGAACATCCAGGGCGCATCGTGATCCGATGGGCGTCCGGACTCCGGCCGCATGCCTGACCTGCCGCCGGCGTCTTCACCATGTCGGCGGTCAATCCCGCCTGCCGATCATCCGACAGGGCGAGGAGCGCATCATGCCGGTGGACGAGGGCTTGACCAGGCGGGAGAACCAGCCGGGGGCGGGCGAACGGGTCCGTACGGGCCGACGCAATCGGGTGCGGCCGGACGGCGAGCTCGTGGCCGACCCGGGGCGGGGGCTGTTCTGGGGCAACCGGGGCTCGCTGCTCGGCGCCGGAGGCCAGCCGACGCGCAAGCCGTCGACGCGGGCCTGGGTCTGCTGCGTGCTGGAGTTCAAGGACTGGTGGCGGGTTCAGTGGCAGCCGGGCCGGCTGACGGAGCTGTACTTCCTCGACGAGGCCACGGCCCTTGCCGCCGGGCACCGGCCGTGCGGGCTGTGCCGCGTCCCGGACTACCGGCGGTTCCAGCGCAGTTGGGCCGACACCCTGGGAGGTGGCCTTCCCTGCGCGCCGGAGATGGACAGCAAGCTGCAGGCGGACCGGCGAACGCCCGACGGGCGCCAGCGCACCTTCCGGGCGGCGGCCGGCGACCTGCCGGACGGCGCGTTCATCCGCCTGGACGGTGAGGCCGGGTTGCTGCGGCAGGGGTGCTGGCGGCCCTGGTCGATGGCCGGGTACGGCGCGGCGCGGGCGGTCGCCCCGGACCTTCGGGTGGAGGTGCTCACCCCCGCGGTGACAGTGCAGGTGCTGGTCGGCGGGTACGCGCCCGTCCTGCACCCGTCCGCCGGATGAACGGGAGTGGCTGCGGCTGAGGCCCGCGCTGGGCACGTTCCCACCGGGTGAAATTCGGATCTCACGTTCTCGGCACCCGCACCGTCTTCCAGGTGGGACAGCAGGTGCAGAAGGCGGCCGGGCACGGCGACGACCCGAAGAAACCGAGCGGAGGCCGCCGGACTCGGAGGAGGGCAGTGCCGGCCGCGACCGGCCGGCTGTTTCGGGAGCTCGAACACATCGGTTCGGATTCAAGGTCTACGGCAGGGCGAGGATGAGGGAACCGTTCGAGAAGGCGGTCGAGCAGCACGGCGCGACCGTGCTGCGGGTGTGCCGGGCGCTGCTGGGGACACACGACGCAGACGACGCCTGGTCGGAGACGTTCCTGGCGGCGATGCGGGCCTGGCCGGGGCTGCCGGAGACGGCGAACGTGGAGGCGTGGCTGGTGACGATCGCCCGGCGCAAGGCGATCGACGCGCTGCGCGCCGCCGGACGCCGGCCGCTGCCGGCCGAGGAGTTGCCGGAGGAGCCCAGCTCGTTGGGCGTTCCGGGCGCTGACGACGGGGAGCTGTGGGAGATGGTGGGGCGCCTTCCGGGCAAGCAGCGGCAGGCGGTCACGTTCCGCTATCTGGCCGGGATGTCGTACGACGAGATCGCGGCGGTGGTGGGCGGGAACACCGCGGCGGCGCGCCGGGCGGCGGCGGACGGTCTGAAGAACCTACGAAAACACTATCCGGGCGCGACCTCGAGAGGAGCATCTACATGAGCGGCACCCGATCCCACGATGACGTCCTGAGCATGCTGTCGGCTCCCGTCGACGCCGGGACCCTGGCCCGGCTGCACCGCCGACTGGAGGCCGAGGCCCAGGCCGCCGCCCTGGTCGACATCGCCTACACCGTCGTCGACTCCCCGGTCGGCCCCCTGCTGCTGGCCGCCACCGACCGGGGCCTGGTCCGTGTCGCCTTCGCGGTCGAAGGCCACGACCAGGTCCTTCAGGCCCTGGCCGACAAGGTCAGCCCGCGCGTCCTGCGCGCCCCCGGCCGGCTGGACACCGCTGCCCGGGAGATCGACGAGTACTTCGACCACCGCCGTCGCGCCTTCGACCTGCCGCTGGACCTGTCCCTGTCCAAGGGCTTCCGGCAGCTCGTCCAGCAGCACCTGCCGGAGATCGGCTACGGCCAGACCCGCAGCTACCGCCAGGTCGCCGAACTGGTCGGCAGCCCCAAGGCGGTGCGGGCGGTCGGCACGGCCTGCGCGACCAACCCGCTGCCGGTGGTCGTCCCCTGCCACCGGGTGCTGCGCTCGGACGGCACCCTCGGCGGCTACATCGGCGGCCTGGAGGCCAAGACCGCACTACTGGAACTGGAGGCCGCGGCATGACCGCCACCACCGTCACCACCGTCACCACCGCGAGGACGGGGACCACGGCTCCCGGTGCTCACACCGCTGTCGGGCCGTGGGCCGGCCGGGCCGAGAACGCCGACTGGGACGCGGTGGCCGCCGAACTCGACGCGTTCGGAGGCGCGCTGCTGCCGCAGCTGCTCACCCCGGACGAGGCCGGCTGGCTCCGGGACCTGTACGGGCGGCCCGAGCTGTTCCGCTCCACCGTCGACATGGCCCGCCACCGGTTCGGGTCCGGCGAGTACAAGTACTTCCACGCCCCCTACCCCGAGCCGGTCGAGCAGCTCAAGCAGGCCCTGTACCCGCGGCTGCTGCCCATCGCCCGCACCTGGTGGGAACGGCTCGGCCGCACCGCGCCGTGGCCGGACACCCTGGACGAGTGGCTGCAGATGTGCCACGCGGCCGGGCAGTCCAAGTCCACCGCGATCCTGCTGCGCTACGGCGCCGGGGACTGGAACGCGCTGCACCGTGACCTGTACGGCGACCTGGTGTTCCCGTTGCAGGTCGTGATCAACCTGGACCGGCCCGGCACCGACCACACCGGTGGGGAGTTCCTGCTGGTCGAGCAGCGCCCCCGCGCCCAGTCCCGCGGCACCGCCACCCTGCTCCCGCAGGGCCACGGCTACGTGTTCACCACCCGTGACCGGCCCGTGCGCTCCGTGCGCGGCTGGTCCGCCGCCCCCGTCCGGCACGGCGTCTCGGCGCTCCGCTCCGGACACCGGCACACCCTGGCCCTGGTCTTCCACGACGCCGCCTAGAAGGCTGATGAAGATCTTGGGTTGATCCGGGCCGTGCTGTCAGGTGGTGGCCTGGATTTGCCAGGTCGTGCCGTTGTGGGCGAGTCCGAGG
>NZ_JBHVWW010000011.1:0-110192 GCF_042882025.1 Kitasatospora sp. NPDC058243
GGCTGTCGGTGGTCGCCGGGCACGCCCAGGAGGTGCTCGCCGGGCTGGACGAGGCCGGGCTGATCGAACCCGAGGTGCTGGTCGAGTCCTCCGCGGTGGTGCTGTTCCGGGCCGAGAAGAAGCTCGTCCGCGCCCAACTCGGCTGGCTGGAGCGGGCGGCCCGGCGCGAGCCCGGGCGGTCCGGGCCGGTGGTGCTCGCGGCCGCCGAGGCGTTCGGGCACCCGGACCAGGCCGTCCAGGAGCGGGCGCTGAACGTGGTGGCCCGGCACCTGCGCGCGGCCGGGGAGGCCGTCCTGCCCGAACTGCGGCTCGCCGCCGAGGTGTTGAACCCCGCCCACCACCAGCGCGCCGGCGAACTGTTCGGCGCACCGGTCGGTGGCGACGGCGACCCGGACACCGGGTGGAACGAGCTCCTCCCGCCCGCCCCCCAGCCCCTCCCGCTCGGCCCGCCGATCGCCTCGGCGGCCGAACTCGCGCAGGAGCTGTCCGCCCTGCTCGCCGCCGACGAGCCGGAGCCGACGGTCTTCGAGCGCGTGCTGGACGGCCTGGTCCGCCAGGCCCACCAGGACCGGGCGGCGCTCGCCGAGGCGCTGGAGCCGGTCCGGCGGGTCCACCCGTGGAGCGGCGTCGACCGCTGGCGCGACTGCTCGCCCCGGGACGTCCTCCACGTCGTGGCCGCGGTGGCCGGCGAGACGCCGCCGCACCGGTTCTGGGACTTCCTCGGCGGCAAGGGCCGGTCCCCGCTGCGCGGCCAGAACAACACCGCGCAGGGCACCGCCCTCGCCGCCCGGCTGGAGGAGGCCGCCTGGCAGGTGACCGCGAACCGGCCGCCCTACCTGCTGGCCATCCCGACCGACACCACCGGCGCGATCGACCCCGGCACGCTGGTCGAACGCCTCGCCGGGTACCAGGCGGCGGGCGTCACCCCCGGCCGGGCCGACCTGTGTGCGGCCCTGCTGCGGGTCGGCCCCCGCGCCGACGCCGGGGTGCTGCGCGCCGCCGAGGCGCTCACCTCGCCGTCCGGGCGGTGGGCCGCCCAGTGGCTGCGCACCGGCGGCCTGCCCGACCAGCCGTCCGAGCGGGTGCTGTTCGCCCCCGGCCGGGGCTCGAAGCACGGCCACCAGTACGCGGACCGCTGGTGGGAGGACGTCCGGCGGGTGGCCGTCGCCCAACCCGGCATCGGAGCCGGCCCGAAGGGCCCGGACGGCGAGCGGCTCGCCCCCGAGTTCCGGGCGCTGCTGGAGGGCACCGAGCCGAGCGTGGCCCGGGCCCGCAAGGTGGGCGACTGGACGTGGCGGCCCACGGCGCACTGGGCCGCGATGCTCCCCTGGCACCGGGAGGAACTGGCGGCCCGGTGGCTCGACCACTTCGCCGCCGGCGCCGACCGGGACGAGCGCGGCGCGGGCCGGCTGCTGCCCGCCCTCGCCGAGGCCGGCGGCCCGGCCGGGCTCGCCCTGCACCTGGCGCTGGCCTACGGCCTGGGCGCCCGGCACACCGAGGACCGGACGGCGGCCGTCGACGGCCTGCTGGTGCTCGCCGCCCGCGGCGAGCTGGACGGCGCGCAGCTCGGCCGCGAACTCGGCGCGCTGGTCGACTGCGGCACGGTGAAGCCCAACCGGCTCGCGGCGGCGCTCACCCTGGCCGCCGGGACGGGCGCCTACGGCACGGTCTGGTCGGTGCTCGGGCCCGCGCTGCCGGCCCTGCTGGGCGGCGAGGGCGCGCCCGCCCGGGGCCTCGGCGACCTGCTCGCCCTCGCGGCGGACTGCGCCCGGCGCACCGGCGCCCGGGGGCCGGTGGCCGAGGTGACGGCGGTGGCGGAGCAGGGCGGATCGAGCCGGCTGGTCAAGGAGGCCCGCGCACTGCGGGACGTCCTGGCGGGGTGACGCCGCGGTTGGTCCTGGGCCCAGGCGGTGGGCGGGACTTCCGTCCGCCGCTCCGTCCCGCAGGTGGCAGTGAACAGGTGGCTGCGGACAAGTGGGCGAACAGGTAACAGCAAACAGATAACAGCAGACAGATAACAGATAACAGATTTCAGCGAACAGATTTTGAAATCTGTTCGCTGAAATCCGTCGCCCGCTCCCGGACCGGCACCGCGCTGCGGTCCCGGACCAGCGGCTCGATGCCGCGAGGCGTGGCCGCGACCGCGCGCCACCACAGCCGCAGCGCGGGCGGGTCGACCGGTTCGAAGGGCTTGCCGGGCCGGGGCACCGCCAGCCGGGCGCCGAGCGCCTGGGCAGCCGCGACCACCCGTTCGGCGGGCTCCTCCCAGGGGTGCGTCGCCAGGTTGAAGGTGCACCAGTGGATCGGCAGCAGCAGATCGCCGCCGAGGTCCAGGTGGGCCCGGACGCCCTCCTCGGGCGTCATGTGCACCTCGGGCCAGAAGTCGCTGTACGCGCCGACCTGCATCAGCGTCGCGTCGAACGGCCCGAGCCGGCGGCCGATCTCGGCGAAGCCCGGGAAGTAGCCGGTGTCCCCGCTGTGGAAGATCCGGTGCCCGCCGCCGGCCACCACCCAGGACGCCCAGAGGAACAGCGCGCTGGTGCGCGGGCCGCGGCTGCAGTAGTGCCGGGCCGGGGTGGCGGTGAGGGTGAGCCCGGCGATCTCGGCCGACTCCCACCAGTCGAGTTCGGCGATCCGCCGGGTCGGTACTCCCCAGCGCTCCAGGTGCGCGCCGACGCCGAGCGGGACGGCGAACACCGCGTCCGTCCCGATCAGCGCGCGGATGGTGGCCATGTCGAGGTGGTCGTAGTGGTCGTGGGAGATCACCACCACGTCCACCGGCCCGAGTTCGGACAGCGGCAGCGGCATCGGGTGCAGCCGTTTGGGCCCCGTCCAGGCGAACGGCGAGCAGCGCTCGCCCCACACCGGGTCGATCAGGACCCGCCGCCCGCCGATCTCGGCGAGCACGGTGGCGTGGCCGAGCCAGGTGAGTCGCAGTCCGGAGTCCGGCGGCAGGGCGAGGTCGACCGGGAGCAGCCGGTGCACGGGTACGGCGGCGGTCGGTGCCCGGCGGGTCTTGTCCCCGGTCAGTTGGGCGCGGGTGATCTCCAGCGGGCTGCGCTCGTAGACCAGGCGGCGGGTGGGCAGCGGGTTGCGGAAGGCGCCGTCGGCGAACTGCGGGGAGCGGTGGATCCGGGCCAGCCGTTCGCCCCGGGGTTCGGCACCGAAGGCCTCGGCCCGGACCAGGTGCCAGGCCGCGCGGGGCAGTCGGGCCAGGCCCGACCCGGTGCGGTTCGCGGTCGGGCCGAGGGCCGGGCTGGTGGTCGGGCTGTTGGTCGGCGGGGTGATGAACTGCGAGGACAGACCGGCGAGGCGGGAGAACCAGGGGGCGGGGCGGGGCAAGGCTCCTCCAAGGACGGTCACGGCTACCGGGCATGCCGGGGCGGGTATCCGGGCGACTGGTGGGGCCGCTGCGATACGACAACCATCTCGTCGGAGACTACTCGTCATGGGCCGTCCGGACCTGGTGAGCGGCCCCGCGCGGGCCAATCGGCGTACCCCGCCCGGTCGCCGCGTACCTTGCCCCGGTCGCCGCGCCCACCGCCCGGCCGCGCGCCCAGGGCCACCGCCCGGCGCCGCTACGCGTAGAAGCGGGTGATCGTCTCCGCGACGCAGTGCGGCTTGGCGCTCTCCGCGCTGGTGATCGTGAACCGCACCACCGCCTGGACCCCGCCCGGCACCTCGGTGGCCGAGACCAGTTCGGCGGTGGCCCGGATCGCGGTGCCCACCGGCACCGGCGCCGGGAAGCGCACCTTCTCCGAGCCGTAGTTCAGCGCCATGCGCACGCCCTCGACGCCGTAGCACTCCTTCGCCAGCACCGGGATCATCGACTGGGTCAGGTAGCCGTGCGCGATGGTCGAGCCGAACTGGCTCTCCTTGGCCCGCTCCGGGTCCACGTGGATCCACTGGTGGTCGCCGGTCGCCTCGGCGAACAGGTCGATCTGCCGCTGCCCGATGGTGTGCCACTCGCTGGTGCCCAGTTCGGTGCCGACGGCGGCGGTCAGATCGGCGAGGGAGGCGAAGCTCGTCACGGTGCGCTCCTGGGGGAGGGGTCAGGACGCCGGAAGCGTATGCGTACCCGCCGGTATCTGTCAGCGGTGCGGAACCGGGAACACCGGAACCCGGGAACACAGGAACCCGGGAACCCGAGGGCGCGGCGGCCCTGTGGGTGTTTCAGGACCGCAGCGCCCCGCGCCCCAGCGCGTCCTGCCCGGTCGGGAACAGTCGCCGGCCGCTGACCAGTTCCGGCACCAGCGCGACGAACAGCGGCTCCGGGTCCCCCACCCACGGCCGCAGGCCGGACCGCAGCACCCGCCGCACCTGCTCGGGCTCGCGCACCACGTCCGCCCGGCCGTGGACCAGCACGCTCCAGCCGGTCCGGGTGACCGGGTCCAGCAGGTCCGCCTGGAAGGCCACCACGGTGCCGTCAAGCCCGCGCGCGGTGGCACTTCCCCGGCGCACGGCGAGCACCAACCGCCCGTCCAGGACCTCGAAGGAGACCGGTAGCACGGCCGGCAGCGCGTGCTCGGTGTACACCACGCGCCCGACGGGCACGGTGCTGAGCAGCCGCAGGCACTCGGCCTCGCTCAGGGTCTCCACACGGTCCTCACGCTCCATGCGTCCGATCGTCCTCCGGTCGGCGCGCGCGCCGATAGGGCCCATGGTCCCTGAGCGGACGGGCCGGGAGCCCCGTCGGCGGCCGCCCGGGGCGGTAGCCTGCCCGGCGGCGGTACGGTACGCGCCCCTGCGCACCACGGCAGCGGCGGGCGCGGCGGGCGGCCCCGGGTGCGCCGGGGCCGGCATGGGAGGGGGCGTGCGGATGGCGGGCGGGGTCGACCTGGTGGTGATCGGGGCGAACGGCGGGCCCGATCGGGGCTTCGGGGGCTCGGCGCTGGCGCCGGACGGCGCCCGGTTGCTCGCGCGGGTGCTGCCCGGGATGTGCTTCGACGTCGGTGCGGCCGGCTGCCGGGTCACCGAGGTGGCGCCGGACGCGGACGCCAACGCGATGCTCACCGCCGTCCGGGAGGCCGCCCAGCACCCGGGCCGGTGGCTGGTGGTCTGCCTGGTCGGCCAGTTGGCGGTCGATCCGCGCGGGCGGCGGCTCGCCCTGGTGACCGGCGGCAGCACCGCCGACAACGCCTACCGGCGCGGCCTGGCCTGGGACTGGGTGGTCAGCGCGATGGTGCACGGTGGCCACGAGGAGGCCCTGCTGCTGGTCGACGCGGTGGCCGACCGGGACACCTGGGCGGCGTTGGAGCGCGGCGGCGGCGAGGACGGCGCGGGCGAACTGCTGGCCTACCCGCGTGTCCCGCTGTGGGGCCGGGTCGGCCGGTACACCCCGGGCAGACGCGGCCGGGACGCCGTACTGCCGGGTGGTGAGGGCTCGTTCAGCCATGCCCTGACCACCGTGCTGCGGCAGGGTGTCCCGGGCGCCCCGGCGGCCGTCGCCCCGCTGGATCTCCAGCCGTCCGTCGCCGCGCTGCTCGACGGGGGCGAAGCACCGGGTGGTTCGGGTGCGCCGGGCGCGCGCCTGCTCGTTCCGCCGCAGGGCGGGCGCCTGTTGATGCGCAATCGGGCCGCGGTTCGGGGCGCATTGGCCGGATTGTCGCTTTCCGAAGAACTGTTGGCCGTTCTGTGGCGGGAAAGTGCCCCGACGGAACCGCCTTCCGCGTAAGGTCAGGTGGCCTGAGGTGTTGCCGTGATGGGGTGGGTTGGCGAAGAATCGATCCCCAGCGGAAACACCTGCGGGACGACGGAATTCTTCCGGCGGCCACGGATCACGAATCGGTCGGTCGCGACGAGGTGGGGCGATGCGGCAGCGCGGAAATGTGTTGCGCCCTGGGGCGGTTGGGGTCGGTGGGGTGGTTCTGGTGTTGCTCCTCGGGGCCTGTGCGAGCGGCGGTGCCGGTGGTTCCGTCGATCGGCTCGGAACGGCTGCGCCCAGTGTCGCGGGAGTGGATCCGGTACCTCCTTCGGGTGGTTCGGTAAACACCTCGATCGCGCCGACGGACGGGCCGGAAGGTGCCATGGGGCGGCTGGCCCTGAAGACGTATCAGGACTGGTGGCAGGCCCAGACCGAGGCATTCGGGCGGTCGGATTCGGACGGATTCGCTCTGGAGACGTACTCTTCCGGGCGGGCCCTTACCGACACCCTGGTCAGTCTCCGCCAACTTCGCGACGCCAAACTGGTGATGACCGGAACGCCGCGCAATTCGGCGGTGGTCAAGGCCATTGACCTGAAAGCCGATCCGCAGACCGCCGTGATCGAGGACTGCGTCGACGTGTCGGGATGGCACCGCGTCGACGCCGTCACCCAGGTGGCAAAGGATCCGGGCGACCGACTGAACCGCTACGTCGCGACCGCGTCCCTGCGCTGGTTCCAAGCACGTTGGCTGATCTACGACTTCAAGCGGGAGGTGGACCGGGCATGCTGAACACGCGTAAACCGGCCCGGCGATTCGCGATCCTCGCGCCGTTGTCCGCCGGGTTGCTGTTGGCCTCGGCGGTGTCGGCGGCGGCGGACGAACCGCCGGGCGGAGGTGCCGAACAGTGTTACCCGGACGTGATCTGCTCCGGGGTCAACACCGGTGGCACGAAACCGAAACCCGGACCGTCGCAGCCCGGCGGTGGCGGCGGGGGCGGTACGAGCGACGGGCCGCTGCTGTGCAGCTACCACGACCAGCAGTGGCCCTGCCACGACCCGGAGCGCGGCTGGTTCAACAGCGGCGTCGGATGCTACTTCCGCCCGCTGGACAACCCGCTCCCCGAGGGCGACCCGGCGTGGCAGGGCCACAAGCCGTCCGAGGGTGCGCTCTACTCGAAGGTCTGCCCGCAGACGGGCGGCGGCCAGGACGGCGCCGAGATCGTCTTCGAGGCCACCTCGCCGGCCGGGCCGCCGGCGCTGAACCTGGTGGACGTCGGCTTCGGCTTCGCCCACGAGATGCGCTTCCCGAAGCCGACGGCGGGCGTCGCGCCCAAGGGCACGGCGGTGGTGAAGGCGCCGGTCTGGCTCTGGCTGGACGGCGTGGCGGCGCCCGCGCCCAAGACGCTGTCCGTCCCGGGCGCCTCGGTCACCGTCACACCGGTGCTGAGGGGCGTGACCTGGGTCTTCGACAGCGGCGTCTCCGTGACCTGCGACAAGGCCGGGACACCGTACGACCCCAAGTACGGCGCCGCCAAGTCCCCTGACTGCGGCTACGAGTTCGCCGTGGGCTCGGGCACCAGGAAGAGCGGCGTCTTCGACGGCACGGTGACGGCGAACTGGGTGGGCGAGGTCGTGGTCACGGGGCCGAACGCGAAGACCTTCGACGTCAAGATGCCGCAGTCCTCGAACTTCACGCTCAAGGTCGCCGAGGTGCAGGTCCTCAACTGACCCGGCGGCGGCGGACGTCCGATGCCCCGCGGCCCGGCCGCGGGGCGCCGGCGGCCGGCCCCACGCGACCACGGCACCGAAGCCCGGGCACCGGCGGCCCGAGCGGTGACGACCCGAGCACCGAGAACCCAGTACCGACGATCCGGAACGAGCACGAGGGAAGGGCGGAACCCGGTGGAGAACCGTACGTTCGCGACGCCGGGATCCGGCACACCCGCAGGGGCCGCGGTGTCCGTGGCGGTCCCGGACCAGGGGCAGGGGCCGGGCGAGGCCCCGGGCAGCGGTGCGGGCAAGGGCAAGGGGCGCGCCGCCCCGCACGTCCCCGGCCGGACGCTGCGGGCCCGGCGGCGGCGCCCGGCGGTGCTGGCGATGGCCGTCGCGCTGATCGCCGCCGGCGGCCTGGGCGGCGCGGTGCTCTACAACAGCACCGGCCAGCGGGTCGCCGTGCTGGCGCTGGCCCGGGACATCCCGTGGGGGCAGGTGATCACCGACGACGACCTGGTGGTGGCCCGGATCGCCGGCGATCCGGCGCTGCGGCCGCTGTCCGCCACCGAACGGGACAAGGCGGTCGGCATGCGGGCCGCCACCGACCTCAAGCGCGGCGCGATGCTCACCAGGGGCGACGTCGCGCAGACCCTGGCGGTGCAGCCCGGCCAGATCGTGGTCGGCGTCTCGGCCAAGCACAGCCAACTGCCCGCCACCCGGCTCCAGCCGGGGCTGCAGATCGTCGTGGTCTACACCCCGGACAACACCAAGGCCGACTCGATGCCCGCGACGGTCATCACGGTCGGCCGGGTGGACACCGACGGCAGCCAGGTGATCGACGTGGCCGTCGGCGCGGCGGACGGCCCCCGGCTGGCGCAGTGGGTGGCCGGCGGCCGGATCCAGGTCCTGCTGGCCCCGCGCGCCGCCGCGGCGGGCGGCGCGACCGGGACCGCCGGTGCGGGCACCGGCGGCAGCGCCGCGCCGACGGCCCCGGCGACCGGAACCGCCTCCGGCGCTGCCACGGCCCCCGTGCCCCCGACCGGGGCGGGTGGCGCCTGATGGCGGTGATCGCGGTGGCCGGCGGCCCGGGCGCGCCCGGCGCGACCACGGCTGCCCTGGCCCTGCTGCTGGCCTGGCCGCTGGAACCCGGACGGCGGGTCCTGCTGGTGGAGGCCGACCCGGACGGCGGCGCGGTGCTCGCGGGCGCCCTGGAGGGCCGGGTCGACGCGGTGTACGGGCTGCGCAATCTGGCCGTCGCCGACCGGCGCGGACTGCTCGCCGCGACCATCTGGGAGCAGCTGATCGACCTCTCGCCCGAGGGCACCGCCGAGCGGCTGCTGCTGCCCGGGCTGACCGACCCCACCCAGGCCCCGGGCCTCGCCTACACCTGGGAGCCGCTCGTCGACCTGCTGCACGGCCTCGAACCGCAGGGCTACGACGTCATCGTGGACCTCGGCCGCTCCGGCGCCACCGGCGTGAGCGCCGTGCTGGCCCGCCGGGCGGACGTGGTCGCGGTGACCGTCCGCACCACGCTGCGCGGCCTGAGCTCGGCTAGGCCCCGGCTGTCCGCGCTCGCCGAGGACCTCGCCACGGCCGGCACCGGGGTGGACGCGCTCGGACTGCTGCTGGTCGCCGAGGGGCCGTACTCGGGGCCGGAGGTGTCGCGCGAGTTCGGCCTGCCGGTGCTGGGGCTGCTGCCGCACGCCACCCGCACCGCCCGGGTGCTCTCCGACGGCGGTGACATCACCGACCGGCGGTTCATCCGCTCGGAGCTGATGCGGACGGCGCGTTCGGCGGCGGACGAGGTGCAGTTGTTGGTCCGCCGCCGTCGCCAGCGGCTCGCGCCGACCGCCGCGCCCGTCCCAGCCCAGCTCACCGCCGCGGCCCGGACCGAGCCCCAGCCCCAGCCCCCGACCGCGGTGCACGTCCAGCCCCCGGTGCCGACCCCGCAGGCGGCCGCGCCGACGGCGTACCGGCCGGTGGAGGGGGAGCAGCCCTCGTACTCCCCGCCGCAGCCGGTCGGGCCGGTGATCACCACCGGCCCGGTGGCGCCGCTGGCCGGGCTGGCCCCCCAACCGGCCGCTCCGGCCCCGTTCCCGGGGCATGTTCAGCAGCCGCAGTCGCCGTACGGGCCGCAGGGCGGCTACGTCGCGTACGACCAGCAGGGCGGGTTCGGCCCGTACGACCAGCAGGCCGGGTTCGGCCCGTACGACCAGCAGGGCGGGGCCCCGTACGACCAGCAGGGCGCGTACGTCCGCCCGGAGCCCGAGGACGACGGCCGCTACCCGCTCCAGCAGCCCGCCGTGACACCCGATCAGACACACCCGAACGGTCCGCAGCCGTACAACCCCGGGGAGGTGCTCCGTGCGCGGTAGCCCCCTGCACCAGCACCCCGCGGCCGACCCGGCCGCGCTGCCCTGGGCCACCCCGGCCCAGGCCCAGGCCCCGACACAGGCCCAGACGCAGACACCGGCGGCCGCCCCGCCCCAGGCCTACCGGCCGGGCCCCGTCGCCCCGCAGCCCGCGCCGCCGCCGTACGTCCAGCCGGGCGGCGCGGCCACGCCCACCGCCGTGCCCTCCCAGCTGCCCTCGCTCGACCTGCGCGGTGCCGCCACCCGGCCGGCCGTCGACCCGCAGGTGGCCCGCGAGTTGAAGCGCCAGGTCGCGGCCGAACTGCACCAGCAGATCACCCGGTTGACCGCCACCTCGGGCGCCGAACCGGACCGCGCCACCCGCCGCCAGCGCGGCCGCGCGCTGATCGAGGAGGCGGTCGCCCGCTGGTCCGACGCCTACGCGCAGACCCACGGCATCCCGCCCACCCGGGAGCAGGACCGCGCGCTCGCCGAGGCCGTCTTCGACCTGCTGTTCCGGGCCGGGCGGCTCCAGCCCTACCTGGACGACCCGGAGATCGAGAACATCCTGATCAACGGCTGCGACGACGTCTGGGTCTCCCGGGTGCACCAACCCCTGCGCCAGGTACCGCCGGTGGCCGAGAGCGACGCCGAACTCGTCGAACTGCTCCAGGACCTGGCCCGCCAGCACGGCGGCGGCGAGCGCAGCCTGTCCACCGCCAGCCCGACCCTCGCGCTGCGCCTGGAGGGCGGCATGCGCCTCCAGGCGCTCACCGAGGTGACGCCCCGCCCGTACGTGGCGATCCGGCGCCACCGGGTGGCCTCGGCGACGCTGCCCGAGATGGTCGAACTCGGCACCCTGGACAGCACCTTGGCCGCGTTCCTGGCCGCCGCGATCCGGGCCCGGAAGAACGTGATGATCACCGGCACCCAGGGCGTCGGCAAAACCAGCCTGCTGCGCGCGATGGCCGCCGAGATCCCGCCGGACGAGCGGATCGGCACCCTGGAGTCGGAGTTCGAGCTGTGGCTGCACACCCTCGGCCACCTGCGCCAGGTCGTCCCGATGGAGGCCCGCGAGGGCAACGGCGAACGCGTCGAGGGCCGCCTGGCAGGCGAGTTGACGATCGGCGACCTCATCCCGGCGGCGCTGCGGATGACGCTGTCCCGGATCATCGTCGGCGAGGTCCGATCCGGCGAGGTCGTCCCGATGCTGCGGGTCATGACCAACGGCGAGGGCGGCTCGATGTGCACCCTGCACGCCCGCGGCCCGCACATGGTCGTCGACCGCATCGCCGAACTCTGCCTGGAGTACGGCTCGCACATGACCGACTCGCTCGCCTACCGGCTCACCGCCAACGCCCTGGACCTCATCGTGCACGTCGCCATGGTCGACGAGACCGCCGTCGGCGGCCGCCGGCACCGCTTCGTCTCCCACGTCCTGGAGGTCGCCGGCCTCGGCGAGAGCGGTCGGCCCGCGCTGAACACCGTGTTCGGCCCCCGGGTGGACCTCGGCGAGCCGCGGGCCGTCCCGCACACCCCGCCGCAGTGCCTGGACGACCTGCGCCGGGCCGGCTTCGACGCCGCCCTGCTCGGCTCCCGCTACGGCGGCTGGGCCACCCCGCTGCAACTGCGGATCGGCGGTGGCGCGCGATGATGCTGCTGTTCGCCCTGTGCGGGCTGGCCGTCGCGGGCGGCCTGGTCGCCCTGGTGGCCTGGGCCCGCGGCAGTGACCCGGCGGACGAGGACGAGACCCCGGAGCGGAGCAACCCGCTGGCCGGCCGCGCCCACGTCTTCTGGTACGGCGCCCCCGGCGCCGCCTCGGCCAGGGTCGCCCGGCTGCGCCGGATCCAGCTGCCGCTCGCGCTCGCCGGCGCCCCGCTCTCCTGGCTGTTCACCGGCATCCCGCTGGCCGCCCTGCTGGTGCCGTTGGCCGTGTTCGGCCTGCCCTGGCTGTTCGACACCACCCGCCCGGACACCCGCCGGATCGAACGCCTGGAGGCGCTGTCCGAGTGGACCCAGCGCATCGCCGACGTGCTGCTGCTCGGCGTCGGCCTCAACCAGGCCATCGTCACCAGCCGCCGCACCGCCCCCGCCGCCCTGGAGGAGGAGATCGGCGAACTGGCCGCCCGGCTCCAGGCCCGCTGGCGGCCCGAGGAGGCGCTCCAGGCCTTCGCCGACAGCGTCGCCGACGCCACCGCCGACAAGGTGCTCGCCGCGCTCGTGCTGCGCTCCGGTGACAGCGGCCCCGGCCTGGCCCGGGCACTGGCCGACATGGCCGACTCGGTGCGCGAGGAGGTCCGCCAGCGCCGCGCCATCGAGGCCGACCGGGCCAAGCACCGCACCACCATCCGCTGGCTGGTCGGCATCATCGTGCTGGTCGTCACGGTCGGCTCCTTCAACACCGAGTACACCCGGCCGTACGGCACGCTGCTCGGCCAGATCGTGCTCGCGGTCGTCGCCGCCCTGTTCGTCGCGATCATCGCCTGGATGCGCGCCCTCGCCTCGCACCCGCCGGTGCCCCGGCTGCTGGCGCCCGACCGGCGCGGCAAGGCCGGGCGCCGCGCCCCGGCGCGCGAGGACGAGGCGCTCCAACAGCTCGGGGAGGTCCGGTGATCTCCCCCTGGTCCGTGCTGGCCGGGGCCGTCGCCGCCGGCGGCGTCGCCCTGCTGATCGCCGAACTGCGGCCCGCGCCGCCCGACCTGCGCCAGGCCCTGGACCGGCTGCACCGCACCCCCGCCGAACGGGCCGCGGACCCGGACGAGCGGCCGCGCTGGTACGACCGGATCGGCGAGCGCTCGATCGGCCTGCGCGGAGTGTCCCTGCCGCACCGCGAACTCGCCCTGATCGGCCGCGCCCCGGCCCGGTTCATGGTGCACAAGCTGCTGTTCGCCGCGATCGGCCTGCTGCTGCCCGCCTACCTGGGCGCGATGGCCGTGCTGATGGACATCGGCCTGCCCTTCGCCCTGCCGCTGCTGGCCGGGCCGCTGCTGGCCGGCCTGCTCTGGTTCGTCCCCGACGGCATCGTGCGCGGCGAGGCCAAGGAGGCGCGCAGCGAGTACCTGCACGGCATCGCCGCCTACCTCGAACTCGTCGCCCTGGAACGGGCCGCCGACTGCGGGCCCGCCGAGGCGCTGCGCCGCGCCGCCGCGGTCGGGCGCGGCACCGTGTTCCGGCGCATCCGCGACGCCCTCGACCGCGCCGCCACCGACCGGCTCCCGCCCTGGGCCGGACTCGACGCGCTGGCCGAGGAGTTGGGGCTCAGCCCGCTGCAGGACGTGGCGGACATCATGCGGCTGTCCGGCACCGACGGCGCCGCCGTGTACGACACCCTGCGGGCGCGCGCCAAGGGCCTGCGCGGCGAGCTGCTCGCCGAGGACCTCGCCCGCGCCAACGCCGACAGCGAGCGGATGGTCGCACCCGGAGCCGCCCTCACCCTGCTGATGACCGTCCTGATCGTCTTCCCCGCACTCCACCAGATGCTCAACTGACCCTCCTCACAGGGCATCTGGCACCACACCGCACTCCACCCCGGGAGACCCGAATGACCGTCCGACTCGTCCACCTGGCAGGCCGGCTGATCCGGCCCGTCCTGCTGCCCGTGCAGTTCGCCCTGCTGCTGTTCACCCTGCGGCTCGGCCGGCTGCGGGCCGCCCGCGCGCGCGGCGACCGCGGCGCGATCAGCATCGAACTCGCCCTCGCCATCATCGCGTTGGTCTTCGTCGCGGGCGCCGTCGCGACCGCGTTGTACCTGCTGAAGGACAAGGTCGTGCAGAAGGTGCAGCAGGACCCGAACATGCCGGGTGCGGGCGCGGCCGCGGGAGGCGCCACCAAGTGACGTACCGACCTCGCCGCCGCGGCGACCGGGGGTCGATGAGCGTGAGCCTCGCCATCGTCTTCCCGGTCGTCCTGGTGCTCCTGATGCTCGTCGTCCAGGCCGCGCTGCTGTGGTACGACCGCCAGCTCGCGCTCACCGCCGCCCGCGAGGGCGTGGACGCCGGCCGGATCCAGGGCAACGCGACGGACGAGGTGAAGAACGAGGCGGCGCGCCGACAGGCCAGGGACTTCCTCGACCGGCAGGGCGTGCACTCGTACACGGTGACGACCGACGGCAGCACGCCCGAAGTGGTCCGGGTCACCGTGGCGGTGCGCCCGCCGCTGCTGATACCCGGGCTGTCGGCGCCCGCCCTCACGCAGTTCGCCGAGGCGCCGCGCGAGCACTTCGTCCCGCCGGTGGCGGTGGCGCCGTGAGACGGCGGACCAGGGCCGACTGGTGGCCGGCGCCGCGCGCCGAGCGTGGTTCCGGGGGCCGTTGCGCGCCCCGGGCCGAGCGCCGTTCCGCGCGCCGGCCCCGGTGGTGGCCGGTCCGGCGGAGCGACGGCGGCGCCGTCGCCATCGAGGCGGCGATCGTCGTGCCGCCGGTGGTCGGGCTGGTCCTGGTGGCCATCGCCGCCGGGCGGGTGCAGACCACGGCCGGTACGGTCGAGGCCGCCGCCCGGGCCGGCGCCCGCACCGCCTCGCTGCAGCGCAGCGTCGACGGGATGACGCAGCCGGGCCGGGACTCGGCCCTCGCGACGCTGCGCCAGCAGGGCGTCTCCTGCCGCAACGGGGACGTCCAGGTCGTGCCCGGCCGACTGGACCTGCCCGGCGGCGCCGTCACGACCGTCAAGGTCACCGTGGTGTGCGACGTCGAACTGGCTGACCTGCTCGGCGGACCGTCCGGCGTACCCGTGACGAAGCACCTCGTCGGCGAGTTCACCTCCGTGGTGGACCGCTACCGGGGCACATGACGGCCCGGGGCGGCACCCGGCGGGACACGGGCCACGACGGGGGATTGGGGACGGCCCGCGCGGGGGAGACGCAAGCGGAGAGCGCACGGGGGATGACGCGACGGGACCGGCCGGCGCCCGGTGGGGGCCGGTGGGGCGGACGAGGTGCGGGAGGGGCAGGGGGGATGGGAGTGCCTGTCAGGGCGCGGCGCCGACGCCGCTCCGACCGGGGCGCGGTCGCCCTCTTCGTGGCGATCTGCGCGGCCTACGTCGTGCTCGTCATCGCCCTGGTGATCGACGCCGGCGGCCGGTTGCGGGTCGCCGAACGCACCGACGCCTACGCCCAGGAGGCCGCGCGGGTCGGCGGACAGCAGCTCGACCAGGCCGCCGTCCTCCAGGGGAAGGGCTTCAAAATCCAGCAGGACTACGTCCGGCAGGCCGCCGACGCCTACCTGGCCCTGTACGGCCTCCAGGCGGGCGAGGTCGAGTTCTCCGGCGACGGCAAGGTCGTCACCGTCACCGTGCGGGCCGACTACCGGCCCGTCCTGCTGGGCGCGCTCGGGGAGCGGAAGGTAACGGGCAAGGGCAGTGCGACCCTCGTCCACGGAGTCGAGAAAGCGGAGACCGACTGATGGCCGCGCCACGTGCCAAGGACCAGGCCCGAACCGCCCCGGGCCGGGCTCGAACCGCCAAGGGACGGAGCCCGGGTGCCGAGGACCAGGCCCGGAGCGCCAACGGCCGGGCCCACACCGGACACCGGGCCGCCGGCCGCCCCGCCGCCCCGGCGCCCCGCCCACCGCGCGGGCGCGGCCGCGGCGCAGCCCTGATCACCGCGCTCGCCGCGCTGGTCACCCTGCTCGCCCTGCTGCTCGGCGTCCCCGCGCTGCTGCTCTACGGCACCCGTGCGGTCGCCGCGATGGGCGAGGTCGCGCCGGACGGCGTCGGCCAGGCGCTCACCGGCCCGGACGACGGACGGCTGTTCCTCTGGCTGCTGGTCGTGGTCGGCTGGCTCGCCTGGGGCTGCTTCGCGTTCTCCGTCCTGCTGGAGATCCCCGCGCAGCTGCGCGGCCGGATCGCCCGCCGCATCCCCGCCTTCGGCTGGAGCCAGCGGATGGCGGCCGGTCTGGTCGGCTCGGTGTTCGCGCTGATGCCGGTCGCCGGCTCGGCCTTCGCCGCCACCCCGGCCCACACCGCCACCGCCCCGGCGCAGTTGGCGGCCGGCGTGCAGCGCGCCGCCCTGCCCGCCGCCCAGGCCGCGCCCGCCCTGGCGCCCGCCGCCGAGCAGAACCCCACGTACACCGTGCGGGACAGCCGGCCCGCCGACAGCCTGTGGTCCATCGCCGAACGCCAACTGGGCTCCGGTGAACGGTGGGTGGAGATCGCCAAGCTCAACGACGGCCGGGTGATGGATGATTCAGGTATCCGCTTCGACGCCGACCGGCCGATCCAGCCGGGGTGGGCGCTGCTGATGCCGGGGGACGCGAAGGCGGACGGGTCGGCGCCTGCGCCTGCTCCGACGCCTGCTCCTCCGTCCGAGCCCGCGCCCGCCCCTGCTTCCGGTGCCGGGTCGGCCCAGGTGCCGCAGGCCGGGACGGAGCCGGGTGCGGGCGGGCACGCGACGGTGACCGTCCAGGGCGGGGACAGCCTGTCCGTCATCGCCCAGAGGGAGTTGGGGGACGCCGAGGCGTGGCCGAAGCTCTTCGAGGCGAACAAGGGCGCCCAGGCGCCGGACGGAGAACGGCTGACCGATCCGGACGTGCTGGTGCCCGGGATGGTGCTCACGGTGCCGGGGGCGGCCGCTCCCGCGCCTGCTCCTTCGCCTGCTCCTCCGTCCGAGCCCGCGCCCGCTCCGGCGCCGCAGCCGGCGCCGTCGACCGGCCAGCCGCCGGCCGACCAGGCGCCCGCCACTCCCGCCCCCGCGCCGACCCCGGCCGCGTCCCAGCCCGTCACCCCGGCGCCCACCCATGCGCCCGCCCCCGCCGCGCACGCCGAACCGGCCGCCGGTGACGACTACTCCATCGCCCTCACCGCCTCCACCGTCGGTGTCCTGCTCGCCGCCGTCATGGTCGGCACCGTCGCCCACAAGCGCGGCACCCAACTGCGCGCCCGCCGCCCCCGGCACCGCATCACCATGCCCGACGCCGAGGCCGCCGCCTTCGAGAACGAGCTCAGGGCCCGTCAGGACGACGCCGGCCTCGACCTGCTCGACCGCGCCCTGCGCACCATGGCCCGCAACACCGTGCGCGGCGGCAAGCGCCTGCCCGCCATCGTCGCCGCCCGGATCACCCCCGGCCACACCATCGAACTGCACCTCTCCGGCCCGGCCACCCCGATCGCGCCGTTCCGCGCCGCGCACGCCGCCAACGTCTGGTGGTGCAGCCTCGACTCCGGCGACCTGCTCAGCGCCGCCCAGGCCCGCAAGACCGCCGCGCCCTACCCCGCCCTGGTCACCCTCGGCACCTCGCCCGACGGCTCGGTCGTCCTCGCCGACCTGGAGGCCGTCCGGCTGCTCCACCTCTCCGGCCACCCCGACGACGCCCGCGACATCCTGCGCACCCTCGCCGTCGAACTCGCGCACAGCCCGCTCGCCGACCGGCTCCACCTGCACCTGGTCGACCTCGCCGAGGAGGTGCCGATCAGCGGCCCGGCCGCCGAACGCATCCACCGCCACCCCACCCTGGAGGCCGCGCTCGCCGCCCTCGGCCCGCGCACCGCCAAGGCCCGCGCCACGCTGGTCGCCGCCGAGGCCGCCAGCCCGCGCGACGCCCGCAGCCGGGGCCAGGCCGACGAGTCCTGGACCCCCGAGATCGTGCTCTGCGCCCAGCAGCCCGGCGGCGAGGTCCCCGCCGAACTCGGCCGCCTGCTCGACGCCCGGCCGCGCACCTGCGTCGCCGTCATCACCCGCGCCCCCGAACGCGGCACCGGCCCCGTCGCCCGCTGGACCCTCCCGGCCACCGGCCAGGCGGCCATCCCCGGCCTGCACCTCACCGTCGAACTCCAGCGGCTCAGCGACCAGCAGTACGACCAGGTCACCGAACTGCTCCGCGCCGCCGACGACCTCACCCAGCACCCGGCCCCCGCCTGGACCCTGGACGGTCCCGGCCTCGACCCCGACGCGGACGACGACGACACCGACACGGCCGAACTGCCCGCCGCCGTACCCGTGCTGGCCGCCGTCGGCGCCGCCGCGACCGGCGCGCAGGGCGGTACGGACACGGCCGCCGGGCCCCGGCTGCTCGCCCGGGTCATCGGCACCGGCGCCAGCCCGTTCGCGGGCACCGACCCGGCGACGCCGGTACCGGCCCCTCCGGCCGGGCCGGGGCGGTACGCGGTCAACGGGCAGGGGCGGCAGGCCGCTTCCGCCGAGACCGGGACCGAGACCGGGAGCGGAGTCGGTACCGAGACCGGGAGCGGGATCGGGACCGAGACCGGGAGCGGGATCGGGACCGACGAAGAGCTCGTGGTCGGGCAGCTCGTTGACGAGGCCACGGACGAGGCCACCCGGGACCTGCGCCGCCCGGACGCGGTGGCGGGGGACGCGGCGGAGGCACCGCAGCAAGCCCCCGCGGCCGTCCTCGCCGTCCAGCCCGTGCCGTCCGTTCCCGCCGTTGAGTCCGTCCAGCCGGTCGTGCCGCAGTCGCCCGTCGAGCCGGCCCCGGTCCACCAGCCCGCGCCCGCGTCCTCCGGCGTCGACCCGCGCGTCCCGTCCCGGCCGGAGCCCTCGCCCGATCTCCTGCCCGGCACCGAAGCCGAGGCCCCGGCCGAAGCCGATTCCCACGCTGATTCCCACACCGAGCCCGGAGTCGAACCCGGAGCCGAGCCCGGCCCCGCCGCCGTCGCCCCGGTCGCCCAGACCACCCCCGGGCGCAGCGACAGCGACGACCTGCTCGCCATCCTGCGCTCCCCGGAGGCGCACGCCGCCCGCAACGCCCCCCGGATCCGCCTGCTCGGCCCGGTCGACGTCGCTGGAGCCCTCGGTACCGCCGAACCCGGCGCGCTGTCCCGGCTCACCGAACTCGCCGTCTACCTCGCGCTGCGGCCCGGCGCCGACCACCACGCCCTCGACCACGACCTCCACCCCGGCGCCGCCCACCTCGACCCGCACCCCACCGCGGCCGACGCCAAGAGCCCGCTCCCCGGCAAACTCGCCGACCTGGCCGCCTGGTTCGGCACCTCGCCCGAGGGCCGCGCCTTCCTGCCCACCGACACCACCGACGGCTACTCCTTCACCCCGGTCGTCACCTGCGACTGGGACGAGTTCCGCAGCCTCTACCGGCGCGGCATGCGCAGCACCAGCGCCACCGCCGACGCCGCCCTCGCCCACGCCCTGGCCCTGGTACGCGGCGCCCCGTTCGCCGAGGCCCCGCCCGCCTCCTACGGCTGGGCCGAGGCCGAACGCCAGGACATGATCGCGGCGATCGTCGACACCGCCCACGAACTGGCCGCCCGCCGCCTGCAGTACGGCGACCACCGCAGCGCCGAGGCCGCCGTCTTCCGCGGCCTCGCCGTCGCCCCGGACGTCGAACTCCTGCACCGGGACCTCTTCTACGCCTACGCCTCGGCCGGCGCCCGCGACCAACTCCTGCGCGCCGTCAACCGTCTCGACGCGCTCAGCCGCCGCACCGGCCGTGACCTGGACGCCGACACCGTCGCCCTGCTCCGCGACCTGCTGGCCGGTTCCTGACGTCCCCTGCACGCCGCTGCCCGGCCGCCCCTCGGGGTGACCGGGCAGCGGCATGCAGGGCCGGGCCGGTCAGGCCCGTCGGTCAGTCCGGTCAGGTCGGGCAGACGCACCGGCCGTCGACGGTGCGCTCGGTGGCGGTGTGGACGTCCCGGACGGCGGCGAGCGGGACCCGGGCCACCGCCACACCCACCCGGGTCCGGTCCGCCGGCGTCCGGGCGACGACGTCGACCTGCCCCTGCTCCGCCACGGTGGCCCGGGCGAGCACGCTGAAGACGTACGCCCCGCCCTCGACGCCGTACCCGTCCGCCCACAGCTCGACCACCGCCCCGCCGTCCAGCGTCAGGTGCCAGGGCAGGGGCGGTCCGGCGGCGAAGTCCATGGTCGGGGAGTCCAGATGGTCGGGGAGTCTAAGGCGTGTCGTGTCGGTGTGTGCGCAACCAGGCGTCCAGGGTGGCGAAGTCGGCTGCGGTGAGGCCGCGTTGGTGGTCGACGCGGTGGAGGAGCGCGGGGGCGGGCGAGTGGGCTGCGATCCAGCGGCGGTCGGTGGCGGCGATCTCGTCGTCCACCCAGACGAACGGACGGCCGGCGGCCCGGGCGACCAGCGCGCGGGTCTTCCCGTGCAGGCCGGCCGGTTCGTCGCCGTCCTCCACCGGCCAGTTCACGACGGGTAGTTGCGGCAGTCCGAGCCAGGGGGAGAGGCAGTCGTTCGCATCGGACATCCACGTCGTCGCCCACACCAGTTCGCACGGCAGGCTCAGCAGGCGCCCGCCGAGCGCCGGATCGACGCGGGCCAGCAGGGGGTTGACGCCCGGGCCGGGTGCGGCGGCGGAGACGCCGCGGAAGACGGGGTAGCCGCCCGGGGGCGGCGCGCCGAAGGGGATGAGCGGTCCGTCGATGTCGAGGAACAGGAGAGGTGTACCGGGGCCTGCCATGACGGCACGATAGCGGGCCGCGTGGCACGCCGATCGGAGACCCGGCCTGGATCGGGTGTGCCGGGATCTCGTAGGGTGGCGCGACGGGAGTGGTGGCAGGCACCACCCAGCAAGGGCATCAGACGCCGCGAAGCGGCGGGGTGGGCGGTGACCAGAAGATGGCGGAGACGACAGCTGTCCCCGGAGGCCCCGAACCGGCAGCGGACTCGGGCCCCTGGGACGCCGTACCGCCGCCGCGCACCCCGGCCGAGGAGCACCCGCCCGGGCCCGCCGCGCTCTACGAGCCGCCGCCCGTGCCCCCGCTCCCGCCGTCCGCTCCGGCAGCCCCGCCGTCGGCTCCGACGGCTCCGGCCACGGTGCCGGGACCGCCGCCGGCCGCGCCCACCGGATGGACCGTCACCGGCATGCCCGCCGTGGGCGCGCCGCCGTCCGCGGCCACGCCGCCGCCCTTCCCGGCCCCGGGCGTGAGCGCCCCCGGTGCGGGCGGACTGGGGGCGGCGCCGCGCGGACGGATCCTGGTCGTCGAGGGCGGTTACGGCAACTCCGGGCGCCGCACCTGGGGTCGGGGCGGTCCCGCCCAGGCGTCGGTGCTGTCCGCGATGCTCGCGGCCGTCTCACCGCAGGTACTGCTCGCCGCGGACGCGGTGGACGCCGTCCACCTCCCCGGCGCCAGCGACCCGCACACCGTCCTCGCCCACCTGCGTGCCGCGTCCCGCCATCCGGGGCCGCTGCTCGTCCACTTGGGCGGTCACGTGGTCGCCGACAAGCGCGGCGGACAGCTCCAGCTCACCCTGCGCGACTCCAAGCAGGACGGCCTGCCCTGGCAGGCCGTCGCCGCCGAGCTGAGCCACCGCCCGGCCGAGTGGCAGACCCTCGTCGTCGCCGACCTCAGCGCCGACCAGAACGCCTGGCCGTACCTCCAGGGCGCCGCCTCGCCGCTCAGCGAGGGCATCCCGCTGTGGGCGGTCGTCAGCCCGGACCCGGAGCAGATCGGCACCTTCACCAGGGCCCTGATCGAGGCGCTGCACGGCGGCCACCCCGGCGCGGGGGACGTGCTCGCGCCCGAGCAACTGCGGCAACAGGTGTACTCGGTGCTGCGGCCGGACGTCGTCATCCTGGCCACGCACGCCCCGGACCGGCCGGTCTTCCGCAACACCGCCCGCCGTGGCGACGGTCCGCCGGCCGACGCGGTGCCGGCTGACGTGGTGCCGGTTCACGCGGTGCCGCCGGTCCATGCCGTGCGGGCCGATGTGGTGTCGTCCGGGCCAGCCGCGCTGTCGGCGGTGCCGCCGGTGCCGGGTCGGGCGGAGTCGCAGGACGCCGTCGTCGAACCGCCCGTGGCGCCCTCGGCCTTGCCGTCGTCGGCCTCCCCGGCTCCCGCGACCGAGGCCGGTCCGGTGAGCCTGGTCAAGCCCGGCGTGCCGCCCACCCCGCCCAGGCCGTCCCGCCCGGTCAGCCTGCTGAAGGGGCAGCCGGCCGGCCGGGCTGGCGTGACCCTGCACAAGCCCGCTCCGGCGGACGCGACGCCCGAGGTCGTCGAGCCGTCCGCAGGCGCGACGCTGGCCAAGCCCCAGCAGCCGGGGCCGGAGCCGGAGTTGAAGCCGGAGTTGGAGTCCGGGCGGGAGCGGGAGTCGGAGCAGGCGCTGGCAGACGTCGCCACGCCGACGGCGGAACCGCAGGACGCCGCCCCGACGCAGGCCCCTCCCGTTGACGAGGCCCCCGCCGATGCGGTGTCGACGGTGGAAGCGCCGGACGACACGGCCCCTCCCGTTGACGAGGCCCCCGTGGACGCGGTCCCGGTGGCGGAGGCCCCAGCGGACGAGGTGCCGGCAGGCGCGGTGCCGGCGGACGAGGTGCCTGCAGACGCGGTGCCCGTCGACGCTCCGGCGTCCGGCCAGCCGCGTGCCGACTACCGGGACGCCATCGGCCGGATCGTCCGCAGCGCGGATGCCGGGGAGCACGGTGCCGCCACCGAACTCGCCTTCGCCCTCGAACTGGAGGCGATCGCCGAGCACGGCGCCGTCTCCGAACCGGTCCTCCAGGTGCGCCAGGTCCGGGCGCACGTGTGCCGTCTCGCGGGCCGGCCGGCCGAGGCCGCGGACATCTACCGCGAGGTGGCCCTGGCGCTGCTCCGTTCGCGGGGGCCGGACCACCCGGAGACCCAGCAGGCGGCCACCAATGCCGAGGCCTGCTGGCGCTCGGTCCCCGACCGCGCGGCGGCCCTTCGGATCGCCCCGGAGATCATCGAGCTCCGCGCCTACCTCCCGGGCCCCGACGGCCGTAAGCTCCGCGCCGCCGAGCGCTACCTCGCCCAACTGGCCGCCGCCCCGGAGCCCGCAGCGCCGCCCGCCCCGGAGCCCGCTTCCGCCTCGGCGGACCGCGTCTGACCCTTCGCGCCGCGCGGCCGGGCCGGCGACCGGCACCGGGCTGCGAGCAGCTAACACCGAACAGAAAACAAAAAACAGAAAACAGCGAACAGATAACAGATTTCGAAATCTGTTATCTGTTCGCTGTTAGTTGTTACTTGCTACCCACCACTGCCCGTCAGCGACCGGCGATGGCGTGGACGAACTTCGCGCCGTCGATGGTGCCGAGGCCGCTGGAGAGGTCGTAGCCCTCGGTGGCGGTGTAGCCGGTGACGCCGCCCCAGGAGTTGTCGCCCTCCTTCACGTCCGTGATGCCGGTCCGTGCGCCCGGGAGCAGGTTGAGCCCGTACAGGCGCCAGTTGAGCTGGCCGAGGCGGTGGCCGGCGAGCTGGTCGGCGAGGGCGACGACGCCGGAGAACAGCGGGGTGGCCTCGCTGGTGCCGCCGGTGAGGTGCCAGCCGACGGAGGTCGGGTCGTAGGACTCGTAGGTCCAGGCGCCGCCGTCGACGGCCGCGCTCATGCTGATGTCGGGCGTGCCGCGGTGGTTGCCGGTGACGTTGGCGACGCCGGCCTGGTACCACGGGCGCTCGAAGATGCCGGAGACGCCACCGCCGCCGGCGCCGGACTTGTCGTGCCACACCTTGTCGGGCGCGGTGCGTGCGCCGTTGTCGTCCAGGGTGAGCTGGGTGCCGCCGATGGAGGTGACCAGCGGGTCGGAGGACGGCCAGGAGTTGACCTTGTACGGGTACAGGTCGGTGCCGTTGGTCTGCGCGTCGGTGGCGCCGTTGTCGCCGGAGGCGGCGAGCACGGTGACGTTGTGGTCGGCGGCGGCCTTGAAGGCGTAGCGCAGGTCGGTGAGCGACTTGAAGTCGCCCTTGTCGTACCCCGGGAAGGTGTTCTCGGTGGCGCCGAAGCTCTGCGAGATGACGTCGCCGCGGCCGGCCTTGATGAGGGCCTTCTCGGCGTCCATCATCTCGGGCAGACCGGTGGTGCCCTCGGTCTCGGCGACACCGGTCTCGACCAGGACGATGTGCGCGTCGGGGGCGATGGCGTGGGCGTACTCGACGTCCAGCGTGGTCTCGCCGGCCCAGCCGGTGTGGTCGGGGTTCTTGGGGTCGAAGGCGGGGACGTTGCCCCACTTGACCACCTCGACGTTGGTGTCCTGGATGCCCCACTGCTTGTCGAAGACCTCCAGGTCGTGCTGGATGGTCGGCGAGCCGAAGGAGTCGACGATGACGATCGTGCGGCCCTTGCCGGTGATGCCCTCCTGGTACAGCGGGTTCAGGTTGTAGGCGTTCCGGTACTGCAGCGGCGAGTAGCAGTGGATGCCGATCTGACTGACGCACTGGGTGGTGGTCAGCGGGGCGGTGCGGCCCTGGGCGTTGTGGTGCCCGAAGGAGGCGGGGCGGACGTGGACGCCCGTGAGGTCGTGCGCGGGGGCGGCGGTCGCGGCGCCGACCGCCGGGACGGCGATGGTGCCGGCCGTGAGGGCGGTGGCCCCGACGGCGAGCAGAGCCAGGGCACGGCGAAGGGGGGCGGGGCTGCCCATGGGACTCCTTGGGGCGCAGGGCCCGACCTGGTCCGGTCGGGTCGGTCCGGCCATCCCATCGACTGCCGCATGATCATGCCATAGTCATTTGGTGGGGTCGCCTGATCAGAGGCATGGTCATGCTCGGCCACGCGAAAAGGTAAAGACCGTCCCAGGTGAAGGTAACCCCACGCCCGGGACGGTCATGTGACGACACATCAGTATTATCGTACTAATGCTGAGGGGTTCTTGACGATCCCCGCCCGGGCCAGCCCTACCGCGCCCCGCCGTTGACGTACAGCGTCTGCCCGCTGACGTACGAGGCGTCCTCGCTGGCCAGGAAGGCGACCACGGACGCGATCTCCTCCGGCTGTCCCACCCGGCGCAGCGGGGTCCGGGCGGAGACCTCCGCGTGCTGGTCCTCGGCCGTGCTGCCGACCCGCTCGGCGGTGGCCGCGGTCATCGCGGTGGCGACGTACCCGGGGGCGACGGCGTTGACGTTGATGTTGAACGGCCCCAGCTCGATCGCGAGGGTCGCGGTGAGCCCCTGGATGCCGGCCTTGGCGGCCGCGTAGTTGGCCTGTCCCCGGTTGCCGAGGGCGGAGCGCGAGCTGAGCGAGACGATCTTCCCGTACTTCTGCGCCACCATGTACTTCTGCGCGACGTGGCTGCAGTTGTACGCGCTGGTCAGATTGACGGTCAGGACCGCGTCCCAGTCGGCCTTCGGCATCTTGAAGAACAGGTTGTCCCGGGTGATCCCGGCGTTGTTCACCAGGATGTGCACCCCGCCGAGGTCTGCCGCGACCTGTGCGAACACCGCCTCGACGGCGTCGTAGTCGGCCACGTCGCAGCCGTACGCCCGAGCGGTGCCGCCCTTGGCGGTGATCTCCGCGACCGTCCCGGCGGCCCGTTCGGCGGTGAGGTCGACGACGGCGACGGTCGCGCCCTCCTCGGCGAGCCGGCGGGCGGTGGCCGCGCCGATGCCCTGCGCGGCGCCGGTCACGACGGCGACCCGCCCCGCGAACCTGCCCGCCAGGCCCGTCACTTCAGCCACTGCGGCTACTTCAGTCATTCCCGGTGCTCCCTTGGACTCGGACGTGAACTCGAACTCGGACGTGAACTCGGACGTGAACTCGGACGCGGACTCGACCGTGAACTCGGACGCGAACGCGGGCCCGCACTCAGTCAACGTTCTCGACGAGGACGGCAGTGCCCTGACCGACCCCCACACACATGGTGGCGAGGCCGCGCCGGGCGTCGGTGCGGCGCATCCGGTGCAGCAGGGTGGTGAGGATGCGCGCGCCGGAGCCGCCCAGCGGGTGGCCGAGCGCGATCGCCCCGCCGCTCGGGTTGACCAGTTCGTCGGCCTGTTCGGGGGTGAATCCGATGCCGTCGGCGGAGGCCAGGGCCTGGGCGGCGAAGGCCTCGTTGAGTTCGGCGGTGTCGAGGTCGGCCAGCGACCAGCCGGCCCGGCCGAGCACCTTGCGGGTGGCCGGCACCGGGCCGATGCCCATCACGTCGGGGTGCACCCCGACGGAGGCGCCGGCCACGTACCGGCCGAGCGGTCGCAGCCCGAGGTCGCGCAGCGCCTCCTCGCCGACCAGGAGCAGCCCGGCCGCGCCGTCGTTCATCGGCGAGGCGTTGCCTGCCGTGACGGTGCCGCCGGGGCGGAAGGCGGGCTTGAGACGGGCGAGTTTCTCCAGGCTGGTGTCCTCGCGGATGCCCTCGTCCTGGCCGACCGTCACGCCGTCGGGCCGTTCGACCGGGATCAGCTCGGCGTCGAAGTGGCCGTCCTTGCGGGCGGCGGCGGCCCGTTGGTGGCTGCGCAGCGCGAAGGCGTCCTGGCGTTCCCGCCCGATGCCGTACCGGCCGGCCACCTCCTCGGCGGTCTCGCCCATGCTGAGCACGCCGTGCAGTTCGGCCATCCGGGGGTTGGTGAGCCGCCAGCCGAGCCGGGTGTCGTAGGTCTCGATCCGGTGCGGGAGGGCCTCGTCGGGGCGGGGGAGGACGAAGGGGGCGCGGGTCATCGACTCGCAGCCGCCGGCCAGGACGACGTCGGCCTCGCCGGAGCCGATGGCCCGGGCGGCGAGGGTGACGGCCTCCAGCCCGGAGGCGCAGAGCCGGTTGACGGTGGCGCCGGGGACGGTCTCCGGCAGGCCGGCCAGCAGGACGGCCATCCGGGCGGCGTTGCGGTTGTCCTCGCCGGCCTGGTTGGCGGCACCCCAGTAGACGTCGTCGATGCGGGCGGGGTCGAGGGCGGGGACGTCGGCGAGCAGGGCGCGCAGCACGGTGGCCGAGAGGTCGTCCGGGCGGACCGTGGCGAGCGCTCCGCGCAGCCGGCCGATGGGTGTGCGGCGGGCTGCGGCGAAGTAGACGGGACGCACGTCGTCGGGCTCCTATCCGGTTGAATCCGAGTGATCCGAGTGATCCGAGTGATCCGAGCAGTCAGGGTGATCCGAGCAGTCAGGACGGTCCGGGTGATCCGGGTGGTCCGGGTGGTCCGATTGACCCGTCCTGGCTGATCGGATGGGATGAACGGGCTGGTCAGAAGGCGTTGACCCCGGTGAGGGCGCGGCCGATGAGCAACTGGTGGATCTGGCTGGTGCCCTCGTAGAGGGTCATGACCCGCGCGTCGCGCAGGTACTTGCCGACCGGGTACTCGTCGATGAAGCCGTAGCCGCCGAACACCTGGAGCGCGTTGTTGGCGGCCCGGACGGCGGCCTCGCTCGCGTAGAGCTTGGCGACGGAGGACTCGGTGGCGAACGGCAGGCCGCGTTCGATGTGGTCGGCGACCTTCCAGGTGAGCAGCCGGGCGGCCTCGACGTCGACGGCGATGCCGGCCAGCAGTTCCTGGACGAGCTGGTGCGAGGCGATCGGGCGGCCGAACTGCTCGCGCTCTCCGGCGTAGCGGACGGCGGCCTCCAGGCAGGCGCGGGCGATGCCGACGCAGCCCGCCGCGACCGACATCCGGCCCTTGGCGAGCGCGGACATCGCCACCCGGAACCCCTTGTCGACCTCGCCGAGCCGCGCGCTGTCGGACACCCGGACCCGGTCGAGGGCGAGCTCGGCAGTGGCCTGGCCGCGCAGGCCGAGCTTGCCGTGGATCTCGGTGCGGGTGAAGCCGGGCAGGTCGGTGGGCACCAGGAAAGCGGTGATGCCCTTGTGGCCCTGCCGGTCGGGGTCGTCGCCGCCGGTGCGGGCGAAGACCAGGGCGACGTCGGCCCAGGTGCCGTTGGTGATGAATATCTTGGCGCCGCTGATCAGCCAGTCGTCGCCGTCCCGGACGGCGCGGGTGCTGAGGTTGGCCGCGTCGGAGCCGGTGCCGGGTTCGGTGAGCGCGAAGCAGCCGAGCGACTCGCCCGAGGTGAGCCGGGGGAGCCAGTGCTGCTTCTGCTCCTCGGTCCCGTAGCCGTTGACGGACTTGGCGACCAGGCCGAGCGTGACCGAGACGATGCCGCGGACGGCCGAGTCGCCGCGGCCGAGCTCCTCCAGGACCAGGCAGTACGCGAGGTGGTCGCCGCCGCTGCCGCCGTAATCCTCGGGGATGGTGAGGCCGAGGAAGCCGAGCCCGGCCAGTTTGCCGATGATCGCGCGGTCGACGGACTCGGCACGGTCCCAGGCGGCGGCGTGCGGAGCGATCTCGCGGTCGGTGAAGGAGGCGGCGAGGTCCCGGACGGCGCTCTGCTCCTCGGACAGCTCCAGGTTCACGGCGGCTCCAGATCCATTAAACTAGCGCTGCAAGTTTTATGGAGGGACTGTAGCCCCGGCCGGCCCGCGCTGGGAAGGGGCACCTGCCAGAATCGGTCCCCGCCCCACCCGACCGGAGGAACCGGAGGCAGCACCCCGATGGCCCGCCCGCGCACCCCGCTGCTCAGCCGCGAGCGCATCGTCGCCGCTGCTCTGCGGCTGATCGACGCCGAGGGCCTGGCTGCCCTCTCCACCCGCCGCCTCGCCACCGAACTGTCGGTCAGCGGTCCCTCGCTCTACAACCACGTCGCGACCAAGGACGAACTGCTGGACGCGGTGGTGGACAGCGTGATCGGCGAGGTCGACTTGTCGATGTTCGGTGCGCCCGACGGCCCGCCCACCGCTACGCCCACCGCTAAGCCCGACGGCACGCCCGACGACGCACCCACCGCTACGCCCAGCGGCCGGCCGACGCCCTGGCCGGACGCGCTGCGCGCCTGGGCCCGCTCCTACCGCGCCGCCCTCGCCGCCCACCCCAACATCGTGCCGGTGCTCGCCCAGGGCCCGGGCCGCCGGCCGAACGCGCTGCGCCTGGCCGACGCGGTCTTCGGCCACCTGGTCGAGGCCGGCTGGCCGCGCGGCCAGGCCACCCGGATCGGCGCGCTGATGCGCTACTTCGTCACCGGCTCGGCACTGGCCTCCTTCGCGGCCGGCTTCCCCGCGGACGCCGAGGTGTACGACGCGGCCGACTACCCGCACCTCGGCGAGGCGCACCGGCTGGCCGGGCACCGCGGGACGGTGGACGAGGGCGCCTTCGAGACCGGCTTGGAAGCGCTGCTCGACGGGCTCGTCCTGCGCTTCGAGCGCCTCACCGAACGCCCCTAGACCCCGCCGCCGCCGGCCTTCTCCCTGTCCCACCGTCCCGCTGTTTCCGCTGCCCCCGCTGCCCCCGCCGCCCCCCGCCTCACCAGGGCTCGCGCGCCAGGAAGGCCGGCCGCAGCGACGGGTCCACCGGGTCGTAGTACCGGTGGTAGACGGGCGTGAGTCCGCCGGAGACCGGGGGCACGATCCAGCTCCAGTCCGCCGGGGTCGGCCGGCCGAGCCGCTTCTCCTGGGCGACGTGCCGGAGGAAGCGCTCGGACTCGGTGTGGTGGTCGGCGATCGTCACTCCGGCCTCCTGGAAGGAGTGCAGCACCGCGATGTTGAGCTCGATCAGCGCGCGGTCGCGCCAG
Organism: Kitasatospora sp. NPDC058243; assembly: GCF_042882025.1. Lineage (NCBI taxonomy): Bacteria > Bacillati > Actinomycetota > Actinomycetes > Kitasatosporales > Streptomycetaceae > Kitasatospora > Kitasatospora sp. NPDC058243. Next base: position 28,904 of record NZ_JBHVWW010000011.1, read on the forward strand.
AGCGTGCGCTCGCTGGAGGTGTCCAGGCCCAGACGCTCGGCGACGGTGCCGAGCAGGTCGTAGCGGTCGGCGTCGGCGAGGTTGCGGGCGCCGATCTCGGTGCCCATGTACCAGCCGTTGAAGGGCGCGGCCGGGTAGCGGACGCCGCCGATCTCCAGCGTCATGTCGCTGATCGCGGGCACCGCGTACCAGCGCAGGCCCAGGCCGGCGAACCAGTCGTACGCGGGGTGGGTGAGCGGCACCTCCAGGGTGGTGTCGTCCGGCAGCTCGTACCAGCGCGGGCGCTCGTCGGGGCGTTCCTGGACGAGCAGCGGCAGCACCTCGAAGCGGTCCTCGGCGCACTTCCAGCCGAGGTCGCGGGCGCGGGCGGCGAGTGCGGTGCCGGCCGGGTCGCCGACGACGGCGTCGCCGACCCGGTGGCCGGCGTAGCGGACCAGCTGCTGGTTGACGATGCGGGCGGCAGGGCGGCCCGGGCGGTCGGGGGCGAACACCGAGACCACCGGGCGGATCCGTCCGCCGTTGCCGGCCAGCCGCAGGTGCTCGAAGCACTCGGCGGCGATGTCGTCGGCCGAGTCGAGGTGGCGCAGGTCGCGCACCACCAGACTGCGCCAGTACAGCCGGCCGATGCAGCGGGCGGCGTTGCGCCAGGCGAGCTTGGCGCCGTAGGCGAGTTCGGCGGGGGTGTGCTCGTAGCTGCCGGTGCTCCCGATCTCGTCGAGGACGGCCCGTATCCGGGCGTCCGGGGCCCCGGTGGCGGGCTGCTCGCGATGGAAGCGGCGGATGAACTCGGCGGCCTGCTCCGGGTCGGTGAATGGCGGCGACGGCGACGGCGGCGGCGTGGACGATGGCGGGGGCGACGGCCGGGCCGCGGCCGGGGCGTGAGTGTGGGCGTACGGGCAGCCGCCGGCGGGGGCGGCGGGGGCGGCGGCTGGTCTGCGGGCGCGGAGCCGGTTGAAGATCAAGGACACATCCCTCCTGGCGAACAGGAGTACCGGAGGTGTCCGGGCCGCCGCAGGGAGTGAACGATTCGGCCCCCGCACCCGCGCTGATCGCGCTAGGGTGCGGGGGCCGATGGTCGGACTGTCGGATCAGCCCATGTCCTCCAGTCGGACGCCCTTGGTCTCCTTCATGAACTTCGCCACGAAGACGATCGACAGCGCCGCGAACGCCGCGTACACCAGGTAGGTCGCCGACAGGTTCCAGCGCGACATCGACGGGAACGACACGGTGATCGCCCAGTTGGCGATCCACTGCGCGGAGGCGGCGACGGACAGCGCGGCGGCCCGGATGCGGTTCGGGAACATCTCGCCGAGCATCACCCAGACGACGACGCCCCAGGACATCGCGAAGAACAGCACGAAGGCGTTGGCGGCGACCAGCGCGACGGTGCCCTGGAGGTCGGGCAGCGTGACGTTGTCACCGCTGCCGGTGGCGGAGGAGAACGCCCAGCCGGCCGCGCCGAGCGCGACGGCCATGCCGGCCGAGCCGATCAGGGCGAGCGGCTTGCGGCCGATCCGGTCCACCAGCAGGATCGCGACGACGGTGCCGAGGATGTTGATGACCGAGCCGACGAAGCTGATCAGCAGCGAGTTGCTCTGGTCGATGCCGACCGACTGCCACAGGATCGACGAGTAGTAGAAGATCACGTTGATGCCGACCAGCTGCTGGAAGACCGACAGGCCGATGCCGACCCAGACGATCGGCAGCAGGCCGAAGCGCCCGCCGAGCAGGTCGCCGAAGCGCGGGCGGTGGTCGGAGGCGATCAGCCCCTGGACCTCTGCGATCCGGGCGTCGGTGTCGATGTCCTGGCCCTCGACCTGGGCGAGCACGGCGCGGGCGTCGTCCAGCCGGCCGGCCTGGATCAGGTAGCGCGGGGACTCGGGGATCACCGAGGCGAGGGTGAAGTAGACCGCGGCCGGGACGACGCAGATGCCGAGCATCCACTGCCAGGCCTCCAGGCCGAGCAGCTGGCCGCGGGTGTTGCCGCCGGCCGCGTTCGCCAGCAGCCAGTTGACCAGCTGGGAGATCGCGATGCCGAGCACGATCGCGGCCTGCTGGAAGGAGGCCAGCCGGCCCCGGTACTTGGTGGGCGCGACCTCGGCGATGTAGGTCGGGGCGATCACCGAGGCGATGCCGATGGCCGCGCCGCCGAGCACGCGCCAGAAGGCGAGGTCCCAGGCGGCGAAGGGGAGCATCGAGCCGATCGCGCTGACCGCGAACAGCAGCGCGCCCGCCTTCATGACCTTGATGCGGCCGTAGCGGTCGGCGAACCGGCCGGCCAGTGCGGCGCCGATCGCCGAGCCCAGCAGGGCGGAGGAGACGATCAGACCGGTCACGCCGTCGCCGACGCCGAACTTCTCCTGGATTCCGGAGACGGCGCCGTTGATCACGGAACTGTCGTAGCCGAACAGGAACCCGCCGAGGGCTGCGGCGGCGGTGATGAAGACGACGAAGCCGAGGCGGCCGGGCGCGGAGGCCTCGACCGCCCCGGAGGGCTGCTTGGTGACGCTCACGATCTTGACTCCTGGTACTCAACGCTGAGCTCGGTAGCCGAGATCGTAACCCCTATTCGTTTAAGTCTTGTACACCTGAAACCTCAATTTTTGCTCTGAGTATTCGTAAAGTGAACAAGCAAATTAGGCTGCGCCGACCCTCCCTACGCCGGGGCGGACAGTGACAGCCCGAACCGGCCCTCCTCGTCCGTCCACCAGTGGCTCAGCCGCAGCCCGGCCGCCGCCAGCTCGGCGGACACCCGCTCCCGGCGGAACTTGGCGGACACCTCGGTGCGCAGCTCCTCGCCCCGGTCGAAGTGCACCGGCAGGTTCAGCGCCGGGATCTTCACGGTCTGCGCGCGCAGCGAGCGCAGCCGCATCTCGATCCACTCCCGGTCCGGGTCCCACCGCGCGACGTGCGCGAACGCGGTCGGGTCGAAGTCGGCGCCCAGCTCGCGGTTGAGCACGTTGAGCACGTTGAGGTTGAACTCGGCGGTCACCCCGGCCGCGTCGTCGTAGGCGGCGACCAGCATCGACGGGTCCTTGACCAGGTCGGTGCCGAGCAGCAGGAAGTCGCCCGGGTCGAGGGCCGCGCGCAGCCCGCGCAGGAAGGCCGCCCGCTCCTCGGGCAGCAGGTTGCCCAGGGTGCCGCCGAGGAAGGCGACCAGCCGGGGGCCGCCCTCCGGGGGCAGGCCGAGCCGGGCGGTGAAGTCGGCCAGCACGCCGTGCACGGCGAGCCCGGGGTACTCGGCGGCGAGCGCGACGCCGGCGGCGGTCAGCGCGCTCTCGCTGACGTCCACCGGGACGTACGTCTCCAGGGTGCCGAGCGCGCGCAGCGCGTCCAGCAGCAGCCGGGTCTTCTCGGAGGAGCCGGAGCCCAGCTCGACCAGCGTGCGGGCCCCGGTGGCGGCGGCGATCTCGCCGGCCCGGGCGGTCAGGATGGCCCGCTCGGCGCGGGTCGGGTAGTACTCCGGCAGCCGGGTGATCTCCTCGAACAGCTCGCTGCCCCGCGCGTCGTAGAACCACTTCGGCGGCAGCCACTTGGGTTCGGAGGTCAGCCCGTGCTGCACGTCGTGGCGCAGCGCGGTGCTGAAGTGGTCGGCGGGCAGCAGCCGGGTGAGATCAAATGTGTCCATGACAGGGTGGGTCCTCTGTTCAGAAGATGAAGGGGCGATGGAGGATCAGTAGTGGCCGAGGAGCTGACGGACGGTGACGCCGCGCTCGTCGACCACCACCAGCGAGCCGTCCGGGACGGCCGTCCAGCCGGGGGCGTCGTCGTACGGCTCGGAGGCCACCACCGTGCCGAGCCCGGGCAGGTCGCGGTGGTGCAGGGTGTCGCCCCAGGCGGTCGCGGCGAGCGTGCGGCCGTCGGTGAGCAGCAGGTTGAGCCGGCCGGTGGTGTGCGCGGTGACGTCCGCGACGGTGCCCGCCAGCGCCTCGCCGAGCCCGGCCCCCGCCCGCAGCCGGTGCAGGACCAGGGCCCACAGCAGCGCCGAGTCGGAGCGCGCCTCCAGCTCCAGCAGCTCGGCCGGCGGGAGCAGGGCGGCCAGCGCGTCCAGCTTGCCCGGCCAGCCCGCCACCGCGCCGTTGTGGCTGAACAGCCAGGGCCCGGCCGCGAACGGCGCCGCCGCGCTCTCGCCCGCCGCGCAGCCCTCGGTGGCGGAGCGCACCGCCGCCAGCAGCGCCCGGGTGCGGATCACCCGGGCGAGGTCGGCGAACGCGGCGTCCGCCCAGATCGGCCCGTCCCGGCGGTAGCGGGCCGGCACCTCGTCGCCGTCCGCGTACCAGCCGAGGCCGAAGCCGTCCGCGTTGACCGTGCCGTACTGCTGCGCCCGGGGCGCCCAGGACTGCCGGTACAGGCCGTGCGGCGGGTGCACCAGCAGCTCCTGCGGCGCCACCGGCTCACCCAGGTAGGCGAGGTGGCGGCACATCAGGCCACCTCCAGGTCGCGGGCGGTGCGGAACCCGGCGAAGATCTGCCGCCGGACGGGGTAGTCCCAGTTACGGAAGGTGCCCCGGCAGGCGACCGGCGCCACCGCGAAGCAGCCGCCGCGCAGCACCTTGTACTCCGGTCCGAAGAAGACCTCCGAGTACTCCTGGTACGGCCAGGCCCGGAACCCCGGGTAGGGGCGGAAGTCGCTGGCCGTCCACTCCCACACGTCGCCGATCAACTGCCGTACGCCGTACGGGGACTCGCCCGCCGGGTAGCCGCCGGCCGGGGCCGGGCGCAGGTGCCGCTGCCCGAGGTTGGCGTGCTCGGCTCCGGGGGCCTGGTCGCCCCACGGGTAGCGGCGGGAGCGGCCGCTCGCCGGGTCGTGCCGGGCCGCCTTCTCCCACTCCGCCTCGGTCGGCAGCCGCCGTCCGGCCCACCGGGCGTAGGCGTCCGCCTCGTACCAGCTGACGTGCAGGACGGGCTCGTCCGCCGGGACGGGCTCCACCGCGCCGAACCGGCGCCGCAGCCACTGGCCGCCGTCCAGGCGCCAGAACAGCGGGGCGGTCAGGTCGGCCCGCCGCCGGTGCTCCCAGCCCTCGGGCGTCCACCAGCGCGGCTCGTCGTAGCCGCCGTCCGCGATGAACCGCTGGTACGCGGCGTTGGTGACGGGCGTGGTGTCCAGCAGGAAGGCGGGCAGCTCGACCACGTGCGCGGGGCGCTCGTTGTCCAGCGCCCACGGCTCGGTGTCGGTGCCCATCGTGAACGGCCCTGCGGGGACGAGCACTTCGGCGGGCAGAGCGGCCGCGTCCGCCGGGGCGGGCGGCGGCGGGGGAGCGGCCAGCGCCGGCTCCCCCGGGCGGAGCTGGTGGGTGATCAGCATCGTCTCGTCGTGCTGCTGCTCGTGCTGGGCGATCATCCCGAACGCGAACCCCGCGTCCAGCAGCGGCGCCCCCTCCAGCGGACTGGCCGCCAGCAGGTCCAGCACCCGGCCGCGCACCTCGTGCGCGTACGCCCGGGCCTCGGCGGGCGCCAGCAGCGGCAGGCTCGGCCGCTCGGCCCGGGGGTGCTGGAAGGCGTCGTACAGCGGGTCGATCTCCGGGTGCATCGGGTCGCGGCCGCCGACGTTGCGCAGCAGCCAGAGTTCCTCCTGGTTGCCGATGTGCGCCAGGTCCCAGACCAGCGGGGACATCAACGGCGAGTGCTGGGCGGTGAGGTCGCCGTCCTCGACGCAGTCGGTGAGCGCGGCGGTGCGGGCACGGGCGGCCAGCAGCTCGGCCGCGATGGTCTCGCGCAGCTCCTCGGTGCCCGCCGCCGGGGCGGCAGGGGGGCGGACGTCGGTCATGGTGCGGCCTCCTCCGGAGGAGTGCGTCGGGTGCCGGAGCGCAGGGCGTCCAGCTGGTCGTCGGCGGGGCAGCGGCCGCGCGCGGGGTAGCGCTCGGCGAACTCGGCGACGGCGGCGCGCAGCCGTCCGGCGCCGGGCAGTCGGCCCAGCGCGGCGTCGGCGGCGGCGAAGCAGGTCAGGGCGGCGCGGCGCAGCTCGGGATCGGCGACGGCCAGCGTCGCGGCCCGGCGCCAGACGTCGCTGCGCGGCGGGCGCGGACCGTCCGGGCGGTCCAGCGGCTCCAGCGCGGCGAGCGCGGCCTCGGCGGCCGGCGGGTCGTCCAGCAGCGCGGTGACCAGGGCGGTGGGTACCACCCAGCCGTCCCCGGGCTGGGCGTCGATCATGCGCAGCTCCAGGTGGCCGCGTGGGCGCACCGGCGGGAACAGGGTGGTCCGGTGGTAGTCCAAGTCGGCCAGCGTGGGCGGGCGTTCACCACCGCCGCGGACCCAGTCGCGAAAGGTCAGGCCGGGCGGGGCCGTCCACGGCAGCCCCTCCGGGCGGCGCACGCACAGCACCTCGGCGTCCAGCACGTACCGCGCCCAGGCCTCGCGCGGGTCGCCGTGGTCCGGCTCCGGGGCGAGCGTGCGGGTCGGGTCCATCCGGGACCAGACGGTCTGCCGGGTGGACCGGTGACCGGTCGGCCTGCCGTCCAGCAGCGGGGAGTTGGCGAAGGCGGCGACCAGGACGGGGCCGAGCAGGTGGGTCAGCCGCCAGCGGCGCTCCACCGCGTGCGGGCCGCCCGCGTCGCCGGCGTCCAGGCACACCTGCACCGAGGCCGTGCCGGTCATCATGATCCGGCCCCAGGGGCCGGCGGAGTCGAAGAACCGCTCCATCGCGAGGTAGCGGGGGTGGTCCAGGACCATCAGGCGGGGGCGGGCCAGCGGGTCCGTCCCGGTGCCGGTGAGGCGCAGGCCCTGCGCCGCGAAGGCGGCCCGCAGGGCGGTCAGATCGCGTCGGGTGTCCTCGACGCAGGCCAGGAGGCCGGTGGCGGGCGGGGAGCTGAGCTCGACCTGCCCGCCGGGTTCGAGCGTGAGCCGCGAGCCGGAGGGGAGCGAGGCCCCGTCCGGGCCGCCGAGTGGCAGCGACTCCAGTGCGGCGTGGACCAGTTCCGGTCGGACGGGCTTGCCGGGACATCGGTCGTCGTGGACGAACCACTCGACCTCGACGCCCACCAGCCGGGGCGGTCCGATCTTGAAGCAGACGCCCGACACGTGGCTGAGCGCCCCCGACTCGGTCAGCGGGGTCACCCCCGGCGGGGGCGCTGGGGGGCTCTGCCGGTCGGGCGGAGTGGTGCGGGATGTCGGTATCACCGGACTTACCATCCTCGGGGTCAGGATTGCGGCCCGAACTACCCTGCCCAGTCTGCTACGGAGCATGCGGGGGCGCTTCGCAAATATCGTGTGAACGTTCGTTTCTGCAGGTCAGGGGTGGCGCGATCGGGTGAATCCGGGGATCCGGGGCGGCTTTCCGGGCGTGCGCGGGGTGCCGGGCGGGAGCGTCGAGGGACGTCGGTGAGCAGAGGGCGCGCGGGCGTCGGGCGGGTGCCCCGGCGGTTCGGTCACCGTCGGTCGAGGCGCTCCAGGACGGCGTCCAGCACCGGGCCCGGCAGGGCGTAGTTCAGCCGCAGCCCGCCCCGGCCGCCGGGGCCGAACTCGGCGCCGTCCGAGGCCTCCAGGCCGCAGCGCTCCAGCAGCGCCCGGCGGGCCCCGTCCGGCGGCAGCCCCAGGGCGGCGGCGTCCAGCCAGAGCAGGTAGGAGGACTGCGGCGCGGAGCGGACGGCGGTCCCCAGCCGACCGGTGAGCCGGGCGCGGGCGGCGGCGAGGTGGGCGAGCAGTGCGTCCAGCCACGGCCCGCCCTCGGCCAGCGCCGCCCGCTGGACGGTCTGCTCCAGCAGACCGCCCTCCCAGAGGCCGAAGCCGGCCAGCACCTCGGTGAACCGGGCGCGCAGGCCCGGATCGGGGACGAGCGCGAAACTGCTCGGCAGGCCGGAGCAGTTGAAGGTCTTGCCGACCGAGTTCAGCGTGACCACCCGGGGCCGGAGCGCCGCGTCGACGGTGGCCACCGCCACCGGGTGGACGTACCCGGGGTGGGTGAGATCGCCGTGCACCTCGTCCGAGACCAGCAGCGCGCCGGCCTCCGCCGCCCGCTCGGCGAGGGACCGCAGTTCGGCGGTCGGCCAGACCCGGGCGGAGGGGTTGTGCGGGCTGCTCAGCAGAACGGCTCCGGCCGGGTGGGGGAGCGGGCCGTCCGGGAGCCGGTAGCCGTCCGGGCCGACGGCCAGGGGCAGTTCCCGGTACGGGAGGCCGGCCGCCCGGCACAGTTGGGCGAAGCCGCCCCACTCCGGCGTCGGGAACAGCACCGGCGCCTGCGGGCGCACGGTCTCCAGCAGCAGGCGCAGGGCGGTGCGCGGGCCGCAGGGCAGCAGCAGCACCCAGTCCGGATCCACCTCGACGCCGTGCCGCGAGCGGTACCAGCGGGCCACCAGAGCCCGCCCGGCCGGGTCGCACACCGTGTACCCGTACGCGCGGTGGCGGGCCCGGCGCTCCAGCGCGGCGGCCACGGCCGGGGGCCCGGGCAGGTCCATGTCCGCCAGGCCCATCGCGATCACCCCGGGCGCCCCCGCGCGGGCCCACTTGCTGCTGCCCGTCCCGGTCCGGTCGAAGGGGGCCGTGAAGCCGAACGCGTCCGGTGCGGTGGTGGGCATGACGGCCTCCGGTGGTCGGGGGTGCGCCGCCACGCTAGAGCCGGACGGGTCCTGGCCGCCACCGGCCGTGTGGTCACCTCTTCGCCGGCCCGCCCCCGCTGCCCAGGTGCGCCGCCAGCCCCCGCCGCCCCCGGCGCATCATCACCGCGTGGTTGGCCCGGAACAGCGGGTGCAGGGGCAGCGCGAGGCGGCGCAGCAGGGGCTTGCCGGGGCGGGTGTCCTCCTCGAAGAGCACGCGGCTGCCCGGCCCGTCCGAGGTGACGGTGAACCGTGACCACCCGGTGAGATCGCCCCGCATGGCCGCCTCCAGCACTCCGGCGGCCGGGTCGCGCCGTCGGGTCTCCAGGCGGATCACCAGCCGGTACGGCAGCAGCGCGCGCACCACGAGGTCCCCGGACTCCTCGCCGGTCTGCCGGACTTCGAGGACCTCGGGCCACCACAGCGGGTAACTCCGTACGTCCTCCAGTGCCGCGTACACGTCGGGCGCCGGCGCCGCGAGTCGCCACGTGCCCCGGAAACGGTAGTGGTTGGGGTCCACGGGCCCCACCCTAGGACGCTCCGGTCCGGAGCCGGCCCGTTTCGGTCGGGTTCCCTCGTCGGCCCGGACCGGGTCCCTGTGTGCCCCTGCGTGGGCCCCTGTGTCGGCCCGGCCGTCGGTCGGTCCGGTGCCGGTGAGACGGGAGGCGAACGCTCCGTAAACGTCGCATGCCAGGAGGGAGGTGTTCCGCTTGCGGCCGTTCGGGGTGCAGGGGAGGATCTTGTGTGCTTGTAGTCTCGTCTGTCACAGCAGCTGTCGCGAGGCACTGCACCCCCGGAAAACGGAGTGAAGGAGTCACAGGCATGCGGCGACCGAGCTGGGTACCGGAGGGCACGGACCTGGACAAACCGAACGCCGCGCGGGTCTACGACTACTACCTGGGGGGCTCGCACAACTTCGAGGTCGACCGGGAGATGGCGCGCAAGGCGATGGCCCTGTGGCCGGAGCTGCCGCAGATCATGCGCTCCAACCGGGCCTTCCTGCGGCGGGCCGTGTCCTTCCTGGCCGAGCGCGGCGTCACCCGCTTCCTGGACATCGGCTCCGGCATCCCGACCTTCGGCGCGGTGCACGAGATCGCCCGCGCGATCCGCCCCGAGGCGACGGTCCTCTACGTGGACCGGGACCCGGTCGCCGTCGCGCACAGCCGCCTGCTGCTGGAGGACGACCCCGGCAGCGAGGTCGTCCAGGCCGACCTGCGCGACGTCCACGACCTGCTGGCCCGCCCCGAGGTGGCCGCTCTGCTGGCGCAGGGCGAGCCGGTGGCCGTCCTGCTGGTCGCCGTCGCGCACTTCGTCACCGACGACGAGGACCCGTGGAAGCTGATCGGCACGCTCCGTGACGCGCTCCCGCCCGGCAGCGCGCTGGTCCTCTCGCACGCCTCCCTGGAGGGCCGACCGGACCAGGCGGAGGACCACCAGGAGCTCTACCGCAGGACGCCGACCCCGCTGACCATGCGCACCCACGAGCAGATCAGCGGGATGTTCGCCGGCTTCGAGCTGGTCGAACCGGGCGTGGTCTACCTGCCGCAGTGGCGTCCGGACCAGCCGGAGACGGTCGGCGAGCACCCCGAGCGGATGACCGGGGTGGCGGGCGTGGGGTTCCGCCCTTGAGCGGACGGATCGGGCGAGTGACCGACGGCCGCGGGCTCCGCGAAGCGGCCGCCGCTCACCCCGCCGTGCCCGCCGCGCGGACCACTGCGCCCCCCGCCCGGCCCGCCGCCGTCTGCGGCGGCCACCCCGCAGCGGTGACCGCACGCACCCGGGCGGACGCATGAGCGCCTCCCCGGTCGCCGGCAGCGCCGAGCGGTTCCACGAGGCCTGGGCGCGGCTGCTCTCCGCCGACCACGGCACGGCCGTCGACCCCGGGCTGCTCGGCCGCCTCACCGCCCGCACCGCCGCCCTGCTCCACCGCGCGCAGCTGGGCGAGCCGTTCGAGCCCCGGCTGGCCGAGCAGGCCGGCGCGGAACTGGTCGACGCGCACTTCACCGACCCGGTGGTGCTGGCCCGGGCGGTGGAACTGCTCCAGGTGCAGCCGCTCGGCGACGACCGCGGCCCGGCCCTGACCGGCGCCTTCGCGGCCGGCTGGGCCGCCGCCCTGCGCGAGCGCACGCTGCGGGAGCAGGAGGCGATCCGCACCGCCGCCGACACCGCCCGCAAGGAGGCCGAGCGGGCGCTGCGCGACTCCGAGGCCCGGTTCCGGGCGCTGTTCGAGAGCGCGGCCATCGGGATCGGCATCGGCGACACCGACGGCAACATCCTGGCGGTCAACAAGGCGCTCCAGGAGCTGTTCGGCGCGAGCCCGGAGGACATGACCGGCCGCCGGGTCGGCGACCTCGTCCACCCCGAGGACACCCCGGGCGTGTGGGAGGCGTACGAGGAGCTGATCAGCGGCAAGCGGGACTACTTCCAGTTCGACAAGCCGTACTACCGCCAGGACGGCGAGGTGGTCTGGACCCATCTGACCGTCTCGCTGATCCGCGACGACGACGGCGTCCCGCAGTACCAGGTCGCGATGCTGGAGGACGTCACCGACCGCTACCGGCTCCAGGAGCGGCTGCGCCACCAGGCCACCCACGACCCGCTGACCGGCCTGCCGAACCGGGCGGCCTTCTTCGAGCGGCTGGAGAAGCTGTTCGAGGATCCGGATCCGGGCGCCAGGTTCGGCCTCTGCTACGTCGACCTCGACGGCTTCAAGGTGGTCAACGACAGCCTCGGCCACGACACCGGGGACGAGCTGCTGTCCGCCGTGGCGGCCCGGCTGAAGGCCGCGCTCAACCCGCTCGGCCACCTGGTGGCCCGGCTCGGCGGCGACGAGTTCGTGGTGCTGCTGGAGAACTGCCGGGGCGAGCAGGAGGCCGTCGCGGCGGCGAAGACCGTGCTCAAGGCGCTGGCCGGGCCGGTGCTGATCGGCGACCACAAGCTGGCCGTGGGCGCGAGTGTCGGCGTGCTGGAGCGGCGGGTGTCCACCACCACCCCGGGCGCGGCCGTGCGGGCCGCCGACCTGACGCTGTACCGGGCCAAGGAGGCCGGCCGCGGCCGCTGGACGCTGTTCGACCCCAAGGAGAACGCCCGCGCGGTCAGCCGTTACGCGGTGTCGGTGCGGATGCCGGCCGCCCTCGACCGGGGCGAGTTCTTCATCGACTACCAGCCGCTGTACGCGCTGGCGGACGGCCGGCTGGCCGCGGTGGAGGCGCTGGTGCGCTGGCGCCACCCGCAGCTCGGCGTGCTCGGCCCGGACGAGTTCGTGACCACCGCCGAGGAGACCGGGCTGATCATGCCGCTCGGCCGCTGGGTGCTGGAGCAGGCCTGTGGCCAGGCCGCGGACTGGGTCAAGCGCTTCGGCGACGCCGCGCCGCAGCTGAACGTCAACCTGGCGGTCCGCCAGGCGCGCAGTGCGGCGCTCGTCACCGACCTCGGCCGGATCCTGGATGCGACCGGACTCGATCCGGCCCGGCTGCAGCTGGAGATCACCGAGTCGACCGTGGTCGGGCCCGAGGACGAGGCGCTGCGCACCCTGCACGGGCTGGTGGACCTCGGCGTGTCGCTGGCCGTGGACGACTTCGGCACCGGCTGGTCCAACCTCGCGTACCTGCGCGACCTGCCGGTCTCCGGGCTGAAGATCGCCGGTTCCTTCGTCGGCGACCTGCACGACCCGGAGAAGGACGAGTCCACCGGGTGGCGGATCGTCAGCGGCCTGGTGTCGATGGCGCACGCGCTCGGGCTGACCGTCACCGCCGAGGGCGTGGAGACCCGCAAGGACGCCGAACGACTGCGGACCATCGGCTGCGACTGGGCGCAGGGCTGGCACTTCGGCCGCCCGGTGCGGCCGGCCGAGATCGCCCGCCGGATCGCCGAGGAGCCCCGGGGGCGCCCGGTCGGGGGCTGACGCGTCGGGGCCGTCAGGGGGCAGGGGCCGAGCAGGTGGGGAAGGCCCGCGGTGGCGTTCGGCAGCGGTCGTGCAACCGCTCGGTCGCGTTCCGGAAAATCGGCCAACACCACGGCCCACCATGCGGGATGATGGCGCGTCAAAATCACCACCCGGGGCCGTGTGGTGCGTGGCTACGGCCCCGCGCCGGCCCCGGGAAGCGGGGAGGAGAGCGCCGCCATGGCCACACCGGAGGACGCCGGCCCGGCCGACGACGACCGACGAGGCCCCTGGCCGGAGAGCGGCCCCGGGCCCCGGCCCGAGCCCTCGACCAGGGTGGACCGGCGGCCGTGGGGGCGGCGCCTCGGTGTCGTACCGGACCGGCCGTCCCGGCTCGGCGCCGTCCCGCGCACCCGGACGGACCCCGACGCCGCGACCGGGCGGGCGCCGGACGGCGGGGCCCGCTTCGACCCGGAGGCGCCGACCAGGGTCCAGCGGGCCGCGCCGGAGCGGGTCGACCCGGAAGCCCCGACCAAGGTCCAGCGGCGCGCGGGCACCGGGCGCGCCGCCGCCCCCGGCTGGGCCGACAACGTCGGCCCCGGGCCCAGTCGGAGCGGCGAGGGCCCCGTGGGCGGGGTGTCGAAGGGCGGGGTGTCGGAGGGTGGGATACCGGGGGGCGGGGTGTCGGGGGGCGGGGTGTCGGAGGGTGCGGGGCCCGCCGGCGGACGGTTCGCGGGCGCCTTCCCCGACGCCCTGCGCGGCCGCTTCGCCCCGCTCGGAGTGGCCGGCTCCGGCACCGAGGGCACCGTCTGGCACGTCCGGCGCACCGACGGCGGCGGCGAGGCCGCGGTGAAGGTGACGACCGCCGGCCACGCCATGGACGCCGACCTGCTCGGCTACCTGCGCAACGACGACTACCGCCGCCACGTCCCGCACATCGTCGACTTCGGCCGGGTCGGCCACCACGGCGCCGAACTCGACTGGGTGGCCATGGAGTACCTGCCGGTCACCCTCGCCGACCACTTCGCCGAACTGCGCAAGCGCGGCCGGCACACCGACTGGCGGGAGGCCGAGCGGATCGTCTACGAGCTCGTCGCCCTGCTCGACTTCTGGCAACGGCGGATCGAGCGCAACCCGCTGGACTTCAAGCCGGCCAACGTCCTGGTCCGCCCCGGCCGCGAGCCCGGGGAGTTCGTGATAGCCGACTTCGGCGGCGTCGCCCGGCTCACCGCCAGCCGCCGCTTCACGCCCGAGACGATCGTCACCATCCCGTACATGGCCCCCGAGCTCCTGGCCGGCCGCAACCACGAGGCCGGGCCCTGGTGGGCGCTCGGCAACGTCCTGTACGAGCTGTTCACCGGCCGCCCCCGCTTCCTCGGCGCGGACGGCCTGCTGATCAGCGACGAGGTGCTGCAACTGGAACTGGTCCTGGGTGACGAGGTCGACCTCTCGGCCCTCGCCGACCCCCGCCAACTGCTGCTCCTCCAAGGGCTGTTCACCAAGAACCCGGAGGACCGCTGGACCGCCCCGCAGGTCCGCAGCTGGCTGGCCGGCGGCAGCCCCGCGGTGGTCCGGCGACAGACCCGGGCCGACACCGGCCGCACCCACCGGCCGATCACCTTCTTCGGATCCCCCTTCACCGACCCGGCCAAGCTCGCCGAGGTCCTGCTCCGGCGCTCCGGCGACGCGGCCCGCTGGCTCTCCGCCGGGGGAGCGGAGCGGCTGCGCGACTGGCTGCGCGACGACGTCCAGGACAACGTCTTCGACCTGCACCACCTGACCGACGTCGCCCGGGCGCCCGGCTCCCGCCGCGACGCCGTGGCCGCCCTCGCGGTGCTCGCCTTCGGTGCCGCCTTCGCCCCCTCCGCCACCCCCTACTACCTCGACCGCCCGATCGACACCCCCGGGCTGGAGCGCATCGCCACCGAACCGGACGGCGCCGCGTTCATCGACGCACTGGTCCGGGTCGGCGCCCCGGCCGTCGCCGCCCGCTACGACTGCTTCCACCCCGAGTGCTCCGGCGAGCACTGCTCCCGACTGCTCGCCCTGGCCCAACTCCCGGACGTCCTGGCCGAAGTGGACCGTGCCGCCCACGCCGTCGGCGGCGGCCGGCGGGGCGGCGACGGGCTCAGCCCGCAGGAGCGCGAGGAGGCACACCGGTTGGTGGTGTGGCTGAGCGTGCGCCCCGAGGAACGCGACCGGCTGCTCGGCCGGCTCTCGCCGCTGCCCACCGCCCTGCACCGGCTGCCGCTGCCCGAACGGGCGGCGGAGCTCGCCGCCCTGGTCGCGGCGGTGGTGGTGGACGCGGCCCTGGCCGCCGGCTCCGGGCTCCGCACGGCCGTACGCGCCGCAGTGCGCCGGCCCGCGCCGGACCCGATCGCCGCGCCGGAGGCGGTCCGGCGCCGCTGGTCGGCGCTGCGGCGGCGGGCGGTGGGCGCCGACCCGGGGGACGACGCCGGGCGCGCGGCCCTGGTCGCCGCCGAGACGCTGCGCCCGCGCGGCCGGGGCCGGGGTGAGCGGCCCGACGGCGACCAGGGCCGGGAAGGCGGGGAAGGCCGGGAGAACCGGGCCGGCCGGGACCGCTGGCTGGGGCGGCTGTGGCAGGGCGGGCGTGAACGGATGCCGGTCGACTGGCCGGCCCGGCTGCGGGAGTGGTGGCCGCACGCCCGGACCGGTCTGCCGCGTCGGGCGGGCGCCGTGCTGCTGCTGTTCCTCGCCCTCGGGTTGCTGCTGTGGGCGGGGGCGGTGTTCCGCTACCCCGTCGAGGCCGGGGTCCAGCTCAAGATCTCGCCCGACGGCGCCTTCGGCGGGCCGTTGAAGAAGGCCGGCGAGCACGCGGCCCAGCAGGTGGTCGGCCAACTGGGGGCGGCGCTGGTCGCCGCCGCCGTCCTCGCCTTCTTCCCCGCCCGGGTCGGCCTCGGCACGGCGGCCCTGACCGGCGTCGGGGCCTTCGCCATCGGCTACCTGCGGCTCGGACCGCCGATGACGGGCCTGGAGATGCCGAAACCGGTGGCCGAGCGGGTGGTGCTGTTCGAGGGCGGGATGGGCAGTTGGGCCGGCCTCGCGGCGGTGGCGGCGATCGTGGCGTCGTTCGTGCTGATCGAGCGCGCGGCGAACCGGCTGCTGAAGCCCGCGCACGAGGCCCGGCGGCAGGTGCGGGAGGCCTGGCGGCGGCTCGCCGGGCGGGGCGCGGTGGCACGGTGGGACGGCAAGCAGTGGCGGTCGGGCCCCGTGGGCGCCCGCGACCGCGCGCTGTTCGCGCTCGGGAGCACCTGTGTGCTCGCCCTGCTGCTGTGGGCGGCGGTCGAGGTGCGGCTGGCGGCCACCGGGCACCACCCGACGCCGGCCTCCTGGGGGACCGGCCAGACCGGTGCGGCCTACCAGTCCGGGTTCGTCGTCCTGCTGGCCGTCGTCTCCCTCGCGAGCACCCTGGGGACGCCGGTCACCGCCCGGGCGCTCCTCGGCTGCTGGATCCCCGCCACCCTGGTGCTCGGCGCCTGGCCCGGACCGCTCGGCCCGGTCGAGGCGCTGCGGATCCCGGTGCTCCAGGGGCAGTTCACGGCCGTCGCGGAGTTCTGGGGGTACGGCGCGTTCTGGGCCGCGTTGCTGGTCGCGCTCCCGCTCGCGGCGTACGGGGTGCTGCGCACGGCCCGGGCGCGGGGGGCGGGTACGGGGGCGGGCGGCTGACGGGCGAACGGCTGACAGATAACAGATGACAGAGTTCAGCTTTCAGATTTTGAAATCTGTTATCTGTTATCTGTCAGCTGTTAGTTGTCAGCCGCCCGCCGCCGGCGATCCAGCCGTCATCCGGCTCAGCCGACCAGCCGGGACAGTTCGATCGAGTGCCCGGTCCGCTCCACCTTGGCGCAGCGAATAAGGGTACACCTCGCCATTGACCTGCGGTTTTCCCCTGGGCGACACGTGCGCTCGATGCTGGTCGTCGTGCCTACCTCGATCAGGGTTCCACGCGCCGGACGTACACCCCTTCGGCGAGCAACGAGAACCCGTGTTCCTCCCAGGCCCGCCGAAGCTTCTCGATGGCCTCCTCGTCCGGCCGCCGCACCTCGGGGTCGTCGGAGTCGTAGCTGCACGGCTCGTCCGGCCCGTGGTCGTGGATCGGTGCCGGGTAGCAGACGGCGAGCGCCCCGGGGACCGCCAGGCGGCGAAGGGCCTCGACGGCCAGGCGCATCGCGACGCCCTTCCCCCGCCACTCGGCGGAGACCTCGACGGACTCCAGCAGGAGCAGCAGCGAGGGGCACAGCTCAGCCAGGATCGGCACGAGTCCACCGTCCTCGGTGAAGATCACACGAGGGATGCGATCGAGCAGGCCGGGGTCCAACTCCAGCGCTGCGCGTGGGTTCGGGGTCGCACCCGGGATCACACGCGTCATGGTGGCGGTGCCGAACACGGTGTCGCCGTCATTGAGGTAGAAGCTTGCCGTCCAGCGGTCGGCCCGCGCCTTCCAGTCCGTTCCGGCGAAGTGGCGCGACTGGTACGAGATGACGATTCGGTCGTCCACCGAGTGACTCCCTTGCAACGGGGGACGGCCCCCGCGCGGCATGGTGCACGCGGGGGCCGTCCAGAGTGTCAGTCCGTCACTTCGACGGCGTCGGGTTGGGGTTCTCCTTCGCGGGCTTGCCCGCGTGCTTCGGCGGGGGCTTCTCGTTGCCCTTGTGCTTGGACACGATGATCTCGAAGCGCATGGGTGAGTCCTCCTACTCGGCGGTGGTGGCGGACGATCCGGGCTCCATGGGGCCGGGCGGCCTCTCGGGCTTGTTGGGCGGGTCGTAGCGCATACTGGTGCCTCCTCGCGCTGGGATGTCCCGGTCACCGGTTGGCGGCCGGGCCGTTCGGTGTTGCGGAACCCGCTCCGACCGTTCGAGCTGTCCAGGTCCGCTGGTCGGGGCGGGAGTTCGGGCCCGCCCGTGCGCCCCGGGGGGACGACGCACGGACGGGAGTCTCAGCGGGTCAGCAGCCATCCCAGGGCGACCATGCAGAGCGATCCGGCCACCACGTAGGCCCAGACCTCGGCCCGGGTGGTGTGACCGGCGCGGGCCTGCTCGGCAGCCTCGCGGTACTCGGCCATCTGGTCATCGGCCATGAGCCGCCCCAGGTCGGCCGCAGTCACCTCATCCATACGGGCCGCGCGTTGATCTGCTGCGTAGCCGCCCGCAGCCGGGCCAGCGTCGGCGAATCCACGGCGGGCTCCAACTCGGGCCTCTCGGCGGTCGGGCTCATCTGCTGCGCCGCCCAGTCCCGGGCCTCCGCGTAGCCGGAGAACCACACGTCCCGCCCGGCCTGCCCCCGCGCCCAGGTCGGCGCACCACCCGCGCGGTAGTCCAGGACGCCGTACCCCTCCATGCCGATCGCACCGGAACGAGGGACGGGGCACAGCCCGGCGTGCCCGGGGCGGCCGTACCAGGCGTCAGCGCCAGCCATCAGGCAACCTCCCCGCGTGAACGCGGCAACCACACGCCGGACGCACGCTCGGCAGGGCGCCCGCCTTCCGATCGGCCTCGGCCTTCCGGTACTCGGCCAGGATCGCGGCCATCTCCTCCGGGGAGGCCCGCCGGTCGTCCCGGAGGGGCCGTCGCTGCCGCGAAACAGTCATCGCTCGCACGCTCCCTACATCCGCCGCTGCGACTGCGTCTGCAAGCCGTCAGCAGGAAGGTAGGGAGGTGGCGGCGCGGCCCGCGAGCAAGTTGCACAGCCTTGCGCGGATTCACCCAAGCGCGCCTATCGCCGATGTGATGAGTGCACGCGCCTGGGCACCGTAGACCGCGAGACGCTGCAACTCGCCGAACGCCCGGACGTAGTCAGCGATCTCACGAGGCTGAGTGACGTTGACCTCAGCCGTCAGCGTCTCCACGACGGCGTGCCGATCGTCGTACAGGTAGAACGCTTCCAGGGGCCACATGCCGCGCTGCGCGGTGGACGGGATAACCCCCAGCGACAGCGAGGCCAGCGGCATCATGGCCAGCAGATGGCCGAGTTGTCCGGCCATGGTCTCCGCGTCGCCGATACGGGAGCGGAGTACCCATTCCTCCATCAGTACCGCGAACCGGTGTCTGCCCTCGTGCAGAAGCCGTCCCCTCGCCACCCTCGCGGCAACGGCGTCGGCTACGTCGTCAGGGGTTCCCTGGAATTCCGTGATGGAGCGCATCAGGGCAGTCGCGTACTCCGGAGTCTGGAGGAAGCCAGGAACGACGTTCGAGACGTACGTCCGGCACAATTCCGCCCGCTCGTGGAGCGCATAGAAGTCCTCCTGTACCTGGCGCATCCCGGTGCGGTGGAGCCGCCGCCACTCCAGGTACATCGATTCGACCGCTCTCGACGTGGCGATCAGATCGTCCGCCTGGTCGGACGCCGAGCAGGCCGCGCACCACGCCCGAATATCGGAATCGGCCGGCGGGGTCCGCGCGCTCTGGATTCGGGACACTTTCGAAGGGTTCCACCCGCACCGGAACGCCAGTTGCTTACCCGTCAGTCCGGCATCCTTGCGGAGGTCGACCAGGCGGTTGGCAAGGGCAAGACGCGCCGCTTGCGCGCTTGATGACGGTGACGTCGGCATTGTCTGGCGGTCCGGTGCTCGCAGGGTAGGGGTAGGTCAGACGCTGTACTCGTCGTGCGGGGTGCCCCGCTCCCAGACGGCTTCGAACGCGGAAGAGACGAGACGAATCGTCGCGGGGTCCTCGGAGAAGGCGAACCCGGGTTCGGCCCAGTCGCCGTACCCCGTGAAGAAGTGGAACAGCACCAACCTGTCGTCGATCAGCCAGAAGTCGTTACCCGGCAACGCGATGTCCGACGCCTGACTCCTCGGAAGCCACCGGACCAGTTCCCCAGCAGCGAGATTCATCGGGGTGACCGCGTGCTCCCACCGGATGTAGTCGGTCACCGGCTCGGAGACGATCCGGGCCCTGCGCATGACCACCCCACGGCCGATCGTCTCGCGGACGAGACCCAGCCACTCGGGCCACCACGAGGCTTCGGGGTCCAACTCGATCTCGCCAGTGCGGGCGAAGCGGTCGATCTCCTCTGCCTCGTCGCCGACAGCGTAGGCGTCACGCATCTCCAGGTGTACTGCGGTCTTCTGCGCGTTCTTCAGCAGCGCGGCGAAGTCGGGCACGTTCGACACGTTCGATAGCCTCCTTCAGGATCGGCAGCATGCGCGCCGGGATACGGATCACGGACTCATGAGCGGGGATTCCGATCGCGTGGCCGGGAACCCACTCGGTCCCCGCGATCTTCTCGCAGAGCGCGGCATCGGCCGTCAAGCTCTGCACGACGATCTCCTCCGTCTCGTCCTCGACCCACACGGTGGGCGAGCCTCCGCCGCCGGTGGTCGGGTCGATGCCCACGAAATCTAGTGCCACGACGATCTCCAACGTCTAGGGAGTTGCGGGGACATGCACCACCGTCAGCCCTGTGAGTGAGATCCACAACCCCGCATGCACGAAATTGCACGAAGTCGGTATGAGGCGCGTCCCCCACGCCGTTCAACGCAAGATGAGCCGGGACGTTCGCTCGGCAGGCAAGCCCGGATAGCCCACTGGAATCCCGAGGGTCCAGAACGCACGAAAGGCCCCGGCCACCCAGTTCATTGGGCGGCCGGGGCCGGTCTGCTCAGGCGGTCAGATGCGGTTGCCCCAACGGTGGGCGGCGAGGCTGCGCGCGGCGTTGGAGCGGCCCGTCTCGGGCTCGTCGCCGGGGAGGCGGACGCGGGCGATCAGGCGGCCTGCCTCGGCGCGGAGCTGTCGGGCTTCTGCGATCAGGGGGTGGGCGACCTGGACGCCGTGGCGGGTGCCTCCGGCGATCAGTCGGCCGTCGGCGCGGACCTGTTCGTCGCAGTGGGAGGCGTCGCGCAGGTGGTGCTCGGCGAGGCGGAGCGCGGCGTCCTCCTGGGGGTCCAACTCGATCTCCAGGGCGGCGAGTCCGGCCCGAAGGTCAGTGATGATCTCGTGCAGGGGAATCCTTTTCCCTACTCAGGGTGGTTGATTGTCACAGTGTGCGCAGGAGGGTTGGTCTGTGCCCATGCGCATCGGTACTGGCCTGCTATGACGCCCCGGTGAAGAAGGAGGCGCGAAGGGGAGTCACCCCCCGGGGCAGTGGCCGGCGTCACGCGCCGACGCGCACTCTCCATTCCCTCGATTCTGATTAACAAGGCTGCGAAGAAAGGAAGTTGTAGCCGTAAGGCGCGCAAGGCCAGCGCGAAGCCGTGCAACCGCGATTCGTTGGCCGCGCGCTGGCCTGCACGGGTAGCTACGGAATCTGCCGCAGTTGCGGAGACGCCGTGACCTGGTCCAGTTGGGCGGGGTCGCCAAGGCTGCTGCCCACCCGCGTCACGGCCTCACGGGGCGCCCACGGGCCCTCGGCTGCGGCCGGGCTCTGAGGGGCCACCGTGCGGGCGCACAGAGTCTTGCGGGTCGCCCTTCCGTGGGCTCTGAATAGGGGGTGAATCCTGTACCCGTTATTCCCGGCCACGCTGTGAAGGGGACATTCCGGCCCGTTTAAAGCCCCACCCCTGTGCTCACTACGCCTTGTGGACGACCCCGATCCGGTAGCCCTCGCGGGCGGCGAAGCCCCTTCCTCGGGCCTCCTGGGCGTCCATGGACAGCTCTTGCTTGTGGCTTCCCTGTCGCAGCTTCTTCGACTTGCGGCAGTACAGGTCCATCACGTCGGGGCCGTCCATGATCACACCTTCGGTCAGCTGACGCGCCCCCGCAAAAGATCATGAGCGAGTGAAAAGGTCGTTCCGCGAACCTTCGCCCGCAGGTAGCGCACGTTGCTCGCGGACAGGTGCACGCCGGTCGGCACCCGTCGCCGCACGGTGATCCCGAGGTCGGCCAACTGCTGCGCCTTGTCCGGGTTGTTGCTCAGCAGGTCGATGCCGGTGGCGCCGAGGGTGGCGAGCATCTGGGCGGCGGCGGTGTAGTCCCGGCCGTCCTCGGGCAGGCCGAGCGCCGTGTTGGCGTCGTACGTGTCCAATCCGGAGTCCTGCAAGGAGTAGGCCTCCAGCTTGTTGTAGAGCCCGATGCCCCGGCCCTCCTGCCGCAGGTACAGCAGGTAGCCGCCGGCCTCGGCGATCTGCTCGACCGACTCGCGCAGCTGCGGGCCGCAGTCGCAGCGGTCCGAGCCGAAGACGTCGCCGGTCAGGCACTCCGAGTGCAGGCGCACCAGCGGCGTCCCGCCCTCCGGCACCTCGCCGAACGCGAGCGCCAGGTGCTCCGCGCCGTCGGCGAGGTCGTGGAAGGTGAGGGCCTGCGCCTCGGCGCGGTAGCCGTCGTGGAAGGTCAGCGGGATGCGCACACGCGAGCGCACCGTGGCGGGGCCGGGCTGCGGCATGGGTGGGCCTCCGTCGATGAGGAGATGGGTCGGCGAACCGACGAACCGATGGGTCGAGAGGGGCGGGCCGGCCGGCCCGGGGTGGATCGGATGTCGATGACCGTACTCGGTAGTTCCAATTTGAACAACTAAATACTGTCCGTGCCCGATTCGACTACGGACTGTGGTTCAGTCGGGCTCCGTGCGGACGCGAGGGCGCTGGTGGATCGTACGGTCCGCGAGGCGTGGGGGTTTCAGCATGTGGATGCGTCGGGAGCCGGACCGTGGACACTGCGAGGATTTCCCCGTTTCCTGGGCACGGGAATGCCTCGCGCACGAGCACCGACGACCACGGAAGGTCCTGATCAGATGCCCACAACCCCTCCCGCCGCCACCTCCCCGACCTCCTTCGACGCCGAGCAGCGCGTGATCGAGGCGCTCTACGCGGACGTGGTCCGCCGGAACAGGGGTGAGACGGAGTTCCACCAGGCGGTCCACGAGGTCCTGGAGACCCTCGGGCCGGTGCTCGCCCGCCGCCCCGAGTTCGTCGACGCCCGGATCATCGAGCGGATCTGCGAGCCCGAGCGGCAGCTCATGTTCCGGGTGCCGTGGACGGACGACTCCGGCGACATCCACGTGAACCGCGGCTTCCGGGTGGAGTTCAGCAGTGTCCTCGGCCCGTACAAGGGCGGGCTGCGCTTCCACCCTTCGGTGAACCTCGGCATCGTCAAGTTCCTCGGCTTCGAGCAGATCTTCAAGAACGCGCTCACCGGGCTGTCGATCGGCGGCGGCAAGGGCGGCTCCGACTTCGACCCCAAGGGCCGCTCGGACGCCGAGGTCATGCGTTTCTGCCAGTCCTTCATGACCGAGCTGTACCGCCACCTCGGCGAGCACACCGATGTCCCCGCCGGGGACATCGGCGTCGGCGGCCGGGAGATCGGCTACCTGTTCGGCCAGTACAAGCGGATCACCAACCGCTACGAGAGCGGCGTGCTCACCGGCAAGGGCCTCGGCTGGGGCGGCGCGCAGGCCAGGACCGAGGCGACCGGCTACGGCTGCGTGCTGTTCACCGCCGAGATGCTGCACAGCCGCGGCGAGAGCCTGGACGGGCGCCGGGTCGTCGTCTCCGGCTCCGGCAACGTCGCCATCTACGCGATCGAGAAGGCGCAGCAGCTCGGCGCGACCGTGCTCACCTGCTCCGACTCCACCGGCTACGTGGTGGACGAGAAGGGCATCGACCTCGCGCTCCTCAAGGAGGTCAAGGAGGTCCGGCGCGGCCGGGTCGCCGACTACGCCGAACTGCGCGGCAGCCACGTCCGGTTCGTCGAGGGCCCTGGCGTGTGGAGCGTGCCCTGCGACGTCGCGCTGCCCTGCGCCACCCAGAACGAGCTGACCGGGACGGACGCGCTGGCCCTGGTGCGGGGCGGGGTGCTGGCGGTCGCCGAGGGGGCCAACATGCCCACCACCCCGGAGGCGGTCCGGGTGTTCCAGGAAGCCGGGGTGGCCTTCGGCCCGGGCAAGGCGGCGAACGCGGGCGGCGTGGCCACCAGCGCCCTGGAGATGCAGCAGAACGCCTCGCGCGACTCCTGGACCTTCGCCCGCACCGAGGAGCGGCTGGCCGGGATCATGAAGCACATCCACGACTCCTGCTTCACCACCGCCGAGCGCTACGGACACCCGGGCGACTACGTGGTGGGCGCGAACATCGCCGGCTTCGAGCTGGTCGGGGACGCGATGCTGGCCCAGGGTCTGATCTGAGCCCTGCCGCCCGGCGCCGACGCCCACGGCCCTCCGCCTGGAGCTCGCGGTCCTCCGCCCGGCGCCCGCGGCCCTTCGCTTGGCGCCGACGGCGCCACTCGCCGTCACCCGGCGATCGGTACCCGACCGGAGCGGGCACCGATTGTCGGGTGCGGCAGGGTGGGTCCTTCCTACGGTGGTGATCAGTAAGGGAAGGACGGGGTCGGAGTGCTGGAACACCTGAACCGGGCGATGGAGCACATCGAACGGAACCTGGACCAGGAGGTCGAGGTCGCCGAGCTGGCCCGGATCGCGATGACGTCGGAGTACCACTTCCGACGGTTGTTCTCGATGCTCTCCGGGATGCCGCTGTCGGACTACGTCCGTCGCCGGCGGTTGACCGTCGCCGGGGCCGAAGTCCTCGGCGGGGAGCGGACGTTGCTGGAGGTCGCGATCCGGTACGGCTACACCTCGGGGGAGGCGTTCGCCCGGGCGTTCCGGGCGATGCACGGGGTCGGGCCCGGTGAGGCCCGGCGCGAGGGCGCGGTGCTCAAGTCCCAGCCCCGGATGTCCTTCCGACTCGTCGTGGAGGGAAGCAGCAGTATGGAATACCGGATCATCGAGCAGCCGGACTTCCGGATCATCGGTCGGCGGGCGCGGGTCCCGCTGGTGCACGAGGGCGTGAACCCGGCCATCGCCTCGTTCATCAAGGGGCTCGGCCAGGAGACCGTCGACCGGATCTCGGCGCTCTCGGGCCGCGAGCCGGAAGGCATCCTCTCGGTCACCGAGTTCTTCTCGGAGAGCCGCGAAGAGGGTGTCGAACTCGACTACTACCACGCGGTGGTGGCGGACGCGGACACCGTCGTCCCGGACGGCCTGGACGTTCGGGAGGTGCCGGCGGGCACCTGGGCGGCCTTCTCCAACACCGGGACCTTCCCGAAGGCCCTCCAGGAGATGTGGCGGGACGTCTTCACGCAGTGGTTCCCGTCCAACCCGTACGAGTTCCGGCCGGGGCCGGAGATCCTGCGCACCCGGTTCCTGTCGGACGGCCAGGCGGAGGCCCAGCTGTGGATTCCGGTGGCGCGGGCGCTGCGCTGACGGACGGCCGCTGACAGCTGACAGCCGACAACTAACAGATGACAGATAACAGATTTCGAAATCTGTTATCTGTCATCTGTTTTTTGTTCGCCCATCTCGCCCACTGCCGCCGCCCGCCGCCCCGCCCGCCCCCGTTCGGCCCAGCAGCGCCCGCACCCGTCCTCCCCCGCCCGCATGCTGGGGCGGGGGGAGGACGGGGGATCGCAACCGCTACCCGAGGAGTGGGATCACCGATGGCCAAGGCATTCGGCTTCGTCGACTACGGCGGGCCGGAGACACAGGAGTTCCTGGACCGCCCGGTGCTGGAGCCCGGCCCCGGGCAGCTGGCGATCGCGGTCGGCGCGGCCGGGGTGAACCCGGTGGACTGGAAGATCCGCACGGGCCTGCTCGGCCGGGAGCGCGAACTCCCCGCCGTCATGGGCCAGGAGGCCTCGGGCGTGGTCCTGCAAGTCGGCCCCGGGGTCACCGGGTTCACCCCGGGCGATGAGGTGTTCGGCCTCGCGGCCGCCGGTGCCTACGCCGAACAGACGCTGATGCGCGCCGAGTTGAGCGCGCTCAAGCCCGAGGGTGTCGGCTTCGACCAGGCGGCCGTCCTGCCCGTGTCGGCGGCCACCGCGGACGACGCCGTCCGCGACCTCGGCCTCGGCGCCGGCCGGACGCTGCTGATCCTCGGCATCGCCGGCGGTGTCGGCAGCGCGGCCGCCCAGATCGCCCGCAGTCGCGGCCTGATCGTCCTCGGCACCGCGAGCGACGCCAACCGTGCGTACGTGGAGTCCCTCGGCGCGGTGCCCGTCCGCTACGGCGACGGCGTCGCCGAACGGATCGCGGCCGCGGCGCCCGACGGCGTCGACGGCATCCTCGATCTGGTCGGGGGCGACGCCCTGCGGGCCGCCGTCCCCGTGCGCAAGGACCGTACGGAGCTGGTCAGCACCGCCGACCCGGCCACCGTGGCCGAACTCGGCGGCCGCTACATCACCCGCTCGACGACGTCCGAGACCCTGTCCGCGCTGGCGGCCCTGGTCGCCGCCGGTGAGCTGGACCCGAACATCACCGGCCGCTACCCGCTGGCCCGGGCCGCCGAGGCGCTCGCCTTCGTCGAATCCGGCCATGCCCGCGGCAAGGTGGTGCTCGAAGTCGCGTGACACAAGGCAAGAGTGACGATCAGTCAACAAAGACCGAGAGATCGAGAACCGAGAGAAGAAGTCGAGAGGAGAAGCCATGAAGCAGAACTCCGTGACCATCGGCGGCCCCTGCTGGGTCGAGCTGGGCACCTCCGACCCGGCCGCCGCCAGCACCTTCTACGGCGAGTTGTTCGGCTGGCGGGCCGAGGCCGATGTGCGCCCCGAGGCCAGCGGCTACACCCAGATGTTCCTCGGCGACGCCACGGCGGCCGCCGTCAGCCCGCGGTTCGCGCCGCAGCAGCCCATCGCCTGGTCGACCTGCTTCGCGGTCACCGACACCGACGCCACCGTCGCGAAGGTCGAGGACGCCGGCGGCAAGGTCCTGAAGGAGCCCACCGATGTGTCCGACCTCGGCCGCTTCGCGGTGGTCGGGGACAGCTCCGGCGCGGTGTTCCTGCTCTGGCAGGCCCGCGCGTTCGCGGGCGCCGAGGTGTTCAACGAGCCGGGCTCGCTCGGTTGGGTGGAACTGCTCACCCGCGACCCGGCCGGTGCGACCGCCTTCTACCCGGCGGTCTTCGGCTGGTCCGTCAGCCCGTCCGAGCAGTACACCCAGTGGGGCCTGGACGGCGCCGACTTCGGCGGCATGCTCGTGATGGACGACCGCTTCCCGCCGCAGGTGCCGCCGCACTGGCTGCCGTACTTCTCGGTCGCGGACGTCGACAACACCGTCGCCCGGGCGAGCGGCCTCGGCGCGGACGTGCTGATGGGGGCCACCGACGTGCCGGACGGCCCCCGGATCGCCGTGCTGCGCGACCCGCAGGGCGCGTCGTTCGGCGTCTACCTGGCCGGCACCGAGGGCTGACCCCCCGAAGGCCGCGCCCCTGCCCGCGCCCCTGTCGACGCCCCTGCCCGCGCCGCTGCCCGCGCCCCTGCCGAGGACCCCGACGTCCTCCCGTCGGGCGCAGTCTCCGCCCTCACACCGGGCGCCGACTGCGGCTGGAACGCCACGCCGCCGCCGTCGCGCCCGCGGTGACGAGCAGCGCGCCGATCGGTACCACGTCGCCGATCCGGTCGTACCAGGTCAGCGCCCCGGGCTCGGTGAGCGGCAGCCGGACGGTCAGCGCGCCGGTGCCGTCGGTACCGAGCCGGGCGAGCTCGCGGCCCTGCGCGTCGAAGGCCGCCGACACCCCGGTCAGCGAGGCCTGCACGGCCGGCCGGCCGGTCTCGGCGGCCCGGATCGCCGCCAGCGAGACGTGCTGCTCGGGTGCCCAGGTGTGCTGGAAGGTCGAGGTGGAGGACTGGTAGACCAGCACCCGGGCGCCGTCCCGCGCGGCGGTGCGGGCCAGGTCGGGGAAGGCCGACTCGAAGCAGATCAGCGCGCCGACCGGCAGCGGTCCTCCCGCCCGGTCGGTGGCCGGCAGGACGTGGAAGGCGGTGCCGGGCGCCCGGTTCTCGCCGGCCGCCCGGCTGACGCCGGCGATCCAGCCGAGCACCGGCCGCAGCGGGATGTACTCGCCGAAGGGCACCAGCCGGATCTTGCGGTAGCGG
This sequence comes from Kitasatospora sp. NPDC058243, assembly GCF_042882025.1. NCBI lineage: Bacteria > Bacillati > Actinomycetota > Actinomycetes > Kitasatosporales > Streptomycetaceae > Kitasatospora > Kitasatospora sp. NPDC058243. The sequence goes on from NZ_JBHVWW010000011.1 coordinate 56,139, forward strand.
TCCAGCACGCCCGCAGGGGAGACCAGTACCGCGTCCTTGGAGATCCGCCCGTCCGCCTTGCGGGCGTCCTCCCCGGCGATGATCTGCGCCCCGGTGGCGGTGGAGAGTTGGCGCAGCCGGTCGAGCGCGGCCGGGTCGCGGTCGAGGTCGGCGGTGGTGCTGCTCTCGCCCCAGACGACCAGGTCCACCGGCTGCCCGCCGAGCGCGGCGGTGGCCTGGGCGCTGGCCTCGAACCGGGCCTGCGGGTCGTCCACGATGCCGGGCTGGACCAGCGCGACGGTGACCGCCCCGGCCGGGGCGGGGGCGTCGCGCAGGGCGAACAGCAGCGGGCCGGCGGCCAGGACCAGGACGGTGGTCAGCGCCGCGAGGGCGCGCGGTCGCCGGTGCACGGAGGTCAGGACGATCAGCACCCCGGTGTTGGCGGCCGCGACGGCCGCGCTGACCAGCCAGATCCCGCCGGTCGAGGCGAGCCCGAGGATCGCCGGGTGCTGCCACTGGGTGGCGCCGAGCAGTGCCCACGGCCCGCCGAGGGCGTCCCAGGAGCGCGCGTACTCGGTGGTCACCCAGACCGCCGGGACGACGAGCAGTGCGAGCAGCGCCCGACGGCCGGTCAGCGGCGGGTGCAGCAGCCGGTGGACGGCGTACCCGAAGCCGCCCTGGAGCGCCCCGAACAGCACGGCGAGCACCGGTAGCCCCGGCCCGATGGACGGGACCAGCCAGTACATCGCGGTCAGGATGAAGCCCGCCCCGAACCACCACCCGCGCACCGCCGCCTCCCGCCCGCCGGGCGCGCGCTGCATCAGCAGCATCCCGGGGACGAGCGCGACCCACGCCAGCCAGGCCTGCCCCGGCGCCGGGAAGGCGAGCACCGGTACCGCCCCGGCGGCCAGGGCGCCGAACCGCGCGCGGTAGCGGTGCGGGCGCGCCTGCGGGTGGCCGCCGTGTCCGGACTGCCCGCCGTGTTCGGAGTGCCCGGGAGGTTCAGGGTGCCGGGGGTGCCCGGGATGCGAGGAGTGCTCGGGGTGCCCGGGATGCGGGGAGTGCTCAGGGTGCTCGCGGTGCTCGGAGTGCTCCCGGTGCGGCGTGCGCCGGGCGGGGCTGGTGAGGGCGAGGCGGCGGGGCATGCCCCGTATTGTCCGCTCGGACGGACTGCGCCACCAGTGTTCCTGTCACCCGAATGGACTACGGGAACACTGGTGGCCACCCCCGTGGCTCAGCCCTCGTCGCCCTCCAGGTCCCCCTCGGTCTCCAGGAACGCGGCCTGCAACTGCGCGATCAGCTCCGGGTCGGGCTGCTCCCAGAGCCCGCGGCTGGCCGCCTCCAGCAGCCGCTCGCTGATCCCGTGCAGCGCCCACGGGTTGGCGCCGGTCAGGAACTCCCGGTTGACCGGGTCGAGCACGTACTCCTGGGTGAGCTTCTCGTACATCCAGTCCGCGACCACGCCCGTCGTGGCGTCGTAGCCGAACAGGTAGTCCACCGTCGCGGCCATCTCGAACGCGCCCTTGTACCCGTGCCGGCGCATCGCCTCGATCCAGCGCGGGTTGACCACCCGGGCGCGGAAGACGCGGGCGGCCTCCTCGGTCAGCGTCCGGGTGCGGACCGTCTCCGGGCGGGTCGAGTCGCCGATGTAGGCGGTCGGCGCCTTGCCGGTGAGCGCCCGGACGGTGGCCACCATGCCGCCGTGGTACTGGAAGTAGTCGTCCGAGTCGGCGATGTCGTGCTCGCGGGTGTCGGTGTTCTTCGCGGCGACGGTGATCCGCTTGTACGCGGTCTCCATCTCCTCGCGGGCCGGCCGCCCGTCCAGTCCGCGCCCGTAGGCGTAGCCGCCCCAGACCGTGTACACCTCGGCCAGGTCGGCGTCGGTGCGCCAGTCCCGGCTGTCGATCAGCTGGAGCAGGCCCGCGCCGTAGGTGCCCGGGCGGGAGCCGAAGACGCGGACGGTGGCCTTGCGCTCGTCGCCGTGCACCGCGAGGTCGGCCTGGACGTGGGCGCGTACGAAGTTCTGCTCCGCGGGCTCCTCCTGGGCGGCGGCCAGGCGCACCGCGTCGTCGAGCAGGGCGACCACGTGCGGGAAGGCGTCGCGGAAGAAGCCGGAGATGCGCAGCGTCACGTCGATGCGCGGGCGGCCCAGCTCGGCGAGGGCGATCGGCTCCAGGCCGGTGACCCGGCGCGAGGCGTCGTCCCAGACCGGGCGGACGCCGAGCAGGGCGAAGGCCTCGGCGATGTCGTCGCCGGCGGTGCGCATCGCGCTGGTGCCCCACAGCGACAGCCCGACCGAGGGCGGGTAGGCGCCGTCGTTGTCGGCGGTGTACCGCTCGACCAGCGAGGCGGCGAGCGCCTGGCCGGTCTCCCAGGCGAGCTTGCTCGGGACGGCCTTCGGGTCGACGGAGTAGAAGTTGCGGCCGGTCGGCAGCACGTTGACCAGGCCGCGCAGCGGCGAGCCGGACGGCCCGGCCGGGACGAAGCCGCCGCGCAGCGCGTGCAGCACGGCGTCCAGCTCGTCGGTGGTGGCGGCCAGCCGCGGCACCACCTGGGTGGCGGCGAAGGTCAGCACCTCGTGGACGGCCTCCGGCAGCCCGGCGGCGACCTTCTCCACCGCCTCGACCGCCCAGTCCTGCGCCTCCATGGCCTCGACCAGGGCGCGGGCCTGGGCCTCGGCGGCGTCGGTGGCCCCGAGGGTGAGCGCGGCCTCGTCCAGCCCGAGGGCCTCGCGCAGGCCCGGCAGCGCGCTGACGCCGCCCCAGATCTGGCGGGCGCGCAGGATGGCGAGCACGATGTTGATCCGGTCGGTGCCGGCCGGCGCCTGGCCGAGGACGTGCAGGCCGTCGCGGATCTGGGCGTCCTTGATCTCGCACAGCCAGCCGTCGACGTGCAGCAGGAAGTCGTCGAAGCCGTCGTCCTCGGGGCGCTCGTCCAGACCGAGGTCGTGGTCCAGCTTGGCGGCCTGGATGAGGGTCCAGATCTGCGCACGGATCGCGGGCAGCTTGGCCGGGTCCATCGCGGCGATGTTGGAGTGCTCGTCCAGCAGCTGCTCCAGGCGGGCGATGTCGCCGTAGGAGTCGGCGCGGGCCATCGGCGGGACGAGGTGGTCGACCAGGGTGGCGTGGGCGCGGCGCTTGGCCTGGGTGCCCTCGCCCGGGTCGTTGACCAGGAACGGGTAGATCAGCGGCAGATCGCCCAGGACGGCGTCCGGGCCGCACTCGGCGGACAGCGCGGCGGTCTTGCCGGGCAGCCACTCCAGGTTGCCGTGCTTGCCGAGGTGGATGACGGCGTGCGCGCCGAAGCCGCCGTCGGCCTGCGCGGCCTCGATCCAGCGGTAGGCGGCCAGGTAGTGGTGGCTCGGCGGCAGGTCGGGGTCGTGGTAGATGGCGACGGGGTTCTCGCCGAAACCGCGCGGCGGCTGGATCAGGACGAGCAGGTTCCCGGAGCGGATCGCGGCCAGCACGATGTCGCCGTCCGGGTTCTGCGAGCGGTCGACGTACAGCTCGCCGGGGGCCGGGCCCCAGTGCGCCTCGACCTGCTCGCGCAGCCCCTGGGGGAGCGTGGCGTACCAGCGGCGGTAGTCGGCGGCGGGGATGCGCACCGGGTTGCGGGCCAGCTGGTCCTCGGTGAGCCAGTCCTGGTCGTAGCCGCCGGCCGCGATCAGGGCGTGGATCAGGGCGTCGCCCTCGTGGGAGGCGTCGAGGGAGGGCTCCTGGGACGCATCGTGGGAGCCGCCGGGCGAGGCGTCGCGGGAGCCGTCGTGGCCGTCCCCGTTCGTTCCGTCCAGCCCGGGGAGGTCCGAACCCAGGTCCATGCCCTCCGCGCGCAGCCGGTTCAGCAGGCGGATCGCGCTGGCCGGGGTGTCCAGGCCGACGGCGTTGCCGACCCGGGCGTGCTTGGTCGGGTAGGCGGACAGCACGAGCGCCAGGCGGCGCTCGGCGGCCGGGATGTGCCGCAGCCGGGCGTGCTTGACGGCGGTGCCGGCCACCCGGGCGGCGCGCTCCGGGTCGGCGGCGTAGACGGTGAGGCCGTCCTCGTCCAGCTCCTTGAAGGAGAACGGGACGCTGATCAGCCGGCCGTCGAACTCCGGCACCGCGATCTGGGTGGCGGTGTCCAGCGGGGACAGGCCGTCGTCGCTGGCCTCCCACTGGGCGCGCGACCAGGTGAGGCAGAGCGCCTGGAGGATCGGCCGGTCCAGGGCGGCGAGCGCGCCCGCGTCCCAGGCCTCCTCGTCGCCGCCGGCCTGCGCGTCGGCCGGGCGGGTGCCGCCGGCGGCGAGCACGGTGGTGACGAGCGTGTCGGCCTCGCCGAGCGCGGCCAGCAGTTCGGGCTCGGCGCCGCGCAGCGAGGCGCAGTAGTAGGCCCTGGCCTGCGCACCCTGGTCCTCGATCGCCCGGCAGAGCGTCTCGACGAAGGCGGTGTTGCCGCTCATGTGGTGGGCGCGGTAGTAGAGCACCGCGACCGTCGGGCCGTCCTGCGTACGGGCTTCGCGCTCCAGCGGCCCCCAGGCCGGGGCGGAGGCGGGCGGGGCGAAGCCGTGGCCGGTCAGCAGCACGGTGTCGGAGAGGAAGGCGGCCAGCTCGGCGAGGTTGGCGGCGCCGCCGTGCGCGAGGTAGGCGTGCGCCTCGGCGGCGATGCCGGCCGGGACGGTGGACAGCTCCATCAGCTGGGCGTCGGGGGCCTGTTCACCGGTCAGCACGATCACCGGGCGGGGGCCGGCCAACAGCGTGTCCAGGCCCTCCTGCCAGGCGCGGCGACCGCCGAGCAGGCGGACCACGACGAGGTCGGTGCCCTCCAGCAGCGCGGGCAGGTCCTCGGGGGTGAGCCGGGCCGGGTTGCCGAGCCGGTAGCGGACCGGGCCCTCGGCGGCGCGGGCACTGAGCAGGTCGGTGTCGGACGTCGACAGCAGCAGGATCATGCGAAGGCCCTCCCGGCCTCGGAGCCGCCCCGAGCCGAAGGGCGCGCCGGCGTGGAAAGTGACGAGTGACGAGCGACGGACGAAAGCGCGTGGCATGCGACGGACGAAGGCGCGTGGCATGCGACGGACGAAAGCGAGCGACGGCGCGTGAGCGGCGACCGAAGGAGCGCCGAGACGTCGGCGAAGCGCCCGGAGTCGGGCGGGCGTGAGGTGCCCGGGGACCCGGGCGCGGGCATGCGGCAGCGCATTGCTCTTCGAGCCTTCCTCGGGGTCCGCGCCCCGGGCCGGTGGAGGACGGCAGGAGTTCCTGGCTCCCGCGGCCGTCCGGTCTCCCGGTGAACCGCGGTCACAGTGGCGGGACCGCACCGGGCTTGCACCGGTTTCCTCCCCTGCGCCGTCGCTGGCGTGCGGACGGTCCGCGGGGACCGTCCGCCAGCATCGTACGGGGTGCGGCTGACCTGGGGGAGGGCGATCCCGGGGAGGCCGCCCGGAGCGCCCGGGGTGTGAGGCGACGGACAAAGGCAACCGATCGGATCATCTGTATGCTCGCGGCCATGCCACCGACACCCGACGCCACCGCGCCGGGCGCCGCGGTGCCCGACCGGGGGCGCGCGGACGCCTGCCCAGGGGCCCTTCGTCTACATCCGGCCGACGACGGCGCCCTGGCCCGGGTCCGGCTGCCCGGCGGTCTGCTGACGGTCCGTCAGGCATTGGCGCTGGCCGACGCCGCCGAGGCGCTCGGCGACGGCGAACTGGAGACCACCTCCCGCGGCAACGTCCAACTCCGCGGCCTGGCTTCGCACTGCGGGGCCGAACTCGCCGAACGGCTGCGCGCCGTCGGCCTACTGCCCTCGGACACGCACGAACGGGTCCGCAACATCGTGGCCTCCCCGCTCGCCGGGCTCGACGGACACGGCTTCGCCGACGTGCAGGCCTGGGCGCGGGAGCTGGACGCGCGGCTGTGCGCGAGCGACTGGGCGGCCGGGCTCTCCGGCAAGTTCCTGTTCGCGCTGGACGACGGGCGGGGCGACGTCGCCGCGTTCGACGCCGATGTGACATTGATCGCAGGCCCGGACGGGTCGGCGCTGCTGCGCCTCGGACGGGCCGCCCACGGGCGTCCGGTGCCGGCGGGGCAGGAGGTGACGGCCGTGCTCGACGCGGCCCGGACCTTCCTGGACGTGCTGCGCGAGAGCGGGCGCAAGGCCTGGCACCTGCGCGAGGTCCCCGAGCTGCTGCCGGCCGGGCCCGTGCCGGTGCCCGCCCTCGCCGGGGCCGCGCCCGCGGTCGGCGTGGTCCGCACGGCCGGCTCGTTCCCCGAGGTGGCGGGCGGGCTGTCGGTGGGCATGCGCTTCGGCCGGGCCGGCGCCGCGCAGTGGCGGGAACTCGCGGGCGCCTGCGCCGGGGAGATCCGGCTGACGCCCTGGCGCGGCGCGGTGCTGCCGGGGGCGCCGGCCGACCGGCTGCCCGCGCTGGCGGCGGCCGGGTTCCGGACCGCGCCCGGCTCGCCCTGGGAGCGGGCCACCGCCTGCACCGGACTGCCGGGGTGCGCCAAGTCGCGGGCCGACGTCCGGGCCGACGCGGCGCGGGCGCTCGATGCGGCGGCCACCACCGGGAGCCCGCCGGTCGGCGGCCTTCCGGTTACCGGCCTTCCGGTTACCGGCTTTCCGGCCGCGGGCCTTCCGATGGCCGGCCTCCCGACCGCCGGTCTCCCGGTGCACTGGTCGGGGTGTGAACGACGCTGCGGTCATCCGGCCGGGCGGTGGGTGGACGTGCTCGCCACCGGGCAGGGCTACCGGGTGACGGTGAACGGTCCGGCGGCCGCCGGGGCGGCCGTGGACGTGACGAACGAGGAGATGGCCGAGGCGGTCGCCGAGGCCAGGAGGACCACGAAGTGATCGAGTACGAGAAGGACGGCGCGTCCATCTACCGCCAGTCCTTTGCCACCATCCGTGCGGAGGCCGACCTGGCCGCCCTCCCGGCGGACGTCTCCCAGGTCGCGGTGCGGATGATCCACGCCTGCGGGATGGTCGACCTGGTCGAGGACCTGGTGTACTCACCGGGCGTGGTCGCCTCCGCGCGCGCGGCGCTGCGGGCCGGGGCGCCGATCCTGTGCGACGTGAACATGGTGGCGAGCGGCGTCACCCGCAAGCGGCTGCCCGCCGACAACGAGGTCGTGTGCACCCTCACCGACCCGTCCGTGCCGGAGCTCGCCCGGAAGATGGGCAACACCCGCAGCGCCGCCGCCATGGAGCTGTGGCTGCCCCGGCTGGAAGGCGCGGTGGTGGCCGTCGGCAACGCGCCGACCTCGCTGTTCCGGCTGCTGGAGATGATCGAGGCCGGAGCGCCGCGCCCGGCCGCGGTGATCGGCGTCCCGGTCGGCTTCATCGGCGCCGCCGAGTCCAAGCAGGCCCTGGCCGAGCACCCGTCCGGCCTGGAGCACCTGGTGGTGCGCGGCCGGCGCGGCGGCAGCGCGATCGCCGCCGCCGCCGTCAACGCGATTGCGAGCGAAGAAGAGTGACGGATCGTCAGATCTCTGGTGTCGGACGGCTCTACGGGGTCGGGCTCGGCCCCGGCGACCCGTCGCTGGTGACCGTCCGGGCGGCCGAACTCATCGGCAAGGCCGACGTGGTGGCCTACCACAGCGCCCGGCACGGCCGGTCCATCGCGCGTTCGATCGCCGAGCGCTATCTGACGGGTGGTCAGATCGAGGAGAAGTTGGTCTACCCGATCACGGTCGAGACCACCGACCACCCGGGCGGCTACCGAGGCGCGCTGGACGACTTCTACGAGGAGGCCTCCGCCCGGCTGGCCGCCCACCTGGACGCCGGCCGCGACGTCGTGGTCCTCGCCGAGGGCGACCCGCTGTTCTACGGCTCGTACCAGCACATGCACAAGCGGCTCGCGCACCGCTACCCGACCGAGGTGGTGCCGGGCGTGACCTCCGTCAGCGCCGCGGCCGCCCGGCTCGGCCAGCCGCTGACCGAGGCCGAGGAGACGCTCACCGTCATCCCGGGCACGCTGCCCGAGGAGGAGCTGACGGCACGGATCGCCGCCGCCGACTCCGCCGTGATCATGAAGCTGGGGCGCACCTTCCCGGCCGTCCGGCGGGCGCTGGAGCGGGCCGGCCGGCTCGACGACGCGCAGTACGTCGAGCGCGCGTTCATGGACGGGGAGCGCATCCTGCCGCTCGCGGAGGTCGAGGGCGAGACCGTCCCGTACTTCTCGGTGGCGGTGCTGCCGAGCAAGGTCGCGCCGCTGGAGCCGGTGGAGCGGCGGACGGACGGCGCGGGCGCGGTGGCCGTCATCGGCACCGGTCCGGCCGGGCCGCTCTGGCTCACTCCCGAGGCGCGCGGCGTCCTCGCCGAGGCGACCGACCTGGTCGGCTACACCACCTACCTGGACCGGGTGCCCGAGCGGCCGGGCCAGCGGCGGCACGGCTCGGACAACAAGGTCGAGTCGGAGCGCGCCGAGTACGCCCTCGAACTGGCCCGCCGCGGGCACAAGGTCGCGGTGGTGTCCTCGGGTGACCCAGGCGTCTTCGCGATGGCCACCGCCGTCCTGGAGGTCGCCTGCGAGGAGGCCTACCGGGACGTCCCGGTGCGGATCGTCCCGGGGATGACCGCGGCGCACGCGGCCGCCTCCCGGGCCGGCGCCCCGCTCGGGCACGACTACGCGGTGGTGTCGCTGTCGGACCGGCTCAAGCCCTGGGACGTGGTGGCCCGCAGGCTGCGCGCGGCGGCCGAGGCGGACCTGGTGCTCGCGCTCTACAACCCGGGCTCGAAGTCGCGCACCACGCAGGTCGCCCTCGCCCGGGACCTGCTGCTGGAGTACCGCGCGCCCGAGACGCCGGTGGTGATGGCGCGTGACGTCGGCGGGCCGACCGAGCGCGTGCGGATCGTCCGGTTGGGCGAGCTGGATCCGGCGCTGGTCGACATGCGGACGATCCTGCTGATCGGCTCCTCGCAGACCCAGGCGGTCGAGCGGGGCGGCGGCGTGAAGGTCGTCTGGACGCCGCGGCGGTACCCGGAGGAGTAACGGGCGACGACTGACAGCTAACAGATGACAGCTAACAGATTTCATCATCTGTTAGCTGTCATCTGTTTTCTGTTACTTGTTCGCCGCCCGGCGTCCCCGCCTCCCCGTCACCGGGTCGGCTTGGCGATCACCAGCTCCGTGTTGTGGTCCTCGCCCGCGCCCAGCAGCGCCGCCGGCCGGCCGTTCGGGTCGTTGTACGACAGCTCGCGGTACAGCGCGGCGAGGTTGGCGTCCGAGGTGCTGCCGAAGTCCGTGCCGTACGGTGCGGAGGACTCGATCAGCGTCGTGAACAGGGAGAGCGTGCCGTCCCCGTTGTCCGCGATCTCGATGATGCGCCCGTGCTGCGGGTAGTCGATGTGCGAGGCGGTGTTGATCTCCCAGAACGCCCGCTCCGGCACCGCGTGGCCGTGCGCCGTGACCTTGTTCATGTGGGTGTGGCCGTTCACCCACGCGATCACGTTCGGGTAGCGCTGGAGCAGCGCCACCAGCTCGTTGCCGTCGTGCCGCTTCTCGAAGATGTTGCGCGGGTCGGGCAGCAGGTTGCCCATGGTGGTGCTCGTGTGGTGGCTGAACAGGAGGATCACCTCGTCCGTGCTGCCACCCGTCACCTTGCGTCCGTCGGTGTCGTACCAGTGCCCGCTGTGCGCCTTCAACTGCTGTTCCAGCCAGCGCAGTTGCGCGGCGCCCAGTGAACCGTCCGCGAATCCGGCCTGGTTGGTGGTGTCCAGGCTGATGCCGAGCACCTTCTCCGAGATACGGAAGGTGTAGTAGAGCTTGCCGCTGCCCACCATGTCCGAGGTGAAGCCGTGCCCGTACGGGCCGGCGCCGGTGTGCGCCGGGTTCAGGTGGGCCTTGGCGAACTCCTTGAGCGTGAACGGCCGTCGGCGCTCGTCCGGGGTGATCCGGCGCACCGCGTCGCCGCTCGCGAGCAGCTTCGCGAGCAGGAGCGCGGCGCCGGCCGGGTCGCGGCGCAGCGAGTCCATCAGCCGCGCCGCGTCGGCGTCGTTGCAGCCCTCCAGCTTGTACTGGCCGGTGTAGAGGTCGTTCAGCAGCCCGAGGTCCGGCAGTGAACCCTCAAGGCTGTCATCGTGGTTGCCGACCGCCGTGTACCAGGGCGTACGCAGGCCCGGCGCGTCGAACGGCCGGCCGGCGGCGTCGAGGAAGCCCGGTATCTGCGGGAAGCCCTTCGCCTTGTAGTCGTCGTTGTAGGCGAGTTCGGGGTTCCAGTAGGCGGCGTTGCCCGAGTTCTGCACGCCTTCGTAGCGGTTCGGGTCACCGGTGTTCTGGGCGAGCCGGCCGCCGCCCATGACGGTGAGGTACCAGTCGAGTTCGGCCTGCTCGTGGTTGTCGGTGTTGTCGCCGGTGGCCATCACCATGCTGAACGGCATCCCGGTGTAGGGGCCGCCGTCGAGCGCGTTGACCCGCTCGACGAGGGCCGAGACGCCGCGGGCGTTCAGGGCCTCCTGCGGCCGGTACGCGCTGCCGGTGAACCGGGCCAGGTACTCGAATCGCACCGGGGACTCGGTGTCCACCAGGTGCAGGTCGCTGAACTGGACGAAGCTGGCCAGCCCGGTCCGTCGGTCGTCCCGCCCGGTGCCCGGCGCCGCCAGGTCGCCGCGCACCACCAGCGGCCAGCCCGGCCCGGCCGTCAGCCGCTTGTACCCGCCGGTGCCGACGGGCGTGGCCACCTGGTCGAGCGTGGTGCCCGTCGTCTTGACCGCCCGCGCGGCGGTGGCCGTCAGTGCGCGCTCGCGCTCCGCCGCCGAGGCGAACTGCCCGCCGCCCAGCGACAAGGCCGACCAGGCGGCGGCCACCGACGTACCGGTGAGGAACGTACGCCGACTCATCCCTGCCACAAAAACCCCCACATGCTGATGGCCCGGCCGGACAACCCGGCCACCGGACCCCGTGTCATGAACCCGCCCTCTGGCGGACCGCCAGATTACTCACTGGTAGGAGCGGGGTGCGAGGCCCGTGCGGAGAACTCTTCGGGAACGCGGGGCAGCGGCCGCTCCCCGACTCGGACACCGGGCCGCGGGGCCCCGCTCCACCGCCCCCGGTCGGGGCGCGGCCAGGCGAATGGGGGAAAATCGGTACCGACGGCCGGTGCGGCCGCACCTCAACGGAGCCGGAAGCGAGACGCAGGTGGCCAAAGCGGGAGCCGAAGCGGGAGCCGAGGCGGGGGCCGAAGCCGGGGCCGAAGCGGCGGCCAAGGCTGGAGTCGAAGCCGGGGGTCGGGCCGGCCAGCTGAAGAGCAGCGGCCTGCGGCACGGCTGGACCACGGGCGCCTGCGCCACCGCCGCCACCAAGGCCGCGTACACCGCGCTGCTCACCGGTGAGTTCCCGGACCCGGTGGCCATCACCCTCCCCAAGGGCCAGCAGCCGGCCTTCGCCCTCGCCGCCGAGGAACTCGTCGCCGCGGAACTTGCCCCCAGGGCCGGGGGACTGGCCACCGGGGAACTGGCTGCCGGGGAGCGGGCCACCGAGGGCCGAGCCGCCGCCCCGCCCATGCCGGCGAGCGCCATGGCCGCCGTGGTCAAGGACGCCGGCGACGATCCCGACGTCACCCACGGCGCGCTGATCCGCTCGACGGTGCGGGCCGGCGAGCCCGGCGCCGGAGTGGTGTTCCGGGCCGGCCCGGGTGTGGGGACGGTCACCAAGGCGGGCCTGCCGCTGCCCGTCGGCGAGCCCGCGATCAACCCGGTGCCCCGGCAGATGATCCGCGACGCCGTGGCGGAGGTGGCCGCCGCGCACGGCGGCAGCGGGGACGTGGTGGTCGAGATCTCCGTGGACCACGGCGAGGAGATCGCCCGTTCCACCTGGAATCCACGGCTGGGCATCCTCGGGGGCCTGTCCATCCTCGGGACCACCGGCATCGTCGTCCCCTACTCCTGCTCCGCCTGGATCGACTCCATCCGCCGCGGCGTGGACGTGGCCCGGGCGGCGGGCCGCACCCACGTGGCCGGCTGTACCGGTTCGACCTCCGAGAAGGTCGCCGTCGCCGTGCACGGACTGCCTGAGGACGCGCTGCTCGACATGGGCGACTTCGCGGGCGCCGTCCTCAAGTACCTCAAGCGCCACCCGGTGCCCCGGCTGACGATCGCGGGCGGCTTCGCCAAGCTGTCCAAGCTCGCCGCCGGCCACCTCGACCTGCATTCGGCGCGCTCCCAGGTGGACAAGGGGTACCTGGCCGAACTGGCGCGGCGGGGCGGGGCCGACGGGGCGCTGGCCGAGGCGGTGGCCGCCGCCAACACCGGGTTGGAGGCGGTGCAGTTGTGCCGGGCGGCCGGGGTGCCGCTGGGCGATCTGGTCGCCGAGGCGGCGCGGGCGACGGCGCTCGGCGTGCTGGTCGGCTCGCCGGTGGCGGTGGACGTCATCTGCATCGACCGCGCGGGCACCGTCGTCGGCCGGGTGGAGCCGCTCGGGCCGTGACGCTCTCACAGAATCGCGGCAATACCGCCTGGTGATGTGAAGATCTGACGTTCATACGGGGCGAGAAACGGACAAAAGTAGTGTCACGCCCGCCCCTGGTTCTGTCGCCATCTCAACCATGAGATATGGTCTGGCGAGTGACAGGCGACTACCTCACCCGTATCGGCACCCTCATCCGTACCGCCCGCCAGCACCGCGGCTGGTCCCAGGCACAGCTCGGCGAGGCCCTCGGCACCAGCCAGAGCGCGGTCAACCGCATCGAGCAGGGCAAGCAGAACGTCAGCCTTGAGATGATCGCGCGCATCGGCGAAGCCCTCGACAGCGAGATCGTCTCCCTCGGCTACTCCGGCCCGATGCACCTGCGGGTCGCCGGCGGCACCCGACTCTCCGGCGCCATCGACGTCCGCAGCAGCAAGAACGCCTGCGTCGCGATCCTCTGCGCCTCGCTGCTGACCACCGGACGCACCACGCTGCGCAGCGTCGCCCGGATCGAAGAGGTCTACCGCATCCTCGAGGTGCTCACCAGTATCGGCGTCAAGAGCCGCTGGACCAACGACGGCCGCGACCTCGAACTCACCCCGCCCGCCGAGCTCGACCTCGCGGCGATGGACGTCGAGGCGGCCCGCCGCACCCGCAGCGTGCTGATGTTCCTCGGCCCGCTGATGCACCGCGCCAGCCGCTTCGCCATCCCGTACGCGGGTGGCTGCGACCTCGGCACCCGCACCGTCGAGCCGCACCTGACCGCGCTGCGCCGCTTCGGGCTGGAGGTCGCCACCACCGGCGGCGCCTACCACGCCTCGGTCGAGCCGGGCACCCCGCTGGACCGTCCGATCGTGCTGACCGAGCGCGGGGACACCGTCACCGAGAACGCCCTGCTGGCCGCCGCCCGGCACGACGGCGTCAGCGTCATCCGCAACGCCTCGCCCAACTACATGGTCCAGGACCTGTGCTTCTTCCTGGAGAAGCTGGGCGTACGGATCGAGGGCGTCGGCACCACCACCCTCACCGTCCACGGCGTCCCGGAGATCACCTGCGACGTCGACTACACCCCGGCCGAGGACCCGGTGGAGGCGATGAGCCTGCTCGCCGCCGCCGTCGTCACCTCCTCCGAGCTGACGATCCGCCGGGTGCCGATCGAGTTCCTGGAGATCGAACTCGCGGTGCTGGAGGGGATGGGCCTCGACTACGACCGGACCCCCGAGTACCGGGCCCACAACGGCCACACCCGCCTGGTCGACCTCACCGTGCGCCCGTCCAAGCTGACCGCGCCGATCGACACCATCCACCCGATGCCGTTCCCCGGCATCAACATCGACAACGTGCCGTTCTTCGCGGCCATCGCCGCGGCCGCCCACGGCACCACGATGATCCACGACTGGGTCTACGACAACCGTGCGATCTACCTCACCGAGCTGACCCGCCTCGGCGCCGACGTCAAGCTCCTCGACCCGCACCGCGTCCTGGTCCAGGGCCCCACCCGCTGGCGCGCCGCCGAGATGATGTGCCCGCCGGCCCTGCGCCCCGCGGTCGTCATCCTCCTTGCGATGCTCGCCGCCCAGGGCACCTCCGTCCTGCGCAACGTCTACGTCATCAACCGCGGCTACGAGGACCTCGCCGAGCGCCTCAACTCCATCGGCGCGCAGATCGAGACCTTCCGCGACATCTGATCCGATCCGGATCTGAAGCACGATCAGATGGCCGACCGGCCGCACGCGTTGCGGCCGGTCGGCCATCTGCGGGCTAGGGGCTCTCTTTCGGATCACGCCGGGCGCGCGACGCCGGAGCACGCACCTCGCCGCGTTGTCGTCGGTCGCCGATACTCCGCATGGACTCCCTCCTCCGCCTTGCGATGCACGCACTCCGACGCCGCGCGCTGATCCGACGTGATCCGAAAGAGAGCCCCTAGTCGCACCTCCTCGCCGTAGTGCCCCAGGACGTCCAACGACTTGGCGGCGGCGACGAGTTGACGGGCGTGGTTGCACCCGCGGCGCCAGGCTGCGAAGGCCTCGTCCGGGTCGGCGGTGTCGGCGTCGACATTCGGCCGAGCCGAGCCGACCCGACCCGGCCGGCCGTCCTAGCGCAGGTGCTGCAACCACCGCACCGCGCCCGGTACGTCCGGGGCCGCCGGTACGCCGTCGGGCAGCGGCGGGCGTTCCACGACGACCACCGGGAGCCCGAGTTCGCGCGCGGCGGTGAGTTTGGGCGCGGTCGCGGCGCCGCCGCTGTCCTTGGTGACCACGACGTCGATCCGGTGCTCGCGCAGCAGCGCCCGTTCGCCGTCGAGCGTGAACGGCCCCCGGTCCAGCCGGACTTCGAGCGTGGACGGCAGCGGCGGCTCGGGCGGGTCGACCGAGCGGGCGAGGAAGTGCAGGTGGTCGAGGTGGGCGAAGGTGGCGATGCCCTGTCGCCCGGTGGTGAGGAAGACCCGCCGCCCGAGGCCGGGCAGGAGTTCGGCGGCCGCGGCGAGCGAGGGTGCGTGGTGCCAGCGGTCCCCGGGGACGGGCGCCCAGCCGGGCCGCCGCAGCGCCAGCAGCGGCACGTCGGCGGCGGCCGCCGCGAGGGCGGCGTTGCGGGACATCCCGGCGGCGAACGGGTGGGTGGCGTCGACGACCGCGTCCACCCGCTCGCCGCGCAGCCAGTCGGCCAGCCCCTCCGGGCCGCCGAAGCCGCCGATCCTCACCTCTCCGGCGGGCAGCCGGGGTCGGGCGACCCGGCCGGCCAGCGAACTGGTGACCCGCAGGGACGGCAGCTCGACGAGTGCGGCGGCCAGCGCTCGCCCCTCCGTCGTCCCGCCGAGGATCAGGACGTGCCGGGTCATGGGGTTCACGCCCCGCAGGGCTCGTGCGGGCGTTCGCGCTCCGCCGAGTAGAGGTGGCTGTCGCGGAACTGTTCGGCGGCCAGCGTCCGTCCGACCAGGATGACGGCGGTGCGGACCACGCCCGAGGCCTTGACCTGTTCGGCGATGTCGGCGAGGGTGCCGCGCAGCACCAGCTCGTCCGGGCGGCTGGCCATCGCGACGACGGCGGCCGGGCAGTCGGCGCCGTAGTGCGGGAGCAGCTGCTCGACGACGTCGTCCACGTAGCCGGCGGCCAGGTGCAGCACCAGCAGGGCGCCGCTGCGGCCGAGGGTGGCCAGGTCCTCGCCCTCGGGCATCGGGGTGGCGCGCTTGGCGATCCGGGTGAGGATGACGGTCTGGCCGACGGTCGGGACGGTCAACTCCCGCTTGAGCGCGGCCGCTGCGGCGGCGAAGGCGGGTACGCCGGGGACGATCTCGTACGGCACGCCGGCCGCGTCGAGGCGGCGCATCTGCTCGGCGACGGCGGAGAAGACGGACGGGTCGCCGGAGTGCAGCCGGGCCACGTCCTGTCCGGCCTGGTGCGCGCGGACGAGCTCGGCGATGATCTGGTCCAGGTTGAGCTGCGCGGTGTCGACGAGGCGGGCGCCGGGCGGGCATTCGTCGAGGAGCTCGCGCGGTACCAGGCTGCCGGCGTAGAGGCAGACCTCGGCGCGGGCCAGGAGGCGCTGGCCGCGCAGGGTGATCAGGTCGGCGGCGCCGGGGCCGGCTCCGATGAAGTGGACGGTCACGACGCGTTCTCCTGAGGGGTGTTGGGCTTGACGGCGGACCACTGGGTGACCGGCATGGCCTGCCGCCACCCGGTGAAGCCGCCCACCGGGACGGCGTGCGCGACGGCGAGCTTGACGAGCTCCCCGCCGTGGCGCCGGTACCACTCGGTGAGCAGCGCCTCGGATTCCAGCGTCACGGTGTTGACGACGATCCGGCCGCCCGGCCGCAGGGCGGCCCAGCAACTGTCCAGCAGGCCGGTCGCGGTGAGGCCGCCGCCGATGAACACCGCGTCGGGGGCGGGGAGTTCGGCGAGCGCGGCGGGGGCCGGACCGGTCACCACGCGCAGTCGTGGCACGCCCAGGGTGGCGGCGTTGCGGGCGATCCGTTCGGCCCGCACCGGGTCGCGTTCGATGCTGACGGCCTGGCAGTCGCGGTGCGCGCGCAGCCACTCGACGGCGATCGAGCCGGAGCCGCCGCCGACGTCCCAGAGCAGTTCGCCGGGGGAGGGGGCGAGGGCGGCGAGGGTGGCGGCGCGCACGTGCCGCTTGGTGAGCTGGCCGTCGCTCTCGTAGGCGGCGTCGGGCAGGCCGGGGACGAGCGGGTTGCGGGGGCCGTCGCCGAGGTCGACCGCGATGACGTTCAGCGGGTCGCCGGGCGGGTGCGGCCAGCAGTCGGCGGTGCCGTCGAGCTGCCGTTCGGCCGGGCCACCGAGCTGTTCGAGCACCCGCAGGCGGGCGGCGCCGTAGCCGCGTGTGGTGAGCAGTGCGGCGACGGCGGCCGGGGTCGCGGCGTCGGCGCTCAGCACGAGCAGGCGGCGGCCGGGGTTCAGGGCCAGGGCGAGGGTGTCCAGCGGGCGGCCGACCAGGCTGACCACCTCGGTGGACTCCAGCGGCCAGCCGAGTCGGGCGCAGGCGTGGGAGACGGAGGAGGGGTGCGGCAGGACGCGCAGCCGCCCGGCGCCGACCGTCTCGGCGAGGGTGCGGCCGATGCCGTAGAACATCGGGTCGCCGCTGGCCAGGACGGCGACCCGGCGGTCCGCGTGCGCGGCGAACAGCCCGGGAACGGCCGGGCGCAGCGGGGACGGCCACGGGACGCGCTCGGCGGCGACCTCGTCGCGGGGGAGGAGGTCCAGCTGCCGGGGGCCGCCGACGACCACCTCGGCTGCCCGCAGGGCGGCCCGGCCGGCGGTGGAGAGGCCGGGCCAGCCGTCGGCCCCGATCCCGACGACGGTGATCGGGGGTGGCAGCTCGGGCACCGGGTGGCTCCTGTCGTTCGGCGGGCGCCGTGAGTAGAAAAAATAACTATCGGGGCAGCCTACCTGGCGGTATCCGACCGCCCGTCTCCCGCCCGTCCCCCGCTACCGGTCCGCCCAGTCCCCCGAGTCGATCACCGCGGGCTGCTCCCGCAGTCGGCTTTCGACGACGGGCCCGGCGAAGTACACCCAGGCCTCCCGCAGCTCGCCCGCCGCCGTCCGCACCGGCAGCCGCCGCCGTACGTACAGGCCCGTCCCGTCCGCCCGGCAGTCCTCCAGCCGGTCCAGCGCCGCGAGCGCTCCGGCGTACGCGCCGGGCCGTACGGTGATCAGCTCGCCCACGATCCGGCGCCCGGGCGTCGCGTCCGGCACCGCGTACGGGTACCCGGGGCCGTCGTGCAGTGTGGCGCCGTCCAGCACGGCCGGGCGGATGTCGGCGCAGCGTCCGGCCAGGTGGGCGGCGTGGTTGCGGCCGCCGCTGCGCAGGGTGCCGTAGACGAAGAACGGCAGGGCCTCCTCGGACACGGGTTCGACCTCTCGGCTGGGGGAGCGCCCACGGTACGTCCTCGCGCCCGCGCCGCGATAGCGCCTCTTGCCTCGCGCGCCTCTTGCCTCGCGCGTCCCGTGCCCCGCGCGTCCCGTGCCCCGCGCGTCCCGTGCCCCGCGCGTCCGCCGGACGGTGGGCGTCAGGCGGCGTCCGGGGCGGTCCGTGCGTAGGTGAGGACGACGTTGCCGCGCTCGAAGACGCGGCTGTCGGTGAGTGTGAAGGCGCGGGGCCCGAACTCCGCGCGGAACAGCGGGATGCCCGATCCGACCATCACCGGGTACTGCTTGATGATCAACTCGTCGATCTCGGGCAGCAGCTGGCCGGCCAGGTCGGCGCCGCCGCAGAGCCAGATGCCGAGCCCGTCCTGCTGCTTCAGCCGGCGGACGAGGGCCACCGGGTCCTCCGCGGTGACCTCCACCGCCGGGTCCGGGCTGGTGCCGAGGGTGCGGGAGACCACGATCTGCCGCAGGTGGGCGTAGGGGCTGGTGAGGCCCACGGCCAGCCCCGGTGCGTAGGTGCCGCGGCCCATGACGACGGTGTCGAAGCGCTTGTTGGGTGCCTCCGCGATGCCGAACGCCGCGCGGCCGGGGGTGGGGATGGTCTCCGGGTACTCGGCGAAGAGCGTCGAGGTGTAGTCCTCGGTGAGGAACGGCGCGAAGAAGTCGAAGCTGTCGTCCGGGCCGGCGATGAAGCCGTCGATGGTGGTGCCGATGAAGTAGGTGAGCTTGCGCATGCAGGTCCTTTGGGGTCGGGAAGCGGCGCGGGCCGTGCGGCCCGCCGCCTAACCACTCCGACTATAGTACTCCAGTCGTAGTGGTTGCCAAGGTGTTTTCAGGCCCGGGCGCCCCGGCCCCCGAAAACCCCGCGAGAGAGAATCGACCCATGGTCCAGAACCCCGCCCGCCGCACCGCCCTCGCCGACGCCGCCATCGAGGTCCTCGCCCGCGAGGGCGCCCGCGGCCTCACCTTCCGCGCGGTCGACGTGCAGGCCGGCGTCCCCAACGGCACGGCCTCCAACTACTTCGCCAACCGCGACCACCTGCTCCACCAGACCGCCCGGCACATCCACCACCGGCTCACCCCGGACCCGGCCGTCATCGCCGACCTGCTGCGGGCCCCGCGTGACCGCGCTCTGGTCGCCGCCCTGATGCGCGACCTGATCCGCCGCATCTCCGCCGACCGGGCCGGCTACCTCGCGATGCTCGAACTGCGCCTGGAAGCCACCCGCCGCCCCGGCCTGCGGGCCCAGCTCACCGGCACCATCCGCGAGCAGCTGGAGGCCAACGTCGCCTACCACCTCGACGGAGGACTGCCCGGCGACCGCGAGACCGTCCTCGTCCTCTACCTCGCGATGACCGGCCTGATCGTCGAACACCTCACCCTGCCCGAGGTGTTGGGCACCGACACCCTGCCCGCCCTGCTCGACACCATCGTCGAGCGAATCGTCCCCGCGACCTGACCCTGCCGGCCTCGCGTTTCGGCGGGCGAGGGGGCGGCTGTGCCGGAGGGGGTGTCAGAGGGTGTGCGGGGGCCTGCCCGTCCACCAGTTGCCGGGGGCGTCGGGGTCGCGGCTGGTCCAGAACTCGATGATCGCGCTGGTGAACTCGGCTGCGGAGAGGGTGCCGTCGCCGTCGCGGTCGAGGTGGCGGAAGGCCTCGTCGGCGTCGTCGCGGGAGAGGCCGGCGAAGTGGCCGCGCTGGAAGACGAAGAACTCGCCGGCGTCGACCGTTCCGCTGCGGTCGGTGTCGGCGACGGCGAGGAAGGCGTCGGCGAGTGCGCCGAAGCTGGTCCGCGCGGCCTCGGGGTCGTCGGAGAGGGCGCCGGTCGAGCGGACGAACTGTTCGCGGGTGATCGCCTCGGTGCCGGCGGGCAGGTGGGCCAGGTGCAGGTCGTGCCAGACCGTCAGGTAGGCGCGGACGATGACGGCCTCGGCCTCCGAGCCCTCCTGGTGGCCGAGCGAGCGGGCGACGGCGATGCCCATGAGGACGTGGTCCCGTTCGGTGAGGAGTCCGTCGCCGTCGGCGTCGAGGTGGTCGAACCCGTGGTTGATCTTTGCTGTGAGCAGGTCGTCCGACAATGTGCCCCCTCGGTTGGCGATCACTACGACACGTCGCCAGCACGCTAGTGCCTGGAGTCGCGCTCGCGCAGCCGAACGACGGGCGAACGGCCACACGGGCGTGACTCGAAGGCGGGGTCGCTAGCCGTCCTGGTGCTCGGCCCAGACGTACGCCTCGGGGAGCAGGTCGAGGACGGGCAGGGCGAGCAGTTCCGTTCCCCGCTTGACGATGATCTCGACCGTCGGGAAGTAGTCGAGCAGCACCTGCCGGCAGCGGCCGCACGGCGGCACGACGCCCCGGCCCTGGTCGCCGACCGCGACGACCGTGGTGAGGTCGTACGCGCCCTGGCCGGCGGCCGCGCCGATGAGGACGAGCTCCGCGCACGGGCCGCCGGTGAAGTGGTAGGCGTTCAAGGCCGTGACGATCCGCCCGTCGGCGTTGCGTCCGGCGGCCGCGACGGTGTGGTTGTCGCCCCGGGAGAAGCGCTGGGCCACCGCCCGGGCGGCCTCGACGAGCTCCTGGTCGACGGCTGCGCGGTCTCCTACGGAGTCGGATTGATCGCTGGCGGACATATTCGCTGGGACTCCTTGATCGCACATGACAGGCTTCGAGCATGGACCGACCGCCCCTGATCGTGCCAACGCTTTGCGCGGGCCCCTTCACCCTTCGCCCCTGGCGCCTCACCGACCTCGCCGTGGTCCGGGAGGCGGGCACCGACCCGTACATCCCGCTGGTCACCACCGTCCCGGCCGCCTCCGCCGGGTACGACGACGAGCCCGATCGGGCGTTCGTCGAACGGCAGTGGGCGAGGGCGGCGGACGGCACCGGTTACTCCTTCACCGTGGCGTCGCGGCCGGACGACCGGGCCGTCGGCTTCGTCGGGCTGTTCCCGCAGGCCGACGGCAGGGCCTCCATCGGTTACTGGACGGCCCCCTCGGCGCGCGGGCGCGCGGTGGCCGGGCACGCGCTGCGGACGGTCGCGGCCTGGGCGCTGGACGACCTCGGCCTCGCCCGGTTGGAGCTGTACATCGAACCCTGGAACGCCGCGTCCCTCCGGACCGCCGAGCGGACCGGCTTCCGGCACGAGGGCCTGCTGCGCAGCCACCGCACCGTCGGCGACGAGCGCCGCGACATGCACCTCTACGCACTCCTCCCCACCGACCCCCGCGAGGCCACGCCCGGCCCCTGTGAGGCCACCGACCCCCGTGAGGCCACGCCCGACCGCACGGCCACGGCCAGTCCCCGCGAGGACCGGTCCCAGGATTAGTGCACCGCCGCCAGCAGTTCCCGGGTGTACTCGGTGTGCGGCGCGCTGAACAGGCGGTCGCGGTCGGTGGACTCGACCAGTCGGCCCCGGTGCATCACGGCCACCCGGTCGCAGAAGTGCCGCACCACGGCGAGGTCGTGCGAGACGAACAGGAAGGCGACGCCGAGGCGTTCGCGCAGCTCCATCAGCAGGTTGAGCACCTGCGCCTGGACCGAGACGTCGAGGGCCGACACCGGTTCGTCCGCGATGATCAGGCGCGGCTGCGGGGCGAGGGCCCGAGCGATGCCGATCCGCTGGCGCTGTCCGCCGGAGAACTCGTGCGGGTAGCGGTCCAGGTGGGCGGCGGGCAGCCCGACCTGGTCCAGCAGTTCGGCCGAGCGCTCCCGCCGCTGGGCCGCGTCGAGTGAGGTGTGCAGGCGCAGCGGGGTGTCGAGGGTCTGGGCGACGGTGCGGCGCGGGTTGAGGGAGGCGTACGGGTCCTGGAAGACCAGCTGGATCTCCCGGCTGAGCCGGCGCCGCAGCTCCCGGCTCGGGCGGGTGACGTCCTGGCCGTCGTACAGGACCGTTCCCGAGGTGGGCTGTTGGAGGCCGGCCAGGACGCGGGCGGTGGTGGACTTGCCGGAGCCGGACTCGCCGACCAGTCCGAGCGTCTCGCCGGGGGCGATCCGCAGTCCTACGCCCTCCACCGCCCGGACGGGCTCGGCGCGCAGGTTGGGAAGGCGGCGCCGCCCGGGGAAGTGGACGGCGAGGTCCGCCACCTCGACGAGCCAGCGCTCGGGGTGCCCGACCGTCCGGGGCGCGAATTCGGCGATGGGTGACGGATCGTCAACTGTCGGCAACGGCGAGCCGGGTACGGAGTCGAGGGTGAGCGCCGCCCCGACCAGTGCGCGGGTGTACGGCTCGCGCGGCGCGGCCAGCAGCTCGACGGTCGGCGCGGACTCGACCTCGACGCCGCCGCGCAGCACGAGCGTGCGGTCCGTCGTCCCGGCGACCACGCCGAGGTCGTGGCTGACCAGCAGCACCGCCGTGCCGTGCTCGCGCTGCAACTCGCCGAGCAGGTCGAGGACTTGCCGCTGCACCCGGGAGTCCAGGGCGGTGGTGGGCTCGTCGGCGATCAGCACCTGCGGGTCGTTCATCAGTGCCATGGCGATCATCACCCGCTGGCGCATCCCGCCGGAGAACTGGTGCGGGAAGTCGCGCACCCGGGCGGCCGGGATGCCGACCCGGTCGAGCATCGCGGCGGCCCGTCGGCGGGCCTCGGCGCGGCCGGCGCCGGGGTGGTGCAGCCGGTACATCTCGGCGAGTTGGGCGCCGACGCCGTGGAAGGGGCTGAGCGAGGTGAGCGCGTCCTGGAAGACCAGCGCGGCCCGGCCGCCCCGGACCGGGCGCAGCGTGGACTCCGTCGCACCCACCAACTCCTGCCCGCTCAGCCGGATCGAGCCGGTGACGGTGGTGGTGCGCGGGTCGTGCAGGCCGAGGACGGCGAGGCCGGTGGCCGACTTGCCGGAGCCCGACTCGCCGACCAGGCCGAGGACTTCACCGGCGGCGAGGTCGAAGGAGAGCCCCCGGACGGCGGTCACGGGCGTCCCGCCGCGCGGGTCGGCGAAGGTGACGGTCAGATCGCGAACGCTCAGCACGGGCTCTGCGGAGGGCGCGGCACCAGGCCCAGGAGCGGCCTCCGACACGGCTCCGGGCGCGGCTCCGGACACGCCCCCGGACACGGATTCAACAGTGGACGTCATCGAACGGCTCCAGTCAGCTCAGGCGGATTCGCGGGTCGAGCCAGGCCACCACCAGGTCGGCCAGCGCGACGAACAGCACCACGAAGCAGGCGGCCAGCAGCACCGCGCCGACCACCGCGGGCAGGTCCTGCCCGGACACCGCCTGGGCGGCGAACCGCCCGACCCCGTTCAGCCCGAACACCGTCTCGGTGATGACCGCCCCGCCGAGCAGCACCCCGGCCTCCAGGCCGAGCAGTTGCACCAGCGGTCCGGCGGCGCCGCGCGAGGTGTACTTGAGGTGGGCGCGCAGCCGGCCGAGGCCCTTGCCGCGCGCCGTGCGGACGTACTCCTCGTTCATCGTCTCCAGCAGCTGGGAGCGTGAAAGCCGGGCGAACACGGCGGAGTTGACGAAGCCGAGGACGAGCCAGGGGAGCAGCAGCCCGCCCGCCCAGGCCGCGAGGTCCTCGGTCGGCGGGGTGTAGGAGGGCAGTGGCAGCAGGCCGGTGGAGTAGACCAGTGCCCACTGGGCGACGTATCCGAGGAAGTAGATCTGCACGCTGGCGCCGACGAGGGTGAAGCCGGAGAGCAGCCGGTCGGTGCGGCCGCCGTGCCGCAGCGCGGAGACGAACCCGGTGCCGAGGCCGAGCACCAGCAGGACGGCGAGGGCGCCGGCGGTGAGCGAGAAGGTGACCGGCAGGTGGTCGGCCAGGGCCTCGGTGACGGGCTGGTGCAGCCGGTAGGAGTAGCCGAGGCAGGGCGCGTCGCAGTGGATGACCGAGCCGTCCACGTCGCTGATGTCGCGCCCGGCGACGACCCCGGTGAGGTAGTCGGTGTACTGGGTGAGCAGCGGCTGGTCCAGGCCCATGCTCTGGCGCACCGCCGCGACTTGGCCGCTGTCGCAGCGCGGGCCGCAGGCGGCGCGGGCCGGGTCGGCGGGCGCGGCGTAGAAGAGGGCGAAGGCGGCGGCGGAGACCGCGACCAGGACGGCGAGGGCCTGGAGGGTCCGCCGCAGGGCGAAGGAGAGCATGGCCGGTCCGGGGTCGACGGGACGGGGAGACGTACGCGAGGGCTACGTGGAGCACACGGGGAGTGCAGGACTTCAGGGGCCCGCCCCCGCACCGACCGGCGCGGGGGCGGGTACGGCGGTCAGGACTTCAGGTACAGCCACGCCAGGCTGACCGTGCCGTAGATGGGGTGGATGAACGCCCCGCCGACGTTGGAGCCGCGTACCTGGTTGACGTTCGCGTAGACGAACGGCAGCACCGGGACGTCCTGCATCACGGTCTTCTCCAGCGCGTACAGCTCCTTGGCCTTGGCGCGCGGCTCGCCGATCTGGTTGATCCGGTCGATCTCCTTGTCCACCGCCGGGTTGCGGTAGCGCGCGGAGTTGAGGTCGCTGCCGGCGCGGCCGTCGAAGGAGAACGGGATCAGCGTGGACGGGGTCGGCCAGTCGACGGAGGAGGTCTCCTCGAACAGGTCGTACGGGGAGTCGGCGCGGTGCACCTCGTCCAGGAACGCCTTGGGGTCGATCGGCTTGGGCACGATGGTGATGCCCGACTTGGCGAAGCCGTCCACCAGCACCTGCGCGGTGCGCTGTCCGTCCGGGGTGTTCTTGTACCCGTAGGTCAGGCTGGTCGGCGCCTGCTTGGCCTTGGCGAGCGCGGCCTTGGCGGCCTCCGGGTCGCCTTCGGGCTTGACCGGGTAGAGGTCGTACTTCTCCCAGTCGATCAGCGCCGGCGAGCTGAGCGTGCTGGCGAGTTCGCCGATCCGGGAGCCGCCCTGGACCTGGCGGGCCTGCTGGCGGGGGTAGCCGAGGTGCAGGGCCTTGCGGACCTCGACGTCCGGCACCCGCTCGTTGTTGATCACCAGCTGGGTGACGAAGGCGCCCTGGCGCCCGGAGACGACCAGGTCCTTGGCCTTCGGGTCGGTGTCGGCGGTCTGGTACAGCTCGGGGGAGAGCACGTCGGAGGCGGTGGTGGCGCTGGCGCCGCCGTCGCGCCCGGACAGGATCTCCTGGTTGATGTTGAGCGCCTCCTTGCCGAACGTGAAGACGAACTTGTCCGGGTACTGGCTGCGGATCGGGTCGGTCTCGGCCTTCCAGGCGGGGTTGCGCTCCAGCACCATGCGGGTGTTCTGGACGTGCTCGACGATCCGGTAGGGGCCGGTGGCGAACGGCTGCCGGTCGTAGTCCGTCCCGGTGTCCTTGTCCCGGCGCACCGGCGAGGACGAGGACTGCGCGGCCATGTACGGGACGTCGGCCTGCGGCTGCGGGAAGTGGAAGACGAGGGTGCGCTCGTCGGGCGTCTCGATCGCGGCCAGGTCGCCGTCCTGCGGGCCGGCGTACTTGGCGCGCGCCGCCTCGTAGCTGGCCTCGCCGGTGAGCCACTGCGGCCAGTACGGCGGGCCGACCTCGTAGCCCTTGCCGAAGCTGCGCTCGATGCCGTACTTGACGTCCTGGGCGGTGATCGGCTTGCCGTCCTCCCAGGCCACGCCGTCCTTGAGCCGGTAGGTCCAGGTGCGCCCGCCGTCGCCGGAGGTGCCGGTGTCGGTCGCCAGGTCGCCGACCAACTTGGCCTTGCCGTCGACGACCTGATACTGCGTCAGCTGGCGGCCCCAGAGCAGCGAGGCGTTGTACGTCGCGCCCGCGTAGACCTTCTGCGGGTCGAGGTGGCGGAACTCGACGCTGTTGTACACGTTCACGGTGCCGCCCACGCGGGCGCCGGCGACGGCGGGGGCCGGGCCGGCGCTCTCCTTCTCGCCGCCGAGCGCGGCGGTCAGCGGGGACGTCTCCTTGGCGGCCGCCCCGGCGGGCGCCGGGCCGGTGCCCGCGCCGGCCGAGCAGGCGGTCGCCAGCAGGGCGGTGGCGACGACGGCGAGGGACGGTCTGGTCCAGCGCATGGCGAATCTCTCCTTGCCCCGGGAGTCGGGGCGGGTCGGGGCGGGCTTGGGGTGATGGACGGAGGAGGACGGGGGCTCAGCGGGCGGCGCGCGGGTCCAGCGCGTCCCGGACGGCATCGCCGAGCAGGTTGAAGGCGAGCACGAAGAGCAGCAGGGCGACACCGGGGAAGACCATGTAGGTCGGATCGGCCTGGAAGACCTCGGAGCCGCGGGAGATCATCCGCCCCCAGTCCGGGATCGGCTCCGTGATGCCGACGCCGAGGAAGGACAGCACCGCTTCGGAGGCGACGAAGGTCGGTACCGCCATGGTGGCGTGCACCAGCAGCTGCGAGCGGACGTTCGGCAGCAGTTCGTGGACGACGACATGGAATCGGCCGGCGCCCTGGGCCCGGGCGGACTGCACGAAATCCCTTTCCCGGAGCGACCGCACGGTGGCCCGCAGGGAAAGCGCGAGCGGAATCCAGCCGAACGCGGAGAAGACCAGGATCAGCACCAGGAACTGCATCCACTCCGGTTCCGCGGCGCCCGGATCGACCAGCCGGGACTGGATGACGGGGCTCAGCGCGAGGAGCAGGAGCAGGGTCGGAAAGGCCAGCAGCACGTTGGCCAGGAAGCCGAACAGCCGGTCGGCGATCCCGCCGAGGTAGCCGACCGCGACCCCGGCCAGCACGCCGAGCGTGGTGGTCACGGCGGCGGAGGCGAAGGCGATCAGCAGCGAGGTGCGGATGCCGTAGAGCAGCTGGGTCAGGACGTCCCGGCCGAGCCCCGGCTCCAGGCCGAACCAGAAGTCGCCCGAGATGCCGCCGTTCGGCAGGACGGGCAGGCCGCTGTCGCTGAGCAGGCCGGGGGAGTTCTGGCCGTAGTGCTCGACCGGGTTCTTCCCGTACAGGGCGGCGATCAGCGGGGCGGCGAGGGCGAGCAGCAGGAAGAGCAGGACGACGGCGAGGGCGGCGGCGCCGACCCGGTCGCGCAGGAGCCGGCCGAGCAGCCTCGGCGCGGCGGGTGCGGGGACGGAGCCCGCTGCTGTTTCGACCACGGCCATGAGAGGCGTACTCCCCGAATTCTCCGCCGCCCTGTGGGTGAGGGTGCGCTGGTGTGCATTTCCGAACCGGCCCCCGGGGGTTTCCCGGTGGCCGTTCGAGCGCCATCAGACCGGATGCGCGGGGAGGTCCGCAAATCACCTCCGGCGGTTTTCCCCGGCATTGTTTCGGCGCGTATTGCGGCTTCATTCGGCGTCATTGCGCCGCAATACCGGCGTTGCAGAAGAACGGACATCGAGGGGCGAAACGGGCGTGCCGTCCCGAATCCTGAGATCTCCGCCACATCCCCCCGGGCATTGGTACGATCCCGGGGAGCCGCGACTGGCGCGCACGGATGGAACCGACCATCGGGAAGCGGCTCCGTGCACCCGCACGACAGTTGCCGAGCGCCTGGGCCGTCCGTACTCGTCCGTGCACCACGAGGAGACCGCCTTGGCCACCCCGCACACCCCTCATGCCGTTGAGGCCGCCCAGGCCCCGCACACCGCCGCCGGCGCGGCCGCCGACACCGCCTTCCGCAGCGCCCTCGACGTGGTCGCCGGCGTGGAGCCGCGGATCGCCGCCGCCATCGGCCAGGAGCTGGAGGACCAGCGCGCCTCGCTCAAGCTGATCGCCAGCGAGAACTACGCCTCCCCGGCCGTCCTGCTCGCCATGGGCAACTGGCTCAGCGACAAGTACGCCGAGGGCACCGCGGGCCGGCGCTTCTACGCGGGCTGCCGCAACGTCGACACCGTCGAGACCATCGCCGCCGAGCACGCCCGCGCCCTGTTCGGCGCCGACCACGCCTACGTCCAGCCGCACTCCGGCATCGACGCCAACCTCACCGCCTTCTGGGCCGTCCTCTCCCAGCGGGTGGAGAGCCCGGCGCTGGAGCGGGCCAAGGTCCGGGGCGTCAACGACCTCACCGAGCAGGACTGGGCGCAGCTGCGCCAGTCGCTCGGCAACCAGCGGATGCTCGGCATGTCCCTGGACGCCGGGGGCCACCTCACCCACGGCTTCCGACCCAACATCTCGGGCAAGATGTTCGACCAGCGCAGCTACGGCACCGACCCGGCCACCGGCCTGATCGACTACGACGCGCTGCGCGAGACCGCCCGGGAGTTCCGCCCGCTGATCCTGGTCGCCGGCTACTCCGCCTACCCGCGACTGGTCGACTTCCGGCGGATGCGCGAGATCGCGGACGAGGTCGGCGCGACCCTCATGGTCGACATGGCGCACTTCGCCGGCCTCGTCGCGGGCAAGGTGCTGACCGGCGACCACGACCCCGTCCAGCACGCCCAGATCGTCACCACGACCACCCACAAGTCGCTGCGCGGCCCGCGCGGCGGCATGGTGCTGTGCGACACCGAACTGGCCGAACACGTCGACCGCGGCTGCCCGTTGGTGCTCGGCGGACCGCTCTCGCACGTCATGGCCGCCAAGGCGGTCGCCTTCGCCGAGGCCCGCCGACCCGAGTTCCAGACCTACGCCCACGCCGTCGTGGACAACGCCCGGGCGCTCGCCGAGGGCCTGCTGCGCCGCGGCGGCCGGCTGGTCACCGGCGGCACCGACAACCACCTCGTCCTCGCCGACGTCTCCGGCTACGGCCTGACGGGCCGTCAGGCGGAGGCTGCGCTGCTGGACTCGGGCGTCGTCACCAACCGCAACTCCGTCCCGCAGGACCCGAACGGCGCCTGGTACACCTCGGGCGTGCGCCTCGGCACCCCGGCCCTCACCACCCGCGGCCTCGGCACCGCCGAGATGGACGAGATCGCCGCCCTGATCGACACCGTCCTGCGCGCCACCACCCCGACCACCACCGCGGGCGGCGCCCCCTCCAAGGCCCAGTACCGCCTCGACGACGCCGTGCGCGACGGCGTCGCCAAGCGCGCCACCGACCTCCTCGCCCCCTTCCCCCTCTACCCGGGCGTCGACCTCACCTGACCGGCCGCACCTGACCGGCCGCACCTGGCCGGCCCCGCCTGGCCGGCCCCGCCTGGCCGGCCCCGTCCAACCGCCCTCGATGCCCGAACCCCCGGGCCCGCCGCCCCACTTGCGGCGGGCCCGGAGCCGGCGCCGAGGCCGGCACCCCGCTCGGTACCGAGGTCAGTACTGCAGCGACTTGTACTGGAGGAACTCCTCCAGCCCGTGGCGGCCCAGTTCGCGGCCGAGGCCGGAGCTCTTGTAGCCGCCGAACGGGGCGAGCGGGTTGAAGCGGCCGCCGTTGAGGTCGACCTGGCCGGTGTCGAGGCGGCGGGCGAAGGCGGCGGCGGTGTCGGTGTCCGCGGCCCAGACGCCGCCGGCCAGGCCGTACTCGGTGTCGTTGGCGAGTTCGGCGGCGTGGTCCTCGTCCCGGTAGGGGAGGACCACCAGGACGGGGCCGAACACCTCCTCCCGGGCGATCGCCATGTCCCCCGTGACGTCGGCGAGCACGGTCGGGTGGACGTAGAAGCCGGTGGGCAGGCCCGGGACGGGCTCCGCGCCGCCGACGACCAGCCGGGCGCCCGCGGCGAGCGCGCCCTCGACGTAACCGCGCACCCGGGCCAGCTGCTCGGCGTTGACCAGCGGGCCGATCCGGGTCTGCGGGTCGGTCGGATCGCCCGGGGCGTACTTGGCGGCGGCCTTCGCGGCCGTCGTGACGGCCTCCTCGTACTGGTCCTGGTGCACCAGCAGGCGGGTCCACGCGCTGCACGTCTGGCCCGAGTTGGCGAACACGTTGGCGATGTTGACGTTGACCGCCCGGGTCAGGTCCGCGCCCGGCAGCACCACGTTGGCGGACTTGCCGCCGAGTTCCAGGGCGACCCGCTTCAGACCCCGGCCGGCCGTCTCGGCGACCTGCCGGCCGACGGCGGTGGATCCGGTGAACGAGACCACGTCCACGCCCGGATGGGCGGCGAGCGCCGCACCCGCCACCGCGCCCGTGCCGGTCACCAGGTTGAACGCGCCTGCGGGGAAGCCCGCCTCGTGCACCAGCCGGGCGAACAGCCGGGCCACCAGCGGGGTGTCCTCGGCGGGCTTGAGGACCACCGGGCAGCCGGCCGCCAGGGCCGGGACGACCTTGGCGACGATCTGGTGCAGCGGGTAGTTCCACGGCGTGATCGCCGCGACCACCCCGGCGGGCTCGGCGAGCACCACCGAGTTGCCGATCCGTTCCTCGAAGGGGTGCTCGGCGAGCAGTGTCAGGTAGGAGGTCGCCACGGTCAGCGGCGCTCCGGCGTGCACGGCGGCGGCGAAGCCGACCGGGGCGCCGAGTTCGGCGACCACGGTGGCGGTGATCTCCTCCTGCGCGGCGGCGATTTTGTCCCGCAGCCGGGTCAGCAGGGCGAGCCGGTCCGCGCGGGCGGTCGTCGCCCAGCCGCGGGCCGCCCGGCGGGCCGCGGCGACCGCGGCGTCGACGTCGGCCGGCCCGCCGGCCGGCACGGTGGCGAGCACCTGCTCGGTCGCCGGATTCAGCACCTCGATCGACCCGGCGTCGTCCAGGGAGGGCCGCCAGGCGCCGTCGATGTACTGGTCGCCGTACTCCGCGTGCTGCTGCACCGAGTGTCCTCTCATCCGGTCGGCCGATTGACCAACAGCGCTAGTCAAAGGGCCAGTCAAGGCGGCCCGGTCGGCCGCGCGCAAGAGCCAATCCGGTCCGGTGGGCCGGCGGGTTACCCCGGGGCGAACCGCGCGGTGTACTCGTCGAACGGCTCGGTCCCCGCGCCCGCGCCCCGTTCGTCCGACCGCTCAAGGGCCTCGCACGGCCGCGGCACCGGGCGGCCGCCCGCCCACCGTCCTCGTCACCGCCTCCGCCACCGCCGTCAGCTCCACCGCCCGCCGCCGGGCGTCCAGTTGACGATCGGCGCGCGGCGCGACCGGCCGGCCGTGGTCCGCCGTCGCGGGACACCGGACGAACCGTCCCGAAGGCTCCGCGTTCACCCTCCGGCAGCGAAACGACGGTCCGCGAAAATCATTGCGCGAAAAGCTCCTCACGCCTGCGGGCACCGCTGTAGATTGCAGCGAACTCAGCGGTGAGGCACTACTGTTGCCAGTGGTTCGTAGTGGTGCACATGGTCCGGGACCAGCGCGTCCCACGGTCGGGCGGGGGTTTCCACCGGGCTGAGGTCTGGCTCAAATCCGCAGGTCATCCGTACCGCATAAGGAGCATCCCGTGACCGATGCCGCGTTGAAGGACGAGTCGCAGCGGCCTGCCGAACCAGCCGTGCTGGAGGACGTTCCGGGCTGGTTCTGGGACCATGACCGGCACTCGTTCGACTGGTTCATGGGACGGCAGGAGAAGACCGGGGTCACCGGCGACCTGCTGGAGATGGGCGCGTACCTGGGCCGCAGCGCGATCGTGATCGGCGAGCACCTCCAGCCCGGCGAGTCCTTCACCGTCTGTGACCTCTTCGACTCGGACGCGCCGGACGACGAGAACGCGGCCGAGATGGACACCTCCTACCGGAAGTCGCTGACCCGCTCGGCCTTCGAGGTCAACTACCTCGCCTTCCACGAGGAACTGCCGGAGATAATCCAGGCCCCGACCTCCGCCCTGGCCGGCGGGCGGATCGCGGCGGGCACGTTCCGCTTCATCCACATCGACGCCTCGCACCTGTACGAGCACGTCGTGGGCGACCTCCAGGTGGCCCGGGTCGCGCTCCAGGACCAGGGTGTCGTCGTCCTGGACGACTACCGCTCGCAGCACACCCCGGGCGTGGCCGCCGCGACCTGGGGCGCGGTCTTCAACCACGGGCTCAAGCCGATCATGTTGACCGAGTGCAAGTTCTACGGCACCTGGGGGGATCCGGAGCCGTTCCAGCGCGACCTGCTCGACCGGGTGGACCTCGCCTCCGGCTGTTACCTCAGCTCCGAGACCTTGAACGGGCAGCAGGTGCTCCGGATGACCGGCGACTCGGACGGGATCGGCGCGTTCCGCCCCTCCCGCCACCACCGGCGGCTGGCCGCCGAGGCGGCCCGGGACGAGGCCTCGCAGTCCCGCCGGGCGGTCCAGGAGGAGGCCGCCCGCGACCTCGCCGCCCGCCGGGCCCGCGCCGCCGAACTGCGCCGCCCGGCCAATGTCGCCAAGCGCGCCGCCCGCGACCTGCTGCCCCCGGTCGTCACCTCCGTCATCCGCCGCGCCCGCCGCGGCTGACGGCCGCCCGCCGACGGCCGACGGGTCCGACTGTCACCCGATACTCGGCCCCGCCCTGTCCCGCCCCGCCAACGCCGAAGGGCCGGTCGACGAACTCGACCGGCCCCTCGGTGTTGCGCGCTCCCTCAGGCCCGCGAGGCCTCCCGCGGCTCCTGGCCGGAGCCCGCAGAGCCGTCGGAGCCCTCGGCGGCCGCGGCCTCCTCGGCCAGCTCGCGCCGGACGGCGGCCAGGGACGGGTTGGCCCAGGCGCTGGCGACGCCCCAGTGGTAGAAGGCCAGTGCGATGGCCGCGACGACCAGCAGGTCCCAGCCCTCGGGCAGGTAGCCCTGGCCGCCGAAGTCGGTGCTGCCGGCCCAGGAGACGCCGGCCATCACGAACAGGTACGCGACCATCCAGGCGCCCGCCTTCAGGTGCGGCTTCAGCTCGGCCCACGGCTTGCGCAGCTCGTACCAGGCCCAGATCGGCAGACCGGCGGCCATCAGCAGGATGACCTTGCCGGTGAGCGGCCAGCGGGCCCAGTACAGGACCAGCGAGCCGAACACCATCGCCACGGGCGCGATGACCGGCATGGCCCGCAGCCGGACCGGCCGGGGCAGGTCCGGCGCGAGGCGGCGCAGCGCCATCACGGCGACCGGGCCGGTGACGTACGAGATCACGGTGGCGACCGAGACGATCTCGGCCAGCGAGCCCCAGCCGCGGAAGACCGCGAGGAACAGGAAGGCGACCACCAGGTTGAGCACCAGGGCCGGGCGCGGGATGCCGGTCTTGGCGTCGACCTTGCCGAAGATCTTCGGCAGGTGGCCGTTCTCCTGCACGCCGTGGATCATGCGCGAGGTGGTGGCGGCGTAGATCATGCCGGTGCCGCTGGGGGAGACGAAGGCGTCCGCGTACAGCAGCAGGGCGAGCCAGTTGAGGCCCCAGACCATCGCGAGGTCGGCGAGCGGCGAGGTGTAGGCGAGGCTGCTCCAGCCGTGCGACAGGTCGGCGGCCGGGATGGCACCGATGAAGGCGATCTGCAGCGCGACGTAGATCACCAGGGCGATCAGGATCGAGCCGATGACGGCCTTGGGCAGCGACTTGCCGGGGTTGCGGGCCTCGCCGGCCAGGTTGAGCGGGGACTGGAAGCCGTTGAAGGCCCAGACGATGCCGGACACCGCGACGGCGGTGAACACGGCGCTCCAGCCGTTCGGCGCGAAGCCGCCGTGGTCGGTGAAGTGGGCGGTGTCGAAGTGGGCGAACAGCAGCGCGCCGGCGGTCAGGGTCGGGACGATGACCTTGAAGACGGTGATCGCCGTGTTGGTCTTGGCGAACATCGTGATGGCGAACCAGTTGAGGATGAAGTAGCCGACCAGCAGCACGCTGGCCAGTGCTACCCCGCTCAGGGTGAGTTCCTTGCCGTTGTACAGCCCCTGTGCCCAGCCGAAGTGCCAGGAGCTCATGTACTGGACGGAGGCGGTGGCCTCGCCGGGGATGACCGAGACGATGGCGATCCAGTTGGCCCAGGCGGCGAGGTAGCCGGCCAGCGAGCCGTGCGAGTACTGGCCGTACCGGACCATGCCGCCGGCCTTGGGGAACATCGACCCGAGCTCGCTGTAGGTGAGCGCGATGGTCAGTGCCACGGCGGCCCCGATCACCCAGGCCAGGATCGACGCGGGGCCGGCCAGCCGGGCGGCGCGCTCGGCGCCGAACAGCCACCCGGATCCGATGATCGATCCGAGCCCCACGGCGGTGAGGCTGATGGTGCCGAGCGATCGCCGGTAGTTCTGATGTGATGCCGTCGGAGACTCTGGCTCACTCAACGTATCGGTCCTCTCGCTCGGGATTTCATCGGGTGGTGTCGTGGTTTTTACGCTGGTTTCCGGACAAACGGAGACAGCCTATGGGGCCAAAACGGGCGAATACCTCAAGGGAAGCTCAAACTGTCCGATCGTTGCCATCTCGTGTCCGCTTTCCGGGTCACGACAGCCGCAGAAGTCGCCTGGGTCACAGCGGTTGCGGGGGTCGCGAGCGCCGCAGTGGCCACCCGGTCCGCACGGAGAACCCGAGAGAACCTGCGAGAACCCGAGAGGACCCGGAAGAACCCGTGGATGGCGACGGCACGCCGGGAAAAAGAAATTCCCCGCGGGTTCCTTTCGGATCCCACGGGGAATTCGGTTGTGTCCGAGGGGGGACTTGAACCCCCACGCCCGATAAAGGGCACTAGCACCTCAAGCTAGCGCGTCTGCCATTCCGCCACCCGGACAGGGTGTGTGCTTCGGGGTTTTTCTCGCCCCCTCGGCGACAGAGAGAACATTACCAGGGTTCTGGAGTGCTTCTCACCTGCGTTTCCCCGGGTGGGGGGATGTCCGGGTCGGTCGGGGTGGTCGGGCTGGCTGGGATGGGTCGCCACGGTGCGCGAACCCCGGCCGAAGCGGTGGCGAGCGCGAAGGAAACGGTCGACCCCGGCGGCGGGCGCGGTCCGTTCCGGCCGGAAGCGGTCCGACACGGGCAAGTTGTCGACGGTGCCACGGTCCCGGCGGTGCCTCTCCTAGCCTCTG
Source organism: Kitasatospora sp. NPDC058243 (assembly GCF_042882025.1). Classification (NCBI taxonomy): domain Bacteria; kingdom Bacillati; phylum Actinomycetota; class Actinomycetes; order Kitasatosporales; family Streptomycetaceae; genus Kitasatospora; species Kitasatospora sp. NPDC058243. The sequence continues at coordinate 90,499 of NZ_JBHVWW010000011.1, forward strand.
TGGATCGAGGGCGCCATGAGCGGAACGCCTGATTCCCGGGTCGCGGACACTCCCGGGTCGCGGACGAAGGGCGGCTGGACGTGGAGCAGATCAGCGGGGCGGCGAAGGCCGAGCCGAGACGCGCCGGACCGGAGCGCGTACCCGCCGAGCCGAGACGCACCGGGCCGGAACGCACCGGGCCGGAACGCGCACCCGCCGGACCGGTCGAGGGCGTGTGGCGCTTCCCGGTGCCGGCCGAGGAGGCCTCGGTGCCGCTGACCCGGCACGCGGTCCGTGACCGCCTGCTGGCCCAGGGGATGGCCGGGGTGCGCTACCAGGAGCTGGTGGACGACGTGCTGCTGATCGTCTCGGAGCTGGTGAGCAACGCGGTGACGCACGCGGCGAAGCTGTCGCCGGAGGTGACGACCGAGCTGGCGGTCCGCCGGGGCTGGGTCCGGGTGTCGGTCGAGGACGGTGACCCGTACCGGCCGAAGGCGCTGGAGAGCGACACCGGGCGGACCGGTGGCCGCGGCCTGCTGCTGGTGAAGAGCGTGACGTTGCAGGCCGGCGGGGTGTGCGACGTGGAGCGGACGGGGGAGGGCGGCAAGGTCATCTGGGCCTCGCTGCCCGTCCCCCCGGAGACCGACGACTGAGCGCCGCGGGCCCGCCGACCGGTCCCGCCCGCCTACCAGTCCCGCCCGGCGATCTCCCGGATCCCCGGCAGCGCCGCCTCGAAGACCGTCTCGAACCACACCGAGAACGGCCGCTCGGCGCGCAGCTCCCGCAGTTCCTGCGCGGTCACGAAGGCGTAGTCGTCCACCTCGTCGGGGTTGGGCTCGACGGGCGCGGTCACCAGCCCGACGAACAGGTGGTTCCACTCCCGCTCGATCAACCCGGTGGCCTCGTCCGGCAGGTCGTAACGGACCGTACCCGCCTCGCAGAGCAGCGCCGGCGCGATGCCGAGCTCCTCGGCGGTGCGGCGGGCGGCGGCGACGAACGGCGGCTCGTCCGGGTACGGGTGGCCGCAGCAGGTGTTCGACCAGACGCCGGGGGAGTGGTACTTGCCGAGTGCCCGCCGCTGGAGCAGCAGCCGCCCCTGGCGGTCGAAGAGGAAGACCGAGAACGCGCGGTGCAGCCGGCCGGGCTGCTGGTGTGCCCAGTGCTTCTCGGCGGTGCCGGTGGTGACGCCCTCGTCGTCGACCAGTTCCAGCAGGATCTCGGGACCGGCGCCGGCGGTCCCGGTCGAGGCCCCCGGGGCGACCGTCACGTCCGTCTCGACGTCGAGACCGGTGTCGATCTCGGAGTCGAAGTGTGTCGGGTTGGTCGGCAGGCTCTGGGGCATGGGGCCTCTTTCGGGAGGGGGGAGCAACGGAAGCATCGGGGTACGTCCGGTACACCGGGTGCAGCGGACGCAGCGGGGGCACCGGCGCCGGCGTCGGGCTCCAGTCTGCCGTATGGGTGGCGGTGGGGACGGGTCCCACGCACAACCGGGCGGATCATGACTGTCCGCAGGTCGATTCCGGGCACAGATGGGTCCAAGTCGCTCCCGGAAGGGTCATCGGAATAGCAGAATTGTTCGGCATTCGTTCGAGTCGCGTTCGATCACCGCTTCGCCCCCTCGTTCGATCATCGCCTCGCCCCCGCGTTCGATCACCGCTTCGCCACCCTCCCGTCACCTCGCGGCCCCCGGCCGCGTTCGGGTCGGCCGCCCGGGTCGCCTACCATCGCTTACGGCACGGTGCCCGCACTCGCGGCGGCACCGGCGCGCCGATTCGCGGCCCGGCCGGACGGAAAGCCGGTGCCCCGGCACCCCGCGCGCACCGCCCCGCGCACCGCACGACGGATCAGGAGACCCCGCATGATCGGCCTCGTTCTGGCAGCCGGCGCCGGCCGCCGGCTGCGCCCGTACACCGACACCCTGCCCAAGGCGCTGGTGCCGGTCGACGGGGAGCGGACCGTGCTGGACCTCACCCTCGGCAACTTCGCCGAGGTCGGCATCCGCGAGGCCGCGATCGTCGTCGGCTACCGCAAGGAGGCGGTGTACGACCGCAAGGACGCCCTGGAGAGCAAGTACGGCGTCAAGCTCCACCTGGTCGAGAACGACAAGGCCGAGGAGTGGAACAACGCGTACTCGCTCTGGTGCGCCCGCGAGCTCTTCGCCGAGGGCCTGCTGCTGGCCAACGGCGACACCGTGCACCCGGCGTCCGTGCAGCGCACCATGCTGGAGGGCAACCAGCGCCTCGTGGAGGCCGGCACCGCCCCCGGCATCCTGCTGGCCCTCGACACGGTGAAGAAGCTCGCCGACGAGGAGATGAAGGTCGTCGTCGACCCGGCCGCCGGCATGCGCCGCATCACCAAGCTGATGGACCCGACCGAGGCCACCGGCGAGTACATCGGCGTCACCGTGATCAACCCCGCCGCCGCCGCCGACCTGACCGACGCGCTGCGCGCCACCTACGAGCGCGACCCGCAGCTGTACTACGAGGACGGCTACCAGGAGATGGTCAACCGCGGCCTGCGGATCGACGTGCAGCCGATCGGCGAGGTCTCCTGGGTCGAGGTCGACAACCACGACGACCTGGCGAAGGCGCGGGAGATCGCGTGCCAGTACTGACCCGGCTGGTTCCGTCGCCGCTGTTCGTCGAGGTCCGCCCGGGCGCGCTGGACGCGCTCGGCGGCATCCTCGCCGACCAGCGGCTGTCCGCCTCGGGCCGGATCGCGGTGGCGATCAGCAACGGCTCGGGCGCGGCGATGCGCCGGCGCCTGGAGCCGGCCCTGCCCGGCGCCGACTGGTACAACGTCGACGACGGCAGCCTGGACAGCGCGGTGCGCCTGGCCGAGTCGGTGCGCGGCGGACACTACGACGCGATGGTCGGCCTCGGCGGTGGCAAGATCATCGACGCCGCCAAGTACGCCGCCGCCCGGGTCGGCCTGCCGTTGGTCGCGGTCGCCACCAACCTGGCCCACGACGGCATCTGTTCGCCGGTCTCCACGCTCGACAACGACGCCGGCCGCGGCTCCTACGGGGTGCCCAGCCCGATCGGCATCATCGTCGACCTGGACGTGATCCGGCAGGCCCCGCCGCGCTTCGTGGCAGCCGGCATCGGCGACGTGGTCTCCAACATCTCCGCCTGCGCGGACTGGGAGTTGTCGCACGCGGTCACCGGCGAGCCGGTGGACGGACTGGCCGTGGCGATGGCCCGCTCGGCCGGCGAGAACCTGCTGCGGCACCCAGGTAACACTCAGGATCAGGACCTCCTCACGGCCCTCGCGGAAGCCCTGGTACTGTCCGGCATCGCGATGAACATCGCGGGCAGCACCCGGCCTTCCTCGGGTGCCTGCCACGAGATCTCGCATGCTCTGGACGTGCTGTACCCCAAGCGTTCCGCCCAGCACGGCGAACAGGTCGGCCTCGGCGCCGCGTTCGCCAGCTTCCTGCGGGGCGAGCGCGAGCTGACCGGTCTGATCGTGGAGCGCCTGGCGAGCCACGGGCTGCCGGTGACCGCAGCTCAGATCGGTTTCACCGAGGCGGAGTTCACCGACGCGGTGCACTACGCTCCGAACACCCGCCCGGGGCGCTTCACCATCCTTGAGCACCTCGACCTCTCCCCCTCAGCAATCAGGGACGCGTACGCCGACTATGTCCAAGCCGTCAACAGCTGACCCCTCCACCACGGGCGCCGAGCGGCCCCCGGTGGACCTGACCCGCCGGCCCTCGATCGAGGAACTGCGCGCGGTGATCCACCCGGAGGGCATGCTCCAGCGCCGCAGCGCCGAGCACTGGGCCGGGCGCCTGTACATGCGGCGGATCTCGCTGCGGATCACCCGCGTGCTCTCCACCGTGACGGCGATCACGCCGAACGGCCTGACGTACCTGATGATGTTCACCGGCGTCCTGGCCGGCGTCGCGCTGGTCGTACCGGGCATCGCGGGCGCGGTCCTGGGGGCCCTGCTGATCCAGGTCTACCTGCTGCTGGACTGCGTGGACGGCGAGGTGGCCCGCTGGCGCCGGCAGACCTCGCTCACCGGCGTCTACCTGGACCGGGTCGGCCACTACATGTCCGAGGCGGCCCTGCTCACCGGGCTGGGCCTGCGCGCCACCGACCTGCTGCACCGCGAGGGCGGCGGCTCGCACTGGGAGTGGGCGTTCCTGGGCACGCTGGCCGCGCTCGGCGCGATCCTGATCAAGTCCGAGACGGACCTGGTGGACGTGGCCCGGGCCCGCAGCGGCCTGACGGCGGTCGAGGACAGCGCCTCGGTGCCGCGCTCGTCCTCGGTGGCCAAGGCCCGCCGGGCGGCCTCCTTCCTGAAGTTCCACCGCCTGGTCGGCGCGGTCGAGGCCTCGCTGCTGATCCTCGCGGCCGGGATCGCCGACGCCGTCCACGGCGGGCTGTTCTTCACCCGGATCGCGGTGGTCGCGCTGGCGGCGATCGCCATGCTGCAGACCGTGCTGCACCTGCTGAGCATCGTCCTCTCCAGCAGGCTGCGATGAGCGCCCCGACCAGCGCGGAGAGCTTCCGCCTCGGAGCCGTCATCATCACCATGGGCAACCGCCCCGAGGAACTGGCCGCCCTGATCGACTCGGTGCGCGCCCAGGAGGGCGCGGCGGTCGAGCTGGCCGTGGTGGGCCAGGGCGCCGAGCTGCCGCCGCTGCCGGAGGGCGTGCGCAGCGTCGAGCTGCCGGAGAACCTCGGCATCCCGGGCGGGCGCAACGTCGGCATCGAGCTGTTCGGCCGCGACGGTCGGGACGTGGACGCCGTCCTCTTCCTGGACGACGACGGGCACCTGCCGCGCACCGACTCGGCCCGCCTGCTGCGCGAGGCCTTCACTGCCGACCCGGAGCTGGGCATCGTGGCCTTCCGGATCGCCGACCCCGACACCGGCGTGACCCAGCGCCGGCACGTCCCCCGGCTGCGCGCCAGCGACCCGCTGCGCTCGTCCCGGGTGACCACCTTCCTGGGCGGCGCGACCGCCGTGCGCTGCGCGGTGTTCGAGCAGGCCGGGCAGCTGCCCGCGGAGTTCTTCTACGCCCACGAGGAGACCGACCTCGCGTGGCGCGCGGCGGACGCCGGCTGGGCCATCGACTACCGCGCGGACGTGGTGCTGCACCACCCGACGACCTCGCCCGCCCGGCACGCCACCTACTTCCACAACATTGCCCGTAACAGGGTTTGGCTCGCCAGACGGAACCTTCCGGCCCTGTTGGTGCCTCTCTATCTGGGAACCTGGTTCCTGCTGACCCTGGCCCGCCGCCCCTCCTCGGAGGCGCTGAAGGCCTGGTGGGGCGGGTTCCGGGCGGGCTGGCGCGAACCCTGCGGTCCGCGGCGGCCCATGCGATGGCGTACCGTTTGGCGATTGACCAGGCTGGGCCGGCCACCGGTCATCTGATCGAATGATCGATCGCTGCGGCCGGTGACCACACACCGGCCGGACTCTCCCCGTGATCCAGTGGATCCCCATCGGCGCAAGGCCGGCGGACCCCCGTCGACCGGCCGCCCCGACCGATCCCGCGTGAAGGACGAATGTGTCGACAGTGAGTGAACCCGTCAGCCTCTCATCCCCCAGGGGGGTAGACGCGGGCCTGACCCCCAAGCAGCTTGCGGACAAGTACGGCCTGGCCGTGAGCGGCAGGCGGCCCGGCCTGATTGCCTACACCAAGCAGCTCTGGGCCCGGCGCCACTTCATCTGGGCCTTCGCCACCGCCCGCCTGGTGGCCCAGTACACCGACGCCAAGCTCGGCCAGCTGTGGCAGGTCGTGACGCCGCTGCTGAACTGCGCGGTGTTCTACCTGGTCTTCGGTGTGATCCTGAAGAGCAAGGACAACTTCCCGCCGGACACCTACATCGCCTGGCTCTGCATCGGTGTCTTCGTCTTCCAGTTCACCCAGAACGCGGTGCAGTCCGGCACCCGGGCGATCGCCGACAACCTCGGGCTGATCCGCGCGCTGCACTTCCCCCGGGCCTCGCTGCCGATCGCGTTCACCGTGATCCAGCTCCAGCAGCTGCTGATCTCGATGGTGGTGCTGGTCGGCACCGTGCTGGTCAGCGGCATCAAGCCGGGCCGGACCTGGCTGCTGATCATCCCGGCCCTGGTGCTGCAGATGATGTTCAACACGGGCATCGCCCTGGTCATGGCGCGGCTCGGCTCCAAGACCAGCGACATCTCCCAGCTGATCCCCTTCGTGATGCGGGCCTGGATGTTCCTGTCCGGCGTGATGTTCAGCATCCAGGACAAGATCCAGGAGTGGCCCAAGTACATCCAGACGCTGATGGCCCTCAACCCGGCCTCGGTCTACATGGACCTGCTGCGGCACGCCTTCGCGCCGATCATCTACAACAAGCACCAGCCCTCGTACCAGGAACTCCCGCTCCACCAGTGGACCTACGCCATCGGGTGGGCGGTCGTGATGTTCGTGATCGGATACGTCTTCTTCTGGAAGGCCGAGGAGGAGTACGGCCGTGGCTGACGTCGAACTGAGCAAGCTGGACACCGTCAGGGACGCGGATGTCGCCCGCGAGCCCACCGTCGTCGTCGACGACGTGCACATCGTCTACCGGGTGCACGGCGCAGGCTCCGGCAAGGGCAGCGCCACCTCGGCGATGAGCCGCATCATCAGCCGCAAGCGCTCCGCGGGCGTGCGCGAGGTGCACGCCGTGCGCGGCGTCAGCTTCACCGCCTACAAGGGCGAGGCGATCGGCCTGATCGGCTCCAACGGCTCCGGCAAGTCGACCATGCTGGCCGCCATCGCGGGCCTGCTGCCGACCGAGAAGGGCGGCATCTACACCAACGGCCAGCCCTCGCTGCTGGGCGTGAACGCGGCGCTGATGAACGAGCTCACCGGTGAGCGCAACGTCATCCTCGGCTGCCTGGCGATGGGCATGGCGCCGGCCGACGTGCGCAGCCGCTACGAGGACATCGTCGAGTTCTCCGGCATCAACGAGAAGGGCGACTTCATCTCGCTGCCGATGCGCACGTACTCCTCCGGCATGGGCGCCCGCCTGCGCTTCGCCATCGCCGCCGCGAAGACCCATGACGTGCTGCTGATCGACGAGGCGCTGGCCACCGGCGACCAGGCGTTCCAGCAGCGCAGCAAGAAGCGGATCGACGAACTGCGCAAGTCCGCCGGTACGGTCTTCCTGGTCAGCCACGACAACAGCTCGATCCGCGAGGTTTGCGAGCGGACGATCTGGATCGAGGCCGGCGAGCTGATCATGGACGGTCCGACCGAAGAGGTCGTCGGCCGCTACGAGCGCGGCGAACGCCCGTAATAACAAGCCGTCCAGGGGGCCGGTTCCGGGGATTTCCGGGGCCGGCCCCCTGTTCGTGCGCCCCCGCCGGTACCCCGGGTGGCCCGCCGCCGCGGGGGTGAGCGCCCCCGTGCGCCGGGCGGGGCGCTCTTCTCCGGCGCGCCCCGTGGTGTCAGGCTGTATGCGCGGGGGCGGTGTGCCGGAGGTGGCGCCCCCGCTCGGACGCGTGTCCGAGTCGGGCCGGTGATGCCCAGCGGTGTAGAACGGGGGAGTGACAGCAGTGTCGGCTTCGGCCCAGCCCAGAGATACGTCGGTGAACCGCTCCGCGGGGGAGACCCTGGACAAGGCGGGCGCGGAGAACTTCCCGGTCGCCCCGTTCTTCCTGCCCGCGGCCTGGCGCGACGACCTGATGGCCGTCTACGGCTACGCCCGGCTGGTCGACGACGCCGGCGACGGCGACCTGGCCGATCCGGCCGCCACCGCCGCCCTGCTCGGGGTCGAGGCCACGCCTCCCGCCACTCCTTCGGCCCAGTCCGGCCCGCCGAGTCCGCAGGAGGTCGCCTTCCGCCTCGCACTGCTGGACGGACTGGAGCGCGATCTCGACCGGGTCTTCGAGGCGGCGCTCCACCCGGGAGCCTCCGAGGGCCCCCGCCACCCGCTGCTGCGCAGCCTCGTCCCGCTGGTCGACCGGCACGGGCTCACCCCGGAGCCGTTCCGCCGCCTGATCGTGGCCAACCGGGTGGACCAGACCACCACCCGCTACGCCGGCTACGACGACCTGATCGGCTACTGCACCCTCTCCGCCGACCCGGTCGGCCGCCTGGTGCTGGCCATCGCCGGCGTCGCCACCCCCGAGCGGATCGAGCTGTCCGACGCGATCTGCAGCGCCCTCCAGGTGGTCGAACACCTTCAGGACGTCGCCGAGGACCTCGCCCACGGGCGGATCTACCTCCCCGCCGAGGACCTCGCCCGGTTCGGCGTCACCGAGGCGGACCTCGCCGCCCCCACCGCCAGCGGCCCGGTGCGCGAGCTGATCGCCTTCGAGGTGCAGCGGGCCCGCACCCTGCTCGACCGCGGCGCGCCATTGGTAGGTACGGTTCGGGGGAGGCTTCGACTGCTCCTGGCGGGATTCACCGCCGGCGGGTACGCGGCCCTGGCGGCCATCGAGGACGCCGGGTACGACGTGCTCGCGCAGCAGGCGAAGCCGGACAAGCGCCGCCTCGCAGCGAAGGCGGCGGCAATCTTCGCGAAGGGAAGGTGAACGCCCGAGTGGCGGCATCACCACTGGCGTCGGCCCAGGTCATGGCGGCGTACCGGTACTGCGAGGCAGTCACCGGACTTCAGGCACGCAACTTCAGCTACGGCATCCGGTTGCTGCCCGAACCCAAGCGGCTGGCCATGTCGGCCCTCTACGCCCTGGCCCGCCGGGTCGACGACATCGGCGACGGGGACCTTCCGTCCGACCGCAAGGCCGAGGCGCTGGTGCGCACCCGGGAACTGGTGGACGAGGTCCGCGCCGGGGTGGTCGCCGAGGACGACACCGACCCGATCAAGGTCGCCCTGGCCGACGCGGCCCGGCGCTTCCCGATCCCGCTCGGCGGCTTCGACGAACTGATCGACGGCGTCGAGATGGACCTCAAGGGCGCCGAGTACCAGACCTACGAGGAACTGAAGGTCTACTGCCGCTGCGTGGCCGGCTCGGTCGGCCGGCTCTCGCTCGGCGTGTACGGCTGCGACGACCCCGAGCGCGGCGCCGGCTACGCGGACACCCTGGGCCTGGCCCTGCAGCTCACCAACATCCTGCGCGACCTGCGCGAGGACGCCCTGAACGGCCGCACCTACCTGCCCGCCGAGGACCTGGCCCGGTTCGGCTGCGAGCAGGGCTTCGCGCTGCCCAGGCCGCCGGTCGGCGCCGACTTCACCGGCCTGGTGGCCTTCGAGGCCGCCCGCGCCCAGGCCGCCTTCGAGGAGGGCCTGCGGCTGCTGCCGATGCTCGACCGCCGCAGCCGGGCCTGCACCGCCGCGATGGCGGGGATCTACCACCGGCTGCTCGGCCGGATCGCCGCCGACCCCGAGTCCGTCCTGCGCGGCCGGGTCTCGCTGCCGGGCTGGGAGAAGGCGTACGTCGCGCTTTCCGGGCTCGCCGGGGGGCGTTCTTGATTCTCACCGCAGTTCTGTCACGCTGTGTCAGCGGGGAATCACAAGCGGGCAGAGCAGTGTTGACCAGGACCGGGCCGGTCACGAGCGTGCCGGCCGGAGCGACCGCCGCAGGGCGGTCCAGCAATCGCGAGGGGGAGGGCCGATGACCGGGCGAGCCGATGCCGCGCGCCCGGCCGCCGTGGTGGTCGGCGGCGGCCTGGCCGGGATCACCGCCGCGCTGCGGCTGGCCGAGGCCGACCACCGGGTCACGCTGGTCGAGGGGCGGCCCAGGCTCGGCGGGCTGGCGTTCTCCTTCCAGCGCGGCGAGCTGACCGTCGACAACGGCCAGCACGTCTACCTGCGCTGCTGCACCGCCTACCGCGGCCTGCTGGAGCGGCTCGGCGCCGCCCGGCTGGTCCACGTACAGGACCGGCTGGACGTCCCGGTGCTCTCCGTCGCCGGGCCGGACGCGGCCCCGGTGCGCACCCTCGGGCGGCTGCGCCGGGCCGGCCTGCCCGTCCCGCTGCACCTGGCCGGCAGCCTCGCCCGCTACCCGCACCTCGGGCCGGCCGACCGCGCCCGGGTGGTCCGTGGCGCGCTGGCGCTCCAGGGCCTGGACCTCGCCGACCCGGCACTGGACGAGATCTCCTTCGGCGAGTGGCTGCGCCGCAACGGGCAGAACGCGAACACCCTCGCCGCCCTCTGGGACCTGGTCGGCGTCGCCACCCTGAACGCCCGGGCCGACCAGGTGTCGCTGGCGTTGGCGGCGATGGTCTTCAAGACCGGCCTGCTCTCCGACCCGGGCGCCTCCGACATCGGCATGGCCGCCGTCCCGCTCGGCGTGATCCACCACGACCGGGCGCTCGCCGAGCTGGAACGCGCCGGCGTGAAGGTGCTGCTGCGCGCCCGCGTGACGGAGCTCAAGCCGGCGGTGCCCCAGCACGCCGTCCATCTGGAAGGCGGCGCGGAGCCGCTCTCCGCCGAGACCGTCGTGCTGGCCGGCGCCCAGGACAGCGCGGCCGCCCTGCTGCCCCCGAACGCCCTCCCCGGCCAGGACCGGCTGGCCGACTTCGGCACCGCGCCGATCCTCAACGTGCACGTGGTCTACGACCGCAAGGTGCTGCGCCGGCCGTTCTTCGCCGCCCTCGGCTCCCCGGTGCAGTGGGTCTTCGACCGCACCGCGCACTCCGGCCTGGCCGGCACCGGGCTCGGCCGGGCCCACCCCGGCGCCCAGTACCTGGCGCTCTCGCAGTCCGCCGTCCAGGACGAGATCGACCTGCCGGTCGCCGAGCTGCGCCGCCGGTACCTGCCGGAGCTGGCCCGGCTGCTCCCGGCCGCCGCCGGGGCCGAGGTGCTGGACTTCTTCGTCACCCGCGAGCGCACCGCCACCTTCGACCCGGCGCCCGGCAGCGCGCTGCTGCGCCCGTCGGCCCGCACGGACGTCCCCGGCCTGCTGCTGGCCGGCGCGTGGACGGCCACCGGCTGGCCCGCGACCATGGAGGGGGCCGTGCGCAGCGGCCACGCCGCGGCCGACGCGGCGCTCGCCGCGGCCGGCAGCCGGCTCCCGGTGGACCGGGGCGACGGGAGGTGGCCCCGGTGACGGCGGGCGCCGCCGGGGACCCCGCCAGAGCCGGCGGGCCTCCCGTCGACCGCACCGGCGGGAACGACACCGGCCGCACCGGCGGCACTGACAGCGGTGACACCGGCACCAGCCGCACCGACCCGAGCCGCATCGACACCGGCCACATCGACACCAGCCGCACCGACAGCGCAAGCACCCGGCCGCCCCGGGCGGTCCGGCACCACGAGGGAGAGGGAACGCACGTGGAGTCACGCACCGGCATCGCCGTCGGAGGCACGGCGCACGCCGAACCGGTCTCGGTGCCGGAGCTGCTGGCCCGCAGCCGCACGCTCTGCACCCCGCCGCTACGGTCCGCCGTCGCCCGTTTGGCCGCACCGATGGACACCGTCGCCGCGTACCACTTCGGCTGGATCGACCGGGACGGCACCCCGGCCAAGGGCGACGGCGGCAAGGCCGTGCGCCCCGCCCTGGCCCTGCTCTCCGCCCGGGCCACCGGCGCCGCCGCCGAGGTCGGCGTGCCGGGCGGGGTCGCGGTTGAACTGGTGCACAACTTCTCCCTGCTCCATGATGATCTGATGGACGGTGACGAGACCCGGCGGCACCGGGCCACCGCCTGGACGGTCTTCGGTCCGGCCCAGGCGATCCTGGCCGGCGACGCCCTGGCGACGCTCGGCACGGAGGTGCTGCTCGACGCCGCGGTGACCGGCGGTACGAGCCCCACCGACGCCGCGCGTGCCGTCCGGCTGCTCACCACGGCGACCCGCCGACTGATCGACGGCCAGGCCATGGACGTCGCCTTCGAACAGCGCGACAGCGTCACCGTCGCCGAGTGCCTGGAGATGGAGGGCGGCAAGACCGCGGCGCTGCTGGCGGCCGCCTCGGCGATCGGCGCCGTCCTGGCCGGGGCCGACGACAAGGTCTCCGAACCGCTCCAGCGTTACGGCCACCACCTGGGCCTGGCCTTCCAGGCGGTGGACGACCTGCTCGGCATCTGGGGCGCCACCGAGGTCACCGGCAAGCCGCACTGGGGCGATCTGCGCCAGCGCAAGAAGTCCCTGCCGGTCGCCGCCGCGCTGGCCGAGGGCGGCGCGGCCTCGCGCCGGCTCGCCGAGCAGCTGGCCGACCCGAAGGGCCGCGGCGAGGAGGGCGAGCCCGAGCTCGCCGCCCGGGCCGCGCTGATCGAGGAGGCCGGCGGCCGCGCCTGGACCCAGGAGGAAGCCCGCCGCCAGCACACGACTGCCCTCGCCGCCCTGGACGAGGTGCCCATGTCCGACGAGGTGCGCGAGCACTTCGTCGCACTCGCCGAATTCGTGGTGGTACGAGAGAGGTGACGTTACGTTGACAGCAACCGCGGACGGCCGGCTCGACCCTGAGTACGATTCCGAGCCGGTCGCGGTGGGCGACCGCCCCCCGACCCTCCTGGGCGCCGGGCGGTGGCAGCCCGAAGACACCGACCAGCTCCGGCCGGCCGGTGAGGCGGACCTCGGAGCGGCCGACGCGCGGGAGGCACTGGCCCGCGCCACCACCCACCTGCTCTCGCTGCAGAGCTCCGAGGGCTGGTGGAAGGGCGACCTGGAGACCAACGTCACCATGGACGCCGAGGACTTACTGCTGCGGCAGTTCCTCGGGATCCGGACCGAGGACCAGACCAAGGCCACCGCCGAATGGATCCGGTCCCAGCAGCGGGAGGACGGCACCTGGGCCACCTTCCACGGCGGGCCGGCCGAACTGTCCACCACCGTCGAGGCGTACGTCGCCCTCAAACTCGCCGGCGACGACCCCGAGGCCCCGCACATGGTGGCCGCCGCGCGGTACGTCCGCTCCGCCGGGGGCATCGCGGCCGCCCGGGTCTTCACCCGGATCTGGCTCGCGCTCTTCGGCTGGTGGCCCTGGGAACGGCTCCCCGAGATGCCGCCCGAGATCATCTTCCTGCCCAAGTGGCTGCCGCTGAACATCTACGCCTTCGGCTGCTGGGCCCGCCAGACCATCGTCCCGCTGACCGTCGTCTCGGCCCACCGCCCCGTCCGTCCGGCGCCCTTCCCGCTCACCGAGCTGCACACCGACCCGGACCACCCCTACCCCGACCGGCCGCTCGCCCCCGCCACCAGCTGGGACGGCCTCTTCGAGCGCCTCGACAAGGTCCTGCACGCCTACCACCACCGAGCCCTGCGCCCGCTGCGCCGGCTCGCCGTCTCGCAGGCCTGCCGCTGGATCGTCGAACGGCAGGAGGCCGACGGCTGCTGGGGTGGCATCCAGCCGCCCGCCGTGTACTCGCTGATCGCCCTGCACCTGGAGGGCTACGAGCTGGAGCACCCGGTGATGCAGGCCGGACTCTCCTCCTTCGACCGCTTCACCGTGCACACCGAGGACGGCCGGCGCTGGCTGGAGGCCTGCCAGTCCCCGGTCTGGGACACCTGCCTGGCCACCATCGCGCTGGTCGACGCCGGGCTGCCGGCCGACCACCCGGCGCTGGTCTCGGCCGTCGACTGGATGCTCGGCGAGGAGATCCGCAAGGACGGCGACTGGTCCGTCCAGCGGCCCACGCTGGCCCCCGGCGGCTGGGCCTTCGAGTTCGAGAACGACACCTACCCCGACATCGACGACACCGCCGAGGTGGTGCTCGCGCTGGGCCGGGTCGACCACCCCGACCCGGCCAAGGTCGATGCGGCGATGGACCGCGGCGTGCTCTGGAACCTCGGCATGCAGTCCAAGAACGGCGCCTGGGGCGCCTTCGACGTCGACAACACCAGCACGCTGCCCAACAAGCTGCCGTTCTGCGACTTCGGCGAGGTGGTCGACCCGCCGTCCGCCGACGTCACCGCCCACGTGGTGGAGATGCTCGCCGAGACCGGCCGGGCCCGCGACCGGCGCACCCGGCGCGGCGTCGAGTGGCTGCTGCACAACCAGGAGGCGGACGGCTCCTGGTTCGGCCGCTGGGGCACCAACTACATCTACGGCACCGGCTCGGTGCTGCCCGCCCTGGTCGCGGCCGGCGTCCCGGACGAGCACCCGGCGATCCGGCGCGCCGTCCGCTGGCTGGAGGACCGGCAGAACACCGACGGCGGCTGGGGCGAGGACATGCGCTCCTACGAGGACCCGGCCCGTTGGGCCGGGCGCGGCGACTCCACCGCCTCGCAGACCGCGTGGGCGCTGATGGCGCTGCTCGCGGCCGGCGAGGGCCCGGACGGCCGGGCCAACCCGGCGGTGGAACGCGGCGTGGACTGGCTGGTGCGCACCCAGCTGCCCGAGGGCACCTGGGACGAGCCGCAGTTCACCGGCACCGGCTTCCCGTGGGACTTCTCCATCAACTACCACCTGTACCGGCTGGTCTTCCCGGTCACCGCGCTCGGCCGCTACCTGCACGGCAGCCCCGCCCTCGGCCGCCGCAACGGCGACACCCCGGCGATCGGGGCGGCGCGGTGACCACCGCCCCGCTGCTGGTGCTCTGCGCGCTGGGCCCCGAGGTCTGGGCGCTGCGCGGTGGCGACTGGCGCGGCGCGGCCGGCGGGCCGCCGGTGCTGGTGCGCACCGGCATGGGCCGGCGGCGGGCCGCGCTGACCGTCCGTCGGTTGCTCGGCTCCGCCCCCGGCGGCTACGGCGCGGTCGTGGTGGCCGGCTTCGGCGCCGCGGTCGGCCCGGGCGTGCTGCCGGGCGACATCGTGGTCGCCGACGGCGTGCGCGACGCGGAGGGGCACCTGTACCCCGTCGACTCCGGGCCGGAGCTCGCCAGGGCCCTCAAGGAACTCGGCCTGACCGCGCACGCCGGGGTGCACCACACCGCCGACCACGTCGTCCGCGGCCTCGAACGGCGCGCCCTGCACCTCCAGGGCGCGCTCGCCGTCGACATGGAGGCCGCCGCCGTGCTGGCCGCGCTGCGGGAACGGCGGCCGACGCTGCCCGCCGCCGTCCTGCGGGTGGTCGTGGACACCCCCGAGCGCGAACTGCTGCGGCCCGGCACCCTCCCGGCCGGGGTGCGTGCCTGGCGGACCCTGCGGGCGGCGGTACCCGCCCTGGTCGACTGGTACCGGCAGGAGTCCCGGCCCGGCCCCGCGGACCTGAACCACCCCACATCCTCGACGCTCCCCCAGGAGGCGAGCTAGCCATGGCCATGCCGTTGCGCCAGACCGTGCGGGTCGGCACCTACCTCATGCAGCAGAAGCTGCTCAAACGCCGGGACAAGTTCCCACTGATCGTCGAACTGGAGCCGCTGTTCGCCTGCAACCTCGCCTGTGAGGGCTGTGGCAAGATCCAGCACCCGGCGGGTGTGCTGAAGCAGCGCATGCCGGTGGCCCAGGCGGTCGGCGCGGTCCTGGAGTCGGGTGCCCCGATGGTCTCGATCGCCGGCGGCGAGCCGCTGATGCACCCGCAGATCGACGAGATCGTCCGCCAGCTCGTCGAGCGCCGCAAGTACGTCTTCCTCTGCACCAACGCGCTGCTGATGCGCAAGAAGATGGACAAGTTCAAGCCCTCGCCGTACTTCACCTTCGCCGTGCACATCGACGGCATGCGCGAGCGGCACGACGAGTCGGTGGCCAAGGAGGGCACCTTCGACGAGGCGGTGGCGGCGATCAAGGAGGCCAAGCGGCGCGGCTTCCGGGTCACCACCAACAGCACCTTCTTCAACACCGACACCCCGCAGACCATCATCGAGGTGCTGGACTTCCTCAACGACGAGCTCAAGGTCGACGAGATGATGATCTCCCCGGCCTACGCCTACGAGAAGGCCCCCGACCAGGAGCACTTCCTCGGCGTCGACCAGACCCGGGAGCTCTTCCGCAAGGCCTTCGCCGGCGGCAACCGGAGCCGCTGGCGGCTCAACCACAGCCCGCTCTTCCTGGACTTCCTGGAGGGCAAGGCCGACTTCGAGTGCACCCCCTGGGGCATCCCCAACTACTCGCTGTTCGGCTGGCAGCGGCCCTGCTACCTGATGGCCGACGGCTACGTGCCCACCTACCGCGAACTCGTCGAGAAGACCGACTGGAGCAAGTACGGCCGCGGCAAGGACCCGCGCTGCGCCAACTGCATGGCGCACTGCGGCTACGAGCCGACCGCCGTACTCGCCACCATGGGCTCGCTCAAGGAGTCGCTGCGCGCCATCACCGAGACCATCGGCGCCAACCGCGGCCACTGAGCCGGTCGTTCGACCGCGCCACCGCTCCCGAGGACACCCCGTCCGGCCCGGGCCCCGCGCCCGGGCCGGCCCCGCCCCCGCCGGGCGGCGGTACCGCCGCGCCACTCCGAGTCGTGAGGTGTACCCATGTCACTGCTCTCCAGCGTCACGTCACCGGCCGAACTGCGAAAGCTTCCGGCGGCCGAACTCCCGCTGCTCGCCGACGAGATCCGCGCGTTCCTGATCGACGCCGTCACCCGCGCCGGCGGCCACCTCGGGCCCAACCTCGGCGTGGTCGAGCTGACCATCGCCCTGCACCGGGTCTTCGACTCCCCGTACGACCGGATCGTCTTCGACACCGGCCACCAGAGCTACGTCCACAAACTGCTCACCGGCCGCCAGGACTTCTCCCGGCTGCGGATGAAGGGCGGGCTCTCCGGCTACCCCTCGCGCGGCGAGTCCGAACACGACCTGGTCGAGAACTCGCACGCCTCCACCGCCCTGTCCTACGCCGACGGCCTCGCCAAGGCCGCCCGACTGCTCGGCCAGCACGACCGGCACACCGTCGCGGTGATCGGCGACGGCGCGCTCACCGGCGGGCTCGCCTGGGAGGCGCTCAACAACATCGCCGAGGCCCGCGACCGGCCGCTGGTCATCGTCGTCAACGACAACGAGCGCTCCTACGCCAAGACCATCGGCGGCCTCGCCAACCACCTGGCCACCCTGCGCACCACCCAGGGGTACGAACGCTTCCTCGCCCTCGGCAAGGGCGCGCTGCAGCGCACCCCGCTCGTCGGCCAGCCGATCTTCGACGCGCTGCACGGGGCCAAGAAGGGCTTCAAGGACGCCTTCGCGCCCCAGGGCATGTTCGAGGACCTCGGGCTGAAGTACCTCGGGCCGATCGACGGCCACGACCTCGGCGCCGTCGAACAGGCGCTGCGCCAGGCGCGCAACTTCGGCGGCCCCGTCATCGTGCACTGCCTCACCGTCAAGGGGCGCGGCTACCGGCCCGCCGAACAGGACGAGGCCGACCGCTTCCACGCCGTCAACCCGATCGACCCGTACACCTGCCTGCCGATCTCGCCCAGCGGCGGAGTCTCCTGGACCTCGGTGTTCGGCGACGAACTGGTCGCGCTCGGCGCCGAGCGGCCCGACCTGGTGGCGATCACCGCGGCGATGCTCCAACCGGTCGGCCTGGCCCGCTTCGCCAAGGCCTTCCCGGAGCGCACCTTCGACGTCGGCATCGCCGAGCAGCACGCCGTCACCTCCGCCGCCGGCCTCGCCACCGGCGGCCTGCACCCGGTCGTCGCCGTCTACGCGACCTTCCTGAACCGGGCCTTCGACCAGGTCCTGATGGACGTCGCCCTGCACCGGCTCGGCGTCACCTTCGTCCTCGACCGCTCCGGGGTCACCGGCAGCGACGGCGCCTCGCACAACGGCATGTGGGACATGTCGATCCTCCAGGTCGTCCCGGGCCTCAGGCTCGCCGCCCCGCGCGACGCCGACCAGCTGCGGGCCCAGCTGCGCGAGGCCGTCGACGTCGAGGACGCCCCCACCGTGGTCCGCTTCCCCAAGGCCACCATCGGGCCCGCCGTGCCGGCCGTCGAGCGGATCGGCGGGATGGACGTCCTGCTGCGCACCGGCCGGCCGTCGGAGATCCTCCTGGTCGCGGTCGGCACCACCGCCGCCGCCTGCCTGGACGCCGCCCGGCTGCTGCTCGCCGAGGGCTTCACCGCGACCGTCGTCGACCCCCGCTGGGTCAAACCGGTCGACCCGGCCCTGCCGGAACTGGCCGCCGCCCACCGGCTGGTCGTCACCGTCGAGGACAACGGCCGCACCGGTGGCGTCGGCGCCGCCGTCGCCCAGACGCTGCGCGACGCCGACGTGGACGTGCCGGTGCGGGTGCTCGGCCTGCCGCAGGAGTTCCTCGGCCACGCCGCGCGCGGGGAGATCCTGGAGGAGACCGGCCTGACCGGCACCGGAGTCGCCGCCCAGACCGCCGTCTTCGCCAAGAATCTGCTACCGAACCGAGGAGCGAACCAGCGCCATGCCGGCTGACCCCGACCGCACCGCCGCCAGCTTCGACCTCGCCGCGCTGATCGCCGAACGCGGCGCCGAGCGGTACGAGCTGCACGGCCGCCACCTCAACCCGCAGCTGCCGCGCATGCTGCACACCATCGGCTTCGACAAGTACTACGAGCGCGCCAAGGGCCCGTACTTCTACGACGCCGAGGGCAACGAGTACCTCGACATGCTGGCCGGCTTCGGCATCTTCGCGCTGGGCCGCCACCACCCGGTCGTGCGATCGGCGATCCAGCAGGTGATGGACCTCGACCTGCCGGACCTGGTCCGCTTCGACTGCTCGCCGCTGCCCGGGCTGCTCGCCGAGCGACTGCTCTCGTACGCGCCCGGGCTGGACCGGGTGTTCTTCGGCAACAGCGGCACCGAGGCGGTGGAGACCGCGCTCAAGTTCGCCCGGTACGCCACCGGCCGCAGGCGCGTCCTGTACGCCGACCACGCCTTCCACGGGCTGACCACCGGCTCGCTCTCCGTCAACGGGGAGAGCGGTTTCCGCAAGGGCTTCGATCCGCTGCTGCCGGACACCGCCATCCCGCTCGGCGACCTCGGCGCGCTGGCCAGGGAGCTGAAGCGCGGCGACGTCGCCGCCCTGATCGTCGAGCCGATCCAGGGCAAGGGCGTCCTGGCGCCGCCGCCCGGCTGGCTGCGTGCCGCGCAGGCCCTGCTGCACGAGCACAGGGCGCTGCTGATCTGCGACGAGGTGCAGACCGGGATCGGCCGTACCGGCGAGTTCTTCGCCTACCAGCACGAGGAGGGCGTGCTGCCCGACCTGGTCTGCGCGGCCAAGGCGCTCTCCGGCGGCTACGTGCCGGTCGGGGCGACGCTCGGCAAGAGCTGGATCTTCGAGAAGGTGTACTCCTCGATGGACCGGGTGCTGGTGCACTCGGCCAGCTTCGGTGCCAACGCCCAGGCGATGGCGGCCGGACTGGCGACCCTGGAGGTGATGCGCGAGGAGAAGGTGGTGGAGAACGCGCGTCAGGTCGGCGATCAGTTGCGCGAGCGGCTGGCCGCACTGGTCGACCGGTACGAGCTGCTCGCCGAGGTGCGCGGCCGGGGTCTGATGATCGGCATCGAGTTCGGCCGGCCCAAGTCGCTCAAGCTGCGCACCGGCTGGACGGCCCTGCAAGCGGCGCGCAAGGGGCTGTTCGCCCAGATGGTGGTCGTCCCGCTGCTCCAGCGGCACCGGATCCTGACCCAGGTGTCCGGTGACCACCTGGAGGTGATCAAGCTGATCCCGCCGCTGATCATCACGGAGCGCGACGTCGACCGGTTCGTGGACGCCTTCACCGACATCATGGATGACGCGCACCGGGGGAGCGGGCTGATGTGGGACTTCGGGCGGACGCTGGTGAAGCAGGCGGTCGGCAGTCGCTGAGCTGGTTCTGGGCGGGTGCTCGGCGGCGGTGCGGGAGTGTTGCGGGAGTGTTGCGGGAGTGGGGAGGGGGGCGGGGCGCCCTCCCCCCCCGCAGAAGCCCCTCCCGCGGGGGGGGGAGGATCCTGGGTAAGCGTTTCTCTTTCCCCCCTTTTTTCCTCCCAATGGGAGCAATCCACACCAAGT